>JBAWCO010000194.1:0-23392 GCA_049590315.1 Occallatibacter sp. | reverse complement strand
CGACTTGATCGCTGGAATAAGCGGAAAGCTGAGTATATCCCACTGACGCTCCGGCTCCTACCCCAGGCCGCCGGCGGAGCCCCATCAGGTACCCTTCCATCAGCGCAAATTGCAGCCTTTACCAATCCATTGACCGACTTCAACCAATCCGGACCGATACCGACGCAGACCTGGAAACTCACCCTCGCTTACGACGGAACTGATTTTCATGGCTGGCAGGTGCAGCCTGGAGAGTCCACCGTCCAGGCAGAGTTTCAGGCGGCGCTGAGCCGGGTTACCGGCGAAGCTCCCCTGCCACAAGGCTCAGGGCGGACAGACGCCGGCGTCCATGCGCTGGGCCAAGTGGCCAGTTTTCCCCTGCACGCCCGCATTCCTGCGGAAAACCTGCAGCGCGCCCTCAATCGCACCCTGCCCCCCTCTATAAGGATCATCGAGGCGAAGACGGTACGAAGCACCTTTCATGCCAGGCATTCGGCGGTGGCAAAAACCTACGAGTACCGGGTCTTTCGGGACGCAATTTGCGCCCCCTCTCTTGCCCGCTATGCGCACGCATGCCCGTGGCCCATGGACGTCGAGGCTCTGCAAAGGTCAGCACGGCTTTTCGAGGGGGAACATGACTTCCTCAGCTTCGCAGCTACCGATCCTGATCTCGCCACCCGCATCGCGGATGTGGGAACGGAACCGGCCCAAAAAGAAGACACACCTCTGGTACGCAGGCACGGGGCGATCCGCACCATCTTCTCCTCGGCCTGGGAACAACGTCAGACTGAAGCCGGAAATCTGCTTGTCTATCGCGTTCGGGGGAATGGCTTTCTGCACCACATGGTTCGCAACCTGGTTGGAACCATGCTTGATGTGGGCCGAGGCCGTCTCAACGCCGAAGGGATACCAAAAATCATAGCCGCCCAAGCGCGCTCAGCCGCCGGCCCCACCGCCCCGGCAAAAGGGCTCTTTCTAGTTTCCGTAGAATATCCGCCGGATGTGGAACTGATGGGAGTCGACGAAGAATAGGGCTCGGCAAAGGCGTCGAGACGTGAGCCTTGAATTGTGTGCGGCTCGCCGTTCCTTCATCGCCCTTCCCGGGGGGCGGGATGCGAAGCGTGGATGAAGAAACGGGCGAGGAATCTCATAAGTAACTATGCGACGATTCTCTATCAATTTCAGTCAGGCGAAGCCCTGATGATGCGTTGCCGCAGGCTCTAGTATTGAAGAAACGCTCCACTCCTTCCCTTCACGAGGCCGAGTGATCCGCCTTCAAATTGGGCGAACCCAGCCAGGCTTGCTTTTTCCGAAATAGTTTCACTGGATTGAGCGAAATCGCTTTGCATACTTATGCGATTTCGATGTATATTTATACAAGCGCGGCCGCAGCATTGCGAGCCGCGCTTTCCCTTTGCCTGAAAATCGGCAACGGGAGTGGTGAAAAGCTGCGATGAAGTTTCAAAGACACAAAGCGATAACCGACCTGGTGGCCAATTCTCTGGTTTCCAATCAGGACGAGCTGCGCCGCAAGCTGCGCCGCCGCGGCTTTGAGGTCACGCAGGCCACCCTTTCGCGCGATATTCACGAACTGCAGATCTCAAAAGGTCCTGGCGGGTATTCCCTGCCCAACGCCAGCAGCGGAAATGGCATCGCCTCAGAAGACGACACCCCACCTTCCGTCGCGGAGATGATTGAGAGTTTCGGTCTGCGCGTGCGCCAGGCAATGAATCAGGTTGTCGTGCGAACGGTGATGGGCGGGGCTCAGCCTTTCGCCGCGGCCCTTGACCACGAGGGATGGCCGGAGGTGGTGGGCACCATTGCCGGCGACGACACTGTGCTGGTCATCTGCGCAGACCTGCGCCGGGCAGGCGAAGTGGAAGCCCGGCTGAGGACGATTCTGGAGTCATGATCAACACAGTACAAACCGCAGTTCTGGGAGTTACAGGGTACGCGGGCGCAGAGTTGGCGCGCCTGCTGCTGCATCATCCTCGTCTCAAGGGCACGCCCCCGGTCTTCGCCGGTCGAGTTGACGCGAAGGACGAAGCGCGTGGCGGTGTCCCTCTTGCCGAGATTCATCCGCAACTCGCCGACAGCCACAACAGCGGCAACATCCGCATGCAGCCGTTCTCATGGGACTTGCTCACCAATCTCGACGTGAAAGTTCTTTTCCTCGCCACGCCTCACGAGCAATCGCGTGAGTGGGTGCCGGAAGCTCTCGCACGCGGCATGCGCGTCATCGACCTCAGCGGCGCCTGGCGATTGAATGAATCGTCGAACCGCGCCGTCTATGGCTTCGACGATGAAGACTCTGAAGTAGCCGCCAAAACACAAGCAATCGCCGTCTACGGTCTGCCTGAGCTTCACCGCAAGCAGATCGCGACGGCACGCCTTGTCGCCAACCCCGGTTGCTATGCGACCTCCATCATTCTCGCGCTCCGCCCTCTCGTCGCCGCCGGACTCGTGGACCTGAGTCACGGCATCATCGCCGACTCCAAGAGCGGCGTGAGCGGCGCAGGCAAAGCGCCGACAGCGAAAACACATTTCATGTACGCGGCAGACAATCTCTCCGCCTACAGCGTCTTCACTCATCGCCACACCGGCGAACTGCTTGAGCAGATCGGCGTCGATGAAAGCGAAATTATCTTCACGCCCCATCTGCTGCCCATTCCGCGCGGCATTCTCTCCACCATCTACGTTCGCTTTGGCAGCGCGCAGACATCGGAGAGCATCTCACACGTTTTCCGTGATTTTTTCGCTGACAGCCCCATGGTTCGCTTGTACGATAAAACGCTGCCGCAGATCCAATATTCGGTGCGCACAAATTACGCCGACATCGGGTTCCATCTATCCGCAGACGGTCGCCGCGCGGTCATCGTCAGTTGTCTCGACAACTTGTTAAAAGGCGCATCGTCTCAGGCTGTGCAGAATCTGAATGTGATGCAAGGCTACGGCGAAGCTGAGGGCCTGGAATGAAACCCAAAGCGGAGGGCAAGGAATGAAGTACGTCGTCAAATTAGGAGGAGCGGGTCTCGAATCACCGGAACTCCTCGACGGTTCCATGCGGGCCATCACGGAGCTCGTGCGCGACGGCAATCAGGTGGCCGTGGTTCACGGCGGCGGCGTCCAGTTGACCCGCATGTTGAAGGCCCTCGGCAAGCAGAGCGAATTCATTGCCGGCCTGCGCGTCACGGACGCTGAAACCCGCGATGTCGCGCTGATGGTTCTTGCCGGCAAGGTCAACAAGACCCTCGTCGCCGCTCTGGGCTCGCTTGGAACACCGGCGGTTGGTCTCTCCGGCGGCGACTGCCTGCTCTTTCGCGCGCGCAGAAAACGCACCGCACCCGACCTCGGCTACGTGGGTGAAATTGTCTCCAGTGATATCAGGCTTCTTGACGCTATCTGGCAATTGAACTCGGTCCCCGTCATCTCATCTATGGCTCTCGGATTCGATGGCCAGTACTACAACATTAATGGCGACGAAATGGCTGCCGCCTGTGCCATCGCCTGCCACGCCGATGCGCTGGTCTTTCTTACGGACGTTCCCGGCGTAAAAGGCGCAAACGGCGAAGTACTCCGATGGCTCTCCATCGATCAGATTGCGGAGATGGCAAAAAGCGCCGTCATCTCCGGTGGCATGTTGCCCAAGCTCAGCGCCTGCCGTGAGGCTCTCTTGAACGGCGTAAAGCGCGTACGAATTCTTCCCGCTGAAGCTGCCGGTTCCCTTCCCGACCTATGCAGTTCCCGCGTAGCCCAAGGCACCGAAGTGATGGTGGCCTAGCGGTCCGCACAAGAACGGACCCAGAGCAAATACGGAGAAATGGAAATGACCAAACTCGATCAAATTCGCGCCGCGGAAGCCAAGCTTCTGCTTTCCACTTACGATCGCAACCCCATCCTCTTTGTCAGTGGGGAAGGCGTGCACATCGTCGACGAGAACGGTACCAAGTATCTCGATCTGCTCAGCGGTATCGGCGTCAACGCGCTCGGCTACAGCCATCCCGTCATTGAACGAGCCATCATTAATCAGAGCCGCGCGCTCATTCACACATCGAACCTCTTCTATCACGAGGGACAGGCTGAACTCGCTCTGCGACTCACTGAGCGCACCGGCCTCGATCGCGCTTTCTTCGCCAACACCGGAACGGAAGCCTGGGAGGGCGCGCTTAAGCTTGCCCGCGCCTATGCCGGACTCAAGCGCAGCGAAGGCGCTAACATCGGCACAAAGTTCCTTGCGCTCGAGCAGAGTTTTCACGGCCGCACGTTTGGCTCTGTGGCCACCACTTATAAGGAGAAGTACCGCGAGCCTTTTGCCCCGGTGATGCCCGGCGTCGAGTTCGTGCGCTTCAACGACGTCGCAGATTTGCGCTCCAAATTCTCCAACGAAGTATGCGCCATCCTCGTCGAGGCCATTCAGGGCGAAGGCGGCGTTCGTCCGCTCACGCAGGAATTTTTTGCCGAAGCTCGCGCATTGGCTAGCTCCACCGGTGCACTGCTCATCGTCGATGAGATTCAAGCCGGCATGGGCCGCACCGGCAAGTGGTGCGCTTATCAGCACTACGGAATTCAGCCCGATATCACTACCCTCGCCAAACCAATCGCCGGCGGCATTCCCCTTGGCGTCGTCCTCTGCACTGAAGAAGTTTCGCGCGCCATCCATGCCGGAATGCACGGCACCACTTTTGGTGGAGGCCCGCTTGCCTGCGCCGTTGCTATCGCCGTCATCGATCACATGGAGAAGGAAAACCTGCTCGCCCACGCAACAGAGGTTGGCGACTACTTCCAGAAGCAACTTCGCTGGCTCGCCATGCGCCACGAAGCCATCGTCGATGTGCGCGGCAAAGGCCTGATGGTTGCGGCAGAACTTGATTCCGCCGATCTCGCCAAGCTCACCGTCGCCGAAATGCTCAAGCGCCACATTCTCATCAATTGCACCAGCGACACGGTGTTGCGTTTCCTGCCGCCTTATATCCTGGAACGCGCACACGTCGACACCGCCATCGCCGCGCTCGACGAAATCTTCACCGAACATGCGGCATCCGTCAGCTCAACCGAAGCCGCAGCTCACACTTCAGGAGGCAACAACAATGGCTAGCCGCGCAACCCTCGACAGACCGGAGACCGTAGTGCCCGTACAGAAAGATCCAGACATTCTTGCCGCCGCCGCGCGTCTATCCGGCGAAGACATGTGCTCTATCGCCGATCTCTCCAGCGCCGAAGTGCGTGCCATTCTCAAGCTCGGCCACGACGTCAAGCGCAGTCCGCGCGAGTACCGCCATGCGCTCGACGCGAAGCAGATGGTGCTGATGTTTGAGAAGGCCAGCCTGCGCACGCGCCTCGCCTTCGAGACCGGCATCAACACCATGGGCGGCAACGCCATCTTCGTCGATCAGACCAACTCGCCGCTTGGTGAGCGCGAGTCCATCGCCGATGTGGCGCGCAATGTCGAGCGCTGGGTCGATGTCATCGTACTGCGCACCTACGCGCACGACACCATTGTTGAGATGGCCGCCAACTCCCGCGTTCCCGTCATCAACGCGCTCTCTGATTTCGAGCATCCCTGCCAGGCCCTCGCCGACTTCATGACGCTGCAGGAACACTTCGGTTCCGTCGCCGGCCTCAACTTCACTTATGTTGGCGACGGCAACAACGTCTGCCACTCACTGATGCTCACCGGCGCACAACTCGGCGCCAACGTCACCGTGGCCACGCCGCGCGGTTACTCGCCAGACATCGAGATCGTCACCAAGGCCCGCGAAATCGCCGAGACCAATGGCTGCGAAGTTCGTCTGACGCAGGACCCGCAAGCCGCCGCCGAAAACGCGGACGCCATCTACACTGACGTGTGTGTCAGCATGGGGATGGAGCACGAGTCCAGCAAGCGTGCGCCCATCTTCCGCCCGTTCCAAGTGAACGAAGCGCTGATGTCCAAGGCCGCGCCGCATGCGGTCTTCATGCACTGCCTGCCCGCGCGCCGCAATGCTGAAGTCACGGACGCAGTGCTCGACGGCCCGCAGTCCATCGTCTTCGATCAGGCCGAAAACCGCATGCATGCGCAGAAGGCATTGCTGCTGTTGTTGCTCGGTGGCCTGGCCAACACAGCGAGTTTCCAATAGGCCCATTCTTAGCAGAAAGCTGACAGCTCTTTGCATTGACTGTCATCTGTAACCTGTCGTCTGTAATCTCAAGGAGCTGTTCCCACGCATGTCTGTAATTCTTGAATCACTACCTGTCGGCCAGAAAGTTGGCATTGCCTTTTCCGGCGGGCTTGACACGTCCGCCGCCCTGCATTGGATGAAGCAGAAGGGCGCGATCCCCTATGCCTATACGGCCAACCTTGGCCAGCCCGACGAAGCCGACTACGATGAGATTCCGCGCAAGGCCCTCGAATACGGCGCGGAAAAAGCTCGCCTCATTGACTGCCGCGCCCAGCTTGTCCGCGAAGGCATTGCCGCGCTCCAGGCGGGCGCCTTCCACATCAGCACGGCCGGCGTTACTTACTTCAACACCACTCCCATTGGCCGCGCCGTCACCGGCACTATGCTGGTCGCCGCCATGCGGGAGGACGACGTCCACATCTGGGGCGACGGGTCCACTTTCAAAGGCAACGACATCGAGCGCTTCTACCGCTACGGCCTGCTGGTAAATCCCGATCTGAAGGTCTACAAGCCCTGGCTCGACTCCGCATTCATTGACGAGCTTGGCGGCAGGGCCGAGATGTCCGCCTTCATGCAGCGGGCAGGGTTTGCGTATAAGATGTCCGCCGAGAAGGCCTACTCCACCGACTCCAACATCCTGGGCGCAACGCACGAAGCAAAGGACCTGGAGCACCTTTCCACATCGATCAAAATCGTCGATCCCATCATGGGCAAGGCCTCCTGGCGCGACGATATCGAAATCGTGCGCGAGCAGGTCACCGTGCGCTTTGAAGAAGGCTTTCCCGTCGCACTCAGTGGCCACCAATTCACCGACCCTGTTGCTCTGCTTCTCGAAGCCAACAGCATCGGCGGTCGCCATGGCCTCGGCATGTCCGATCAAATTGAGAACAGAATTATCGAAGCCAAGAGCCGCGGCATCTACGAGGCGCCCGGCCTCGCGCTTCTCTTCATCGCCTACGAGCGCCTCATCACCGGCATTCACAATGAGGACACCATCGAGCAGTATCGCGACAATGGCCGCAAGCTCGGCCGCCTACTCTATCAGGGCCGCTGGTTCGACTCCCAGGCCATCATGCTCCGCGAATCCGCACAGCGCTGGGTCGCACAACCGATTACTGGCGAAGTCACACTGGAGTTGCGCCGTGGCAACGACTACTCCATCCTCAACACCGAGTCGCCCAACCTCACGTTTCATCCCGAGCGTCTCAGCATGGAGAAGACCGAGTCCATCTTCTCCCCGCGCGACCGCATCGGCCAGCTCACCATGCGCAATCTCGACATCACAGACACCCGCGATAAGCTCCTAACCTACGCCGCGGCCGGCCTGCTCACGCTGAGCAAAGGCAGCGAGATGCCCAAATTGAATAGCGCCAAAGAGAAGGAATAGCGTGGCTATTTGCAAATACTGCGAACTCGAAATGCACGATGCGGATGGTTGCGTGAAGATGCCGGTCAAGACAGTTGACGGCGATATGGAACCAATTCCGTATGGAAGCGAGAGCAGAGACGAACCACCCAAACCTGGTCAATACCACCATGGGGTGTTGATTGGTGACCCTCCCAGGTGTCATGACTGTTGTGCACTGCCCGGGCACTATCACCATGTAGGTTGCGATTGGGAAGAGTGTCCACGCTGCCATGGTCAATATATTGGCTGCGATTGCGATCCTGGTTCAATCTCGTCATCGACGCCAGAAGAGACAGAAACGCACACCAATCAAACTGTGAACTAAGGAATCAGAAACAAACCAATGTCGAACGAACAACAATCCGTAAAGATGTGGTCAGGCCGCTTTCGTGAGCCGCTCGATCCCGATTTCGAACGCTGGCAGCGGTCTATTGTTTTCGACTGGCGGCTTCTCCCTCAGGAGGTTGCTGCCAGCAAGGCGCACTGCTCCGCTCTCGTCGCCGCTGGTATCCTCTCTAAGGATGAAGGCGCAACGATTCGCCAAGCGCTCGATTCAATCGCCGCCGACCACGCATCCGAAGCGGGCCAGGGCCTCGTGCGCAATCATCCTTCAGCCGAAGACATTCATCACTTCGTCGAGCTTTCCCTGGTCAACCGCATCGGTTCACTCGGTCTCAAGCTCCACACGGGTCGCAGCCGCAATGAGCAAATTGCCACCGACCTTCGGCTCTATGTGCGCGCGCAAATCAGCCAAACTCTCGATGCGTTAATCGTATTGATCAATGCGCTGGCCGAGAAGGCCGCGGGCGCCGATGAGGCCGTCATGCCAAGCTACACGCACCTACAGCGCGCCGAACCCGTGCTCGTGGCGCACTGGCTCCTTGCTTATATCGAGATGTTCATGCGCGATTTGGATCGGCTCATGGACTGCAAGAAGAGACTAAACTACTGTCCGCTGGGCTCTGGCGCCGTGGCAGGCGCAACTCTTGCGCTCGACCGCACGATTGCCGCAAAGGAATTGCGCTTCAAGGGACCGACCGACAACTCTATCGACGCAACCAGCGATCGCGACTTCATTCTGGAGTACCTGCAGGCGCTGACCTTCGTTGGCCTGCATCTGAGCCGCTTCGCAGAAGAAATCACGCTTTTTGCAACCGCGGAATACAACTTTGTCACGCTGCCTGAGGCCTTTTCCACCGGCTCCAGCGCCATGCCGCAGAAGAAAAATCCCGACCTCACTGAATTGATTCGCGCCAAGGTTGGCCGTATCCACGGAGCGGCGCAGGCTGTCACGCTGCAACTCAAAGGCCTGCCTTTGGCCTACAATAAGGACATGCAGGAAACTCAGGAGCCGGCCTTTGCGGTCGAATTCGTCCCGCAGATGCTCACGCTCGTGGCGCGCTTCACCGCCGCGCTGACGTTCAATCGCGAGCGCATGAGGGAGGCCGCGCAATCCGGTTACCTGAACGCGATGGCCGCGGCCACCTACCTTGTCCACAAGGGCATTCCCTTCCGCACGGCGCACGAGAAGATCGGCAATGCGGTGCGGTTTGCTCTTGAAAAGGGAGTCGAACTCAACGCGCTCACGCTCGGTGAACTGCGCCAGTTCGGAGAAGAGTTTGAAGAAGACTTCTTTGCTGCCATTACACTCGAAGCCACGCTGGATTGCCACGACGTGATCGGCGGAACGGCACGCGAGCGTGTGCGCAAGGATCTGACTGCCTTGCGGCAGCGTCTTGCAACTTTGCCTGTATTGCATAAGGATCAGGAGGCCGTCCATGCTGGTGCGTAAGGCTCTCCTCCAGGACGCATCCAACGTCTACGACCTGGTGAATTCGCTCTCTACTGACGGCACGCTGCTCAAGCGGCCCTTCGCTGAAATCTGCGAGAACATCCGCGATTTCACGGTGGCCGAGTCCGATGGCGGGGTCTTCCTCGGCAACGGCGCGCTCCATCTTTACGGCCCGCATCTCGCCGAAGTCCGCTCCATCGTGGTCAAGCCTGAAGCCAAGAGCCAGGGCGCTGGCGGGCGTATTCTCGGAGCGCTCATTGAGGAAGCAGAAGAACACGGCATCCAGTCCGTCTGCCTCTTCACGCGCATTCCCGACTTCTTCTTCAAGTACGGTTTCCGCACGGTCGAAGACAAGTCCGAACTGCCTGACAAAATCTTCAAGGATTGCCAGAGTTGCCCGCGCCTTCACCGCTGCGATGAAGTTGCGATGGTCCGCGGCCGCATCCCAAGAATCTCAATCTTAGGACCGCGCCTCGAAGCCCAGCAGCTAGTCCGCCTCTCCGGCTGATTTTTTCCTTCTTGATCAGAGCCTATCCCTCTGGGCCATTAACACCGGAGCGTTGAAGCCCTTGCCTAACCGCATTCTGATTTTGGACTACGATCCTCAATGGCCCGAATTGTTTAAGCGTGAGGCTGCCAGGGTTCGGTCAGTGCTCGGGAGCTTGGCGTTGCGCATTGATCATGCTGGCTCGACATCCGTTCCGGGCCTCGCCGCCAAACCAATCATCGATATGGTTCTTGTGGTCGCTGACTCGGCGCGGGAAAGTGCATACGTGCCGACTCTGGAATCAGCCGGCTATGTGCTCTATATCCGAGAGACCGACTGGTTCGAGCACCGGATGTTGAAAGGTCCTTACACGGACATAAACCTGCACGTGTTCTCATTTGGTTGTCCGGAAATCGACCGCATGCTGATGTTCCGCGACTGGCTGCGTAACAACGCCGCAGATCGTGAACTTTACGCAAATGCCAAGTCGGCCCTGTCCCAGAAGGAATGGACGTCCGTCCAGCACTATGCTGACGCCAAGACCGCGGTGATCGAAGAGATTCTGACGCGAGCCAGGCTTCAGTTGAAATGAGAGAATCTGCGACTCCGCTCCAAGGGGAACCGTTTTGGCTTGTTGCCGCGCGCCGTTGAGAGAAGATCAAACCATGACTAACCTCTCTGAGCCAAAATTGCCGCGGCAACCGCAGCCTGCCCATAACTCAGTCCGCCATCCCCCGGACTCACATTGCGATGCTGCAAAACCGTGAACCCTTCCTCTTCAAGTCCAGCCCGCAGCAACCGCGACAGTCTGCGGTTGTGTAAGCAGCCGCCACTCAGCGCAACCGTATTGATATCCGTCTCAATCCGTGCATTCCCCGCCGCATTGATAAACCCCTCTGCAACACCCGCATGAAACCGCGCCGAGATTCGTCTCGCCGGCACACCGCGCCAAAGGTCCTCCAGCATCGCCTTCCACATCTTCCCCGTCTTGATCACAGCCACGCTGCCTGTCTCTACCTCCGCCGAATGCAACTCCGGCCGATAGTCTCCCTGCTCAATCCGGTCCCGCTCATCCACGGCAATTCCCTCCAGTTCAATCGCCGCCTGCGCCTCATAATCCACTGCGCGCCGATTCAACACCACCGCCGCAACCGAATCAAACAGCCGGCCCAGGCTCGATGTCATCGGCGAGTTAATCCCCCGCTCAATCATCCGCTTCAGTACTCGCACTTCACTCGCCGTCGCTCCAAGCAACTTCACCAACTGTTCAGACTCCACATCAAACTCTGCCGCGTGCAACGCCCCCAGCGCCATCCGCCACGGCTCCTTTACTGCCGCATCTCCGCCCGGCATCGGCACATACTCAAGATGCGCAAACCGCTCAAACCCGGCAGAGCTCGCATCTCCGAGCCGCGCAATCAGCACTTCCCCGCCCCAGATCTTCCCGTCGGTCCCATATCCTGTCCCATCCAGCGCCAACCCAATCACCGGACTGGTCTGCCCATGCTCCGCCATGCACCCCGCCACATGCGCATGATGATGCTGCACCGCAACCGTCTTCAGTCCGCGCTCGCGCGCCCATTCCTTTGCCCACGTTGTCGATAGATATCCGGGATGCAAATCGTGCACCACTATCTCTGGTTCAATCTCGAAGGTCCGCATCAGGTGATCCAGCGACTCCTTGAAGAAATCCAAGCCTGTCAGATTCTCCAGATCGCCCAGATGCTGGCTCTGATAAACCATCCGGCCGCACGCCAGCGCGAATACATTCTTCAAGTGCCCGCCAACGGCCAACAGCGGAGGCACATCCAGGGGCAGCCCAGGCTTCAACTCGAAATTCAGAGGCAAGCCAAGCGGCACAAACCCACATGCCCGCCGGATCAATTGCGGCACACCATCCACCACCGCTGCAACCGAATCGTCACAACGCTGCAAAATCTCGCGGTCGTGCATCAGGAAGGCATCGGCAATCCCACCCAGCCGCGCCATCGCCTCGTCATTGTCAATCGCAATTGGCTCCTCGCTCAGATTCGCAGAGGTCATCACCAGGGCAGTCACTCGTGCATCGGCAAACAGCAAATGCTGCAGGGGTGCATAGGGCAGAAACACCCCCAGCCACGGAACCCCCGGCGCTACGCCTTCCGCAATTCTGCTCCCGTCTCTCTTCCGCGCCAGTACAATCGGCCGCGCCACCGTAGTCAGCAGTGCTTCTTCTTCAGCGGTCAGCGCACAAATCGGCCGCGCCGCCTCCAGATCTCTCACCATCACCGCCAACGGCTTGCCATAGCGGTGCTTCCGCTCTCTCAGCCGCGTCACAGCGCCTTCGTTGGTAGCGTCGACACTCAAATGAAATCCGCCCACACCCTTGATCGCGATGATGTCGCCCGCCATCAGCCGATCAATGCATGCGGCAATGGGATCATACCCGTTCATCGCAATCCCATTTGCGCCAACCATCCAAACTCGCGGCCCGCAATCCCAACACGCATTCGGCTGCGCATGAAATCTCCGATTCAGTGGATCGTCGTACTCCGCCTGGCACGCGGCGCACATCTTGAACTTTTCCATTGAAGTCTGCGGACGGTCGTACGGAATCCTCCGCGTAATCGTGAAACGCGGTCCGCAGTTAGTGCAATTCAAAAATGGATACCGGAATCGCCGATCGGCGGGGTCGAGCAACTCCCGCAAGCAATCCGCGCATGTCGCCGCATCCGCAGGAATCCCGGTGCTGACCCGCCCCAGCACCTCGCTGGCAACAATGCGAAACCCGGCCTCTCCGTTCACCGCTAAATCTCGCACCGCGACAGAATCGATGCGCGCCAAAGGCGGCGCTTCCGTTTGCAGCCGATGCAGGAATGCATCCACCCGCGCCGCCCGCCCCTCAACCTCGATCGTTACTCCATCCGTATCGTTCCCGATCAATCCTGCCAGTTCCTCCTCTTTTGCCAGTCGGTATACAAACGGACGAAACCCCACCCCCTGCACCACGCCGCGCACTAATACTCCGCGTCGCAGTTGCACTTCGTGCGGTTCTCGTTTTGGAGCGTTATCGGTCAAGCGGACAAGCCTCGCACCGCAAACAAGCATAGCGCATAAGAGCAATCGCTTCAGCTGATTCCACATATGCAACTGTGTAATCGTCACTTGTTGGGCAACCATTTATGGCGTTTCGCCATTCATATGAGGGATCGTAAGTCGAGCCAGGAGCGAGAACGCACTCCTGCCTTGAGAGTAAGCGAACCGGTCCGTGTTTGAACTAACTTCGCGGCCCGCAACCTGCAATCGCAAGTGACGATGTGCAGCGAAAATAAGTGAGGTCAACCAATGAAGAAAATCATGCTACTAAGTGCGGTATTGAGCCTGGCTCCTATTTGCTGGGCAGACTCCCCGCGCGAAGCAACTGCAGATCGGCTTGAACATGCCGGTGCGGTGCTTCACGAAGTTATGGCCGCTCCTGACAAAGGCATCCCTGAAGAAGTCCTGGAGCACGCAAAATGCATCGCCGTTGTTCCTCACATGGTGAAGGGTGGCTTTGTATTCGGCGCGGAAGGCGGCAAAGGCGTTGCCACATGCCGCACGGCGCAAGGATGGAGTGCACCCGCGTTCTTCACCATCGGTGGTGGAAGCTGGGGTCTCCAGATCGGTGTGGAAGGCATCGATCTGGTCATGATTCTCCAAGGCGACCGAGGGATGCAGCATTTGCTTTCGAGTAAATTCAAGGTCGGCGCTGACGCATCGGCTGCGGCCGGTCCGGTAGGCCGTCACGCGTCGGCTGGCACCGATTGGAAACTGGACAACGAGATCCTCACTTACTCGCGCAGCAAGGGCGTATTCGCCGGCCTTACTTTGAACGGCCAAGTAATTCAACGCGACGACGATTCCATGAGGGCCATGTATGGTCCCGATGTCTCCACGCATGCCGTGCTTCATGGCGAGGTAGCCCCACCTCCTGCTGCAACACCCTTCCTTCACGCCGTACATGAAGCCAAGGAACAGGCGGAATTATCGAAGTAGGGTAGTTCAAAATCCAACCAAGCTTACGCACACGGACACCCGGCTCGTTCCGCTTTACCGGGTGTCCGATTTTTTGAAAGGAGGCAACAATGCTCTGGACGATTTTTGTGATCCTCGTGGTGCTCTGGCTCCTGGGATTTAGTCTGCATGTCGCGGGGAGCCTGATTCACCTGCTCTTGGTAGTTGCTCTGATAGTTCTCGTCATCAACCTAGTTTCTGGCCGGCGTGCAGTCTGAAGCGCCTATCGATAGAAGCTCCTGTTAGGCTTGCTAGCGGGAGCTCTCTCAGCATGAAGCGTTGTCCGCGGCGACCAATGGCCTTCCATCTCCTCCTGCTTTCTCTCTTGCACTGCATCGGAATCCTCCCCGCCCCCGCCCAGCAAATCGATGAATCGACCATCATCCAGCGCATTGACGCAGCGGCGCATGCCCGTTATGACAACGTGATCAGCTACACCGTCACCGAACACTACTCGGTCTTCAGGGGCAACGACGAGACACATCCCGCGGCTGAAATGACCGTGAAGACCCTCTATCGCAGAGGAATTGGCAAGGACTACACCATTCTTTCGCAATCCGGCTCGGGAGTGATTCAAAAATTCGTCCTGGCCCCGCTCCTCGACAGCGAGAAGAACATCAATCTGCCCGGAAATATTGAGAAGTCCTGGTTTACTTCAGCCAACTACGAAATGAAACTCAAGCCTGGCGGCGTGCAGCAGCTCGACGGTAGAAACTGCCTCGCCGTGTCCATGACCCCGAAGCATAAGGCCCCCAATATGATCGAAGGAACCCTTTGGGCGGACGCGCAAGACGGTTCCATAGTCCAAATCGAGGGAGTGGCCTCTAAGAGCCCCTCTTTCCTCTCGGAGCCTCCAAAGGTGATGCGCCACTACACAAATATGAATGGATTCTCCATGGCGACCCACGCCCGGGGCCAATCCGGCAGCCTCCTCTTTGGCACAACGATTATCACCATCGACTATCAGGGTTATCAGGTCCAACTTCTTCCAGCCAAATGAGATCCCTCCGCAACCCTGCGGGCTTCCTGTTCCACCAATTGGGATTCTTCGTCATCATCGTGACCACTGTCACCGTTGAAGCAAAGCCCCGCCTTCTACAACAGGATTGGACAGGGAGCAGCGCGCGGAATCACAATCGCTCTGTATCCTCATAGTCCTCACTCGGGAGGGGAATCGTGCCAGCTTTCACACCTCCGCCGCTACCCAGCGACGATAAACGTTGGAAGATCGTGAACGGCACCATGCGCAAGAATGGGTTTGCCCGCCACGCACTCATCGAAACGCTTCACACCGTGCAATCTTCTTTTGGATTCCTCGACGAAGACGCGATTCGCTTTGTCGCCCGATCCCTGCGCGTCCCGCTCAGCCAGGCCTATGGAGTGGTCACCTTCTATCACCACTTCAGCCTCAAGCCACCCGGCAAGCACACCATGACCATCTGCACCGGCACGGCCTGCTACATCAAGGGCACTGACAAGCTGGTGGCCTCGGCCGAAAAGCGACTCGGCGTTCCCCAGGGACAGACTACGAGTGACGGCAACATCAGCCTCATGACGGCTCGCTGCGTCGGCGCATGCGGCCGCGCCCCGGTAGTCCTCGTGGATGGTGAATTGCATGGCCAGATGACCGGCGAGCAAATGCTCGAACAACTGGAAAGGTGGGCTGTTGAATGACCATCGAAGAGCTTGAACAAATAGCCGAAGCCACCCGCGCTGAATACGCGAAATATGACCATGAGATCAACGTCTGCATGGGCACCGGCTGCCTCAGCCAGCACTCTGACAAGCTGAGGGACGAGCTGACCAAAGCGGTCGCCGCGCAAGGCAAGAGCGCCTTTGTCCGTCGCACCGGCTGCATGGGATTGTGCGCCGCCGGCCCCTTGGTCCTGGTTGATCCCGAAGAGATTCTTTATCAGCATTGCGATGCCGCCCACGCCGAATCCATCATTTCCAGTCTCGGCGGAGAGCCGGTGGCCGCTTTGCAGTGTGACCTGCGGGAGCATTTTGACCAGCAGGTTCACGTGGTGCTTGAGAACTCCGGCCACATCGATCCGGAAAAGATCGACGACTACATCGCCCGTGACGGCTACCTGGCCCTCGTCAAGGCGCTCACTGAGATGTCGCCCAACGATGTGATTCAGCAGATCACCGAAAGCGGTCTGCGTGGTCGCGGCGGCGGCGGCTATCCGACCGGCCTCAAGTGGGGCACTGTTGCCAAGGCCAGCGGAGATCTGAAGTACGTTATCTGCAATGGTGACGAAGGCGACCCCGGCGCATTCATGGATCGCAGTGTTCTTGAGAGTGACCCGCAGCGCGTCGTTGAAGGCATGGCCATCGCAGCCTATGCAGTAGGCGCAAGCAAAGGTTACGTCTACGTCCGCGCCGAATACCCGCTCGCCGTGGCCCGGCTCACCAACTGCCTGCGCGATGCGCGCCGCCGTGGCCTGCTCGGCAACAACATCTGCAACACGCCTTTCAACTTTGACGTAGAAATTCGTCTCGGCGCCGGAGCCTTTGTGTGCGGTGAAGAAACAGCGCTCATCGCCTCCATCGAAGGCAAACGCGGCACGCCCAAGCCCAGGCCGCCCTACCCCGCCGTCAGCGGACTCTGGGGCAAGCCGACTCTCATCAACAACGTCGAAACCTTCGCCAACATCGCTCCCATCATCCGCAAGGGCGGCAAGTGGTTCGCCAGCATGGGTTCTGAGCGCAGCAAGGGCACCAAGGTCTTCGCGCTCACCGGCAAAATCACCAACACCGGCCTGGTTGAAGTGCCCATGGGCATGAAGCTGCGCGACATCATCGAAGGCATCGGCGGCGGCGTACCCGACGGCCACACCTTCAAGGCCGTGCAGACCGGCGGTCCCTCTGGTGGCTGCCTTCCCGCGGAATTGCTTGACATCGGAGTCAGCTACGATGCTCTGCTCAAGGTCGGCGCCATGATGGGCTCAGGCGGCATGATCGTCATGGACGACACGTCCTGCATGGTCAACGTCGCTCGCTTCTTCATCGAGTTCTGCATGACCGAGTCCTGCGGCAAGTGCATTCCCTGCCGCGCCGGCACAGCCCAGATGCACACGCTTCTCACCCGCATCTGCGCCGGACATGGAACAATGGCCGACCTGGACCTTCTGGTCGACCTCTGCGCCACGGTCAAGGAGACCAGCCTTTGCGGACTCGGTCAGACCGCGCCGAACCCGGTCCTGAGTACGTTGAAGTACTTCAAGAACGAGTACATCGACCACATTGTCCACAAGCGCTGCCCGGCCGGCGTCTGCAACATGGAAGCGCCGCCAGCCGCTGAAGCTTCTGCGGCAAAGGCAGCAACCTTGGAGGTGTTGGCATGAGCGCATCAGTCGACGTCAAAACCCTCGTAATCGATGGTCAAGAGGTCAGCGCACGCGCAGGCCAGACCATTCTTGAAGTGGCTCGCGAGCACAACATCGACATTCCCACGCTCTGCCATCTGGACGGCCTCAGCGATGTGGGCGCATGCCGCCTGTGCGTGGTCGAGGTGAAAGGCAACAACAAGCTGTTCCCGGCCTGCGTCACTACCGTATTCGAAGGCATGGAAGTCACCACGGTCACTGAGCGGCTCCAGAAGCATCGCAAAATGATCCTGGAGTTGCTGTTCGCCGAGCGCAATCACATCTGTTCAGTCTGTGTCTCCAACGGCCATTGCGAGCTCCAAACTCTCGGTCAGCAGCAAGGTGTTACCCACGTTGAGTTGCCCTACCGCAATCCCGCGTTGCCGGTCGATGCGTCGCATGAGCGCTTCACCCTCGACCACAATCGCTGCATTCTTTGCACCCGCTGCGTGCGCGTCTGCGCAGAGATCGAAGGCGCTCACGTTTGGGATGTGATGGGCCGCGGCATCGACTCCATGATCATCTCCGACCTCAAAGATCCGTGGGGAGAATCCAGTTGCACTCGCTGCGGCAAGTGCGTGCAGGTCTGCCCCACCGGCGCCCTCTTTGACAAGAGCAAGGTTGGCTCCGATCACCCCAAGTACCCCGATTTTCTGCCCTACCTGAATCTCATGAGGGAAGCGCAATGAGCAAACTGAAACTGGCAACAGTCTGGCTCGATGGATGTTCCGGCTGTCACATGTCGATCCTCGACATGGACGAACGACTCCTCGATATCGCTGAACTCGTCGACATCGTCTATAGCCCCATCGTCGACACCAAGGAATTTCCTGACGAAGTGGACATCGCGCTTGTTGAAGGCGCCGTCGCTTCGGTCGACGACGAGAAGAAGATCAAGAAGATTCGCGCCCACTCCAAACTCCTCGTCGCCATGGGCGACTGCGCCGTCGCGGGCAATGTGCCTTCCATGCGCAATCCCATCGGCCCGGAAGCGATTCTGGAACGCGCCTACATGGAGAACGCCACCGCGCAGCAGCAGATTCCCTGCGTCGTCGTGCCGCAGTTGCTTCGTGTAGTCCGCCCCATTCACGAATTCGTCAAGGTGGACGTCTTCCTCCCCGGCTGCCCGCCCTCGGCCGATACCTTCCACACCGCGCTCACAGCGCTGGTAACCGGTGCATCGCTGGACGTTCCGGCCCTCACCCGTTTTGGAGCCTAACCGCCTGGAGATTGCCTCATGAGTCAGACCATCACTATCGATCCCGTCACGCGCCTCGAAGGCCACGGCAAAATCACCATCCAGCTCAACGGCCAGGGCCAGGTCGAAGACGCGCATTTTCACGTCACGCAGGTTCGCGGCTTTGAGAAGTTTTCTGAAGGCCGTCCCTTTTACGAGATGCCCAGCCTCATGGCCCGCATCTGCGGCATCTGTCCCGTCTCGCACCTCGTCGCCTCCGCGAAGGCCTGCGAAGCCATCATGTCCGTGCGCATTCCGCATACCGCCGCGCAACTGCGCCGCATGTTGAATCTGGCCCAGATGGTTCAGTCTCACGCTCTAAGCTTCTTTTATCTCGCGTCGCCTGATCTCCTTCTTGGGATGGAGTCCGACGCCAAGGCGCGCCACATCTTCGGCGTCGTCGCCGCCAAGCCACAACTGGGCCGCGCCGGCATCGCCCTCCGCCGCTTTGGTCAGCACATCATTGAGTTGCTCGGCAACAAGCGCATTCATCCGGGATGGGTTGTTCCCGGCGGCGTCACCGAGCCCCTGGCCCCGGCCAAGCGCGATGAGATCCTGGCGATGATTCCCGAAGCCTATGCCAACATTGCCCTGGCTCTCGCCTCTTACAAGCAGATCGCCGACACTTTCAAAGCGGAGATCGACGTTTTCGCCAACTTCCCGTCCAACTACCTCGGCCTCATCAACGAAGATGAGTCCGTCGAATTCACTGACGGCGCACTCCGCCTCATCGGTCCGACCGGAGAGACCATTGAAGACGGCATTACTGCCGCCCGTTTCAGTGAAGTCATCGGCGAAGCCGTCGAGCCCTACAGCTATACCAAGTTCGCCTACTACAAGCCCCTCGGCTATCCCGAAGGCAGCTATCGTGTGGGTCCGCTTGCTCGCCTCAACATCGCAAAATCCATGGGCACTCCGCTGGCCGATAAGGAACTTGCCGAATTCAAGCAGCTCGCCGCCGGCCCCGTGCAGAGCTCCTTCCATTATCATCACGCCCGTCTCATCGATATCCTCTACGGCATCGAAAAGATCGAGCAGATCCTCACCGATCCGCTCATCCTCGATAAACATGTGCGCGCCATCGCCGGCGTCAACCGTCTCGAGGGCGCGGGCCAGGCGGAAGCTCCGCGCGGCACGCTGATGCACCACTACAAGGTTGACGAAAACGGCCTCATCACCTGGGCCAACCTCGTCATCGCCACCGGCCAGAATAACAACGCCATGAACAAAGGCGTCCTGCAGGCCGCGAAAGAGTACGTCAAGGACGGCAAATTCACTGAAGGTGCACTCAACCGCGTCGAGGCTGTAATTCGCACCTTCGACCCATGCCTGAGTTGCTCCACCCACGCCTTCGGCCAGATGCCATTGGTTCTCACACTCCTCAACTCCGACGGCGAACAAGTCGACCAACTCATCCGCTAGCAGTCCAAGAAAGCTAGCTGTCGAATAAACCTGGGTGCCCCATCCATCGCGCACTTTGCGATGGGTGGGAGAGCACGAAGCAGATAACAATTCCTTCGAGCTTCGCAGTCAAAAAAAACGGAAACTCCGGTTCACTCTAAGCTGACAACCTATGAATCGAACTCCGCCCCGCTGTCTCATCCTGGCCTGCGGCAACACCCTCCGCAGCGATGACGGCATTGGCCCCTGGCTCGCCGATTGGGCGGCGCAGCACTTCTCTAGTCAACCCGAAATCCATGTTCTCTCGCGCCAGCAATGGACACCCGACCTGACCGAAGACATCGCCCAGGCGGAGTCTGTCCTCTTCATCGATTGTTCCGTCGAATCCGCCCCCGGCTCCATCCACATTCACGAAGTCCGCCCAGCGTCCGGCGCCGAGGGCCTGGCCACCCATCATCAGGACGCGCCGCAGCTCCTCGCGCTGACCCGCCAGCTCTACAATTCCCTGCCTCGCCAGGCAATGCTTCTCACAGTCGGTGCCGGCTCAACCGAACTCGGCGAAGAATTCAGCGCCTCCGTGACAGCCGCCCTACCCGCCGTCCGCGAGCTGCTTGAAGAGACAGTCCTCCGCCTTCTTGCCACCCCGATCTAGATCCGACGGGTCGTCCTTAGGACGCTGCTTTCTTGCGCGCCTGCTCACCCGTCGCGTCAAGATAGCTTGTCAATGCGCTCGTCATGCTGTGAATCCCGTCTGCTCCTCCTGCCAGCATTGCAGCCGACAAAACCACGTCCACAACGTGAAACACAAATTGCTGTTGCCAATTCACGGCCGCAAGCGTTCCTGCGGGAGTAACTTGTGTCGAGCTCAAAAGTGGCCACAATGCCCTGACCCCCGACATGGCCGCAACCGAGCCCAACAACAACGAAACCAGGAGCGCATAGTGTTGCGTCTGTCCCCGGTATTCGTCCAAGCTGTCGCTTGCAGCTTTAATCACAACCGGGTCGGGCACCGGCGCGGCCTTGGCCTGGTCCAGCGCGACCTGCCTCTTACTCGCTTCGGTGTCGCGCCAGGGGCTCACCAAAACCTCAACCGCGCGCTCGATAAATGCGGAGGCAAGCAGCAGCGGCGACATTTTGCTTATCAGCTGAGTCGGGTCGATCGAAAAGTCCAATCCCCTCCAGCTGGCAAACGCGGCGTAGGCAGCCAGCACGACCATTGCGCCGATGCCCGCAAGAGCAATCGGCAAATGAATCTTCATATTCATGCGGATCTCTCCCTGAATGAGGAATCTCACGAGCCTATCAACACAGAACAAAACAGTAAAGTACGTATTTTTATTGATTAGAAAGGCAATAGCCTTCGACAGCCCGGCTCCCGGCCAGGCTTAATTCCCAGCGAAAGAAAATGGCGGCAGCACCCGCGGTGCCGTCGCCATCGTCTTCTTTCTCGTTTTGCCGGTTCTTAGAACGCCGCCACGGTCTGCCGCAGACTATAAGAACTCAGCGTCTTGATGTAGTTGCCGCGGTCGAACGGCGAAGTGTCGGGAACCGACCGACGGCTTAAACACCCGCGCGTCTCCCAAAGTGAGCTGTACTCGCGCTTCTCCAGCCAATAGCGCACGTCGGCCAACACTCTGCCAATGTGTTCGATGCCGTGAATATGCAGCGCGGAAGCCATCATGGTCACACCCGCTCCAGCCATGATTCCCTTCAGCACATCCTCGGCCGAATGCACACCGCCCGTAATTGCGAGATCGATGTTGAGGTGGCCATAGAGAATCGCCGCCCAGTGCAGCCGTGGCAGCAATTCCGAAGGAGTGGAAAAGTGCAGCGTCGGTCTGACTTCCAACGTTTCAATGTCGAAGTCCGGTTGGTAGAAGCGGTTGAACAGCACCACGCCGCGTGCACCCGCATCCTCCAGGCGTGCAGTCAGGTGCGGCAAGCTCGTAAATGACTGCGACAGCTTCACCGCTACCGGGATCTTGACAGCCCCGGTCACCGCAGTTACAAGTTCCAACAGTTGCACTTCAAGCTCGGCCGATGTCTGGCTCTTGTCAGTCGCCAGTGCGTAGGTGTTGAGTTCAATGGCATCGGCGCCCGCCTCTTCCATGTCCTTGGCATACCGCACCCATCCGCCAGTTGTCGCGCCATTCAGGCTCGCCATGATCGGAATCTTCACCGCTTCCTTTGAGCGCCGCAGATGCTCAAGGTAGACCTCGTGCGTCATCCGGTAGTCATCCAGATCCGGCAAGTAGCCGAGAGACTCCGCAAAGGACTCGGTGCCCCGCGAGAGGTCTTCGTCCAAGGCGCGCGACTCCAGCGCCAACTGCTCTTCGAAGAGCGACGTCAGAACTACCGCCGATGCGCCCGCATCTTCCATGCGGCGGATATTGTCGATCGACTCCGAAAGAGGTGTCGACGACACCACGATAGGCCCACTTAATTTCAGCCCTAGATATTGCGTTGAAAAATCAATCATTCGGCGCCTCCATCAGCGACCGCTACAACCTTCTCTTCAGCTTTTTCTTCCGGAGCGATATGCGGCGTTTCACCACGGCCAGCCATTGCGGCCCGGCCGGAGTACACGCGCCACTGGCGCTCCACATCGTCCTGCGCTTCCTTCAACAACTCGGCAGCCAGTTCCGGATTGCTTCGAGCCAGCATCGTATAACGCGCTTCGCGATAGGTGTATTCCTTCAGACGAATCGCCGGCGCCTTCGAATCGAGCTGGAACGGATTCTTGCCTTCCTCGCGCAATGCCGGGTTGTAGCGCATCAGCGGCCAGTAGCCCGACTGTACAGCCAGCTTCTGCTGTTCCAGTCCATGGATCAGGTCGTATCCGTGCGCAATGCAGCTCGCGTAGGCGATGATGATCGACGGCCCGTCGTGTGCTTCGGCTTCCTGGAACGCCTTCACCACGTGTGTATCGTTGCCGCCCAGCGCCACCTGCGCCACATACACGGAACCGTAGCTCACCGCTTCCATGGCCAGATCTTTTCTGCTGTTGCTCTTACCGCTAGCGGCGAACTTAGCCACCGCACCGCGCGGCGTGGCCTTCGACATCTGCCCGCCCGTATTCGAGTAGACTTCCGTATCCAGCACCAGCACGTTCACGTTCTTGCCCGAACCGAGCACGTGATCCAGTCCGCCGAAGCCGATGTCGAAAGCCCATCCGTCGCCGCCCAGGATCCAAACGCTCTTGCGAACCAGCGAATCTGCAATCGCCAGCAGGTTGCGCGCATCGGAAGAACTGTCTCCGGCCAGCTTCTCGCGCAGCACCAAGACTCTCTTCCGCTGCTCGTTGATCTCCGGCTCTGTCTTCTGCGATGCATGCAGCAGTTCGGCCACCAACTCAACGCCAATCTCAGATGCAAGCCGCGTCACCAGCGTCTCGGCAAATATTTTCTGCTGGTCCAGCGCTGTTCTCATGCCAAAGCCAAACTCCGCATTGTCTTCGAACAGTGAGTTAGCCCACGTCGGCCCGCGTCCCTGCGCATTGCTGGTATACGGCGTAGTCGGCAGGTTCCCGC
>JBAWCO010000193.1:0-13670 GCA_049590315.1 Occallatibacter sp. | reverse complement strand
GCCTCCAAAATGCCTACTTAGCAGATTGCGGCGCTACGCCACTTCCCTTAGCCTTCATCTCCCCGCTGAAAAACTTCCCCTCCCCCGTAAGCTCAAACGTATCCCATGAAGAAATCATGCTCGGTCCCCACTCCGGATCGAAGCACCACACAATCCAGCCAATCCCCTTCGCATCGAGATACTTCGTAATGTCAGCGCCATATGCATCATTGTCGGCCTTCGATCCGTACTGCTCGCTGAAACCAATCTCGGTCGCAATCATCGGGTAACTCGCAGCAGCAAAGCCGAAATCCTCTTCCCACTTTGCCTCCCACGGTTGCTTTCTCTTGTTGGGATAGGGATGTGTAACGTATCCAATATGCTCGGCTCTGACGGGGCTGTCGCGCAATGGAGCAAGATCGTAAGCCCAGTCAAGGCCGGCAACCAGCGGAATGGTTTCCTTGTCGTAGGCGCGAATGAGCGCGATCATCTTCTCGTTGATTCCGCGCCACTCGTCCCAAGTCATCGATCCAAGCTGGCCACTGTAGAGCGTGGGCTCGTTGAACAATTCGAAGAACGCAACAGTGTGGTTCCCGTTATAGTGGGCCGCCATGATGCGCCAGAAGTTCAAGGTCTCCGGCAGGCTCGTCTCATACATCGGGTCCTGAAACAATCCGTCCTTGAGATTGCCGATAGAGTGCCAATCGATGTCGACATACATTCCCAAATCGGTTGACCACTGCACCGCCTGATCCAGCAAAACAAGATAGCCGGCAGCCCCACGTCCATGCCATGCAACGGGATGCACGGGAATCCGCACTACGGTAGCTCCGGTCTCCTTGACCTTGACAAATAGGTCCTTGCTCCAGTGACCTTGGCCATCAATTTTGTCGGGATCGGCAATGTTAACGCCGCGAAACACAAGCGTCTTCCCATCCGGATCGACAAACCGGTTGCCCTTGACTGAAATTAGCGGAAGTTTTTTCCCGTCCGGACTGTTGAGTGGCTGTGTCTGATAAGCGCCGTGCCACCAATCGTTCACTTTCTTTTTCGCTGCCGTGTTGCTCGTCGTTTGTGCCCGCAAAGTCAACCCGCATACCAACGCAATAACGAAAACGGTAAGAGTAAATCTCTTCATGAGGCTCCATCCCTTTCTGCGCACAGATACCTCGGCCTGCTCTAGCGAACCCCGCAAGGTTATCTGCATAAATCGATCCATCTTACTTTCAGCGGACCGCGGTGTCGATGTTCAGACGCACAAAAGGCCTACCCCAGGACGCAGAGAGACAGGGGCGCCAGTATCCCGCTAAGCCGGCCATCTAAACTGGTTTCTCAGTATTTCTTTCGCGAAGAGACAGGATGTGAGTTGCAGCGGGGTCAACAATGGCCGTGAAACCCATGCTCTCGTAAAGCCGTATCGCGGCGGGGTTCTCGGCTCGCAATCGCAAATACTCGAAATCTTTGCCCGCCTTTTCAACGAGCGTGGATACCAGCGCCCGGCCAATTCCCCGGTTTCGCCATGCCGGTCTCACATAGATACGCCGGAGGCGACCCACGTTCGGGCGTCCCACATACGGATCAATATTTACGCCGCCCACCGCAACCACCAGGCCCTCATCCGCATGACCGCACAGAATCTCTCCTGGCGCATCGAATCTATTCGATCCACTCGCCCACTCCGCCGCAAGCGTATTCATGAAGTTGTACCTCTCCGCGCTTGCTTCAGCCATAAGCTGCTGGAATCCTCGGACAGGCAACTCGATTCTCTCGATCAAAATCATTGCGGGATGATCCATTCAAACGCAGACTCCAATTGCAAGCCGATTTGGCTGCTCGTGGAGAATTCTCTCAATCGTTGCCCAAACGCACAAATGCCTCCCTTTCAAGGGGAGGCATTTGAGATCTTTCAACCACTCCCGTTTCGCTAGCGCGAGCGGAACGACCGGATCGCCGCCGGCAGCCGCTCTTCAATGAGCCGCGCGCGTTCAGCAGCGATACCGCCCAGATACGACGGCACAGGCGTCGCCGTCAGCACCAGCAGGAACGCAATCAAAGAGAAGCAGATCCCGGCAATGGCTGCCGACACCAGCATCTGGTACACATCAAATATATCCAGGCCGAAGATGTTGAAGGCAACATGCTCCAGCGGCTTGATGTGCCGGATCACGGCGAGTGCGAACAGAAAGAAGAAGACCGCCAGCGAGGTAAGAACCGCCAGCGTTACATCGACACTACGATGGAATTTCTGCCGGGCGCGGCAGTGGGGGCACTCGGCGAAATGGCTCTCGTAGTCCTTGCGCATCTCAGGTGAAATTCCTGAAATGTCATAACGCCAGCTTGCCAGTATGGCGCCTACGACTCTGTCTGTACAGATTGTTCTAGCCATATACGTAAAGACTCACTTTGCAAAGGATGCGTTCAACCGCTGTGTCGTTGTGCGGCCCACTTGGCGTCGGGGCTCGTAGTCATTGGACGCTCCACATAACGCGTGGATTCATAAGCGTCTCACTCTATTTGCCCTGTCGGAGTGCAATACCCCGGCTTTTTCTCTTGCCAATTTACCTGGTACAGAGTGATTCCCGTGTGCTTACTATTGTAACTTACTTTAACTAGAAGTAAATAGCCGAAAGCGCTTCGTGTTGCGCTGCAAGCAATAGCCGGTTCGCCAAAAGGCTGGCCCGCCCGCTCAGGGCACGCTCCGCTGAAACCCGCGCCAGCTCAGGAAGATTATTGCTTTCAGAGAGATGCGCCAAAATCACATAGGCTGCCTGCCCGTCATAATGATTTTCAAGAAAATCCGCCGTCGCCTCGTTAGAGAGGTGACCAACGCGCGAAAGTACCCTCTGTTTCACCGACCATGGATAGGGGCCGTCGCGCAGCATCTCCAGGTCGTGATTCGACTCGAGCAGCAGCAGATCGACGCCTTTGAGCTGTGCCTTGACGTTGGGAGGAACGTATCCCAGATCCGTGGCCACAGCCATTCGCACCCCCTCGGCGCGGAAGACAAACCCCACCGGGTCCGCGGCATCATGGGGGATGGTGAAAGGGCTTACGGCTATATCGCCGATCTCAAACGGCTGACCCGCCTGGAAGTATTCCACCGCAGGAAGCCATGTAGGATCTTTCGCAGGAACCGCTGTCGGCAAAGCGGTTTCGGACTCAGCGGACAGCACCTCGGTCGCGACCTCGCCTTCATCCAACTCGACCTCGGGCTCGCAACGGGCTGATTCATCTTCCGCCTGGCGCTCCGCAGCCTGCTTCCGGCACTGCTCAATCCACTGGGCATGGGTCATCTGCCTGCGCGGGGTAAGCCAGCGCATCCAGGCGCGGTGCGTGCCTTCGGTAAAGTACACCGGAATGCCCAGTTTGCGTGCTGTAACAGACAGCCCGTTCACGTGATCCGAATGCTCGTGCGTAACAATAATGGCGTCCAGCGTCTCCGGTTCTTCACCGGCCAACCGCATGCGCTTGAAAAGCTCTTTGCAGCTCAACCCGGCGTCCACCAAAATCCGCGTGCGCCCGCCCGTGACAACGGTCGAGTTGCCCTTGGACCCGGAAGCCAGCACCGTGAAACGCACCATCTCTTGAGCATAGCGCGACAGCGTGTTGATCGTGCAGAATCTGGTTAACCGCCCAGGGTCCGGCGTCGGAGTACTCCCTGTTTACGGCTGCGCGGACGCGGTGTCGACCGCCCGCCGCAGCGCCGCCCGCGCCAGCGAACGTGTTGAATCCAGCACGGGCAGCGACGAGTTTGCGTCGTCGATGATCAGCGGAATCTCCGTGCATCCCAGCACCACGCCGTCGCAATCCTGATCCTTCATGTTTCCAATCACACGCTGAAAAATCGCGACCGACTCCGGCCTGAATACGCCGTAAACCAGTTCCTCCATAATGATGCGGCTGATATCTTCTCGCTCGGCGGCGGTCGGCCTCACAAACTCCAGCCCTCGCGCCGCGAGTTTTTCCGGATACACCTCGCTCTCCACAAGCCATCGTGTTCCAGTCAGCCCCAACCTGCGAAACCCACGCCGGAAGGCCTCTTCAGCGACCACCTCAGCAATGTGCAGCCACGGCCGCGGCGACTCCGGCAGAACCAACGGCAACGCCTGGTGAATGGTGTTATCCGGGCAGATGAGAAAATCCGCGCCGATCATCGCCAGCTTGTTTGCCGAGGAAAGCATCAACTCAGCAACGCCCTGCCACTCGTTCTGGTAAATGCACTGCATGTAGCCGGCCAGCGAGTGAGTGTGCATGGAGACTTCAGGATGAGCGTGCGGTCCCAGCAACTGCGCGCCTTCTGTGCAGATGGTCCGGTAACAAAGTGATGCTCCTTCAGCGGAGCAGGCAACAATACCAATGTGTGCGGGCATGCGACCATTCTACAAACGTGTCGCCGGCCGATCCGCAAAGAAAGGCCGCCCCGCCAACATCGGCGATTCGAGTTTCGCCCGTGCCGGTTCTCAAGTATCCTGAGAAACAAGCCGCAATTCCCCGCCCGGCTGTTCCTCGTTATGTAGTCAGTTTTGCGCTCATCCTCATTCAGGGGAGGTCCCCATTTATGAAGACCACGCTTCACTGGACTAGTCTCGCCTCGAACTGGACGACATGGGCCTGCACATTGGCCACAGCCACCGCGTTCACCTTCTCCAACCGGCTCGTCAGCCCGGTTCTCGCTGCGGACAAATCAGGCGCAACCGCGGTCGCCGGATGGGACCGCCAGGCAGCCGAACGTTATCTCGACAGCCGTGAAGTCTGGTGGCAAGGCTGGGACCGTACGCAAAAAGATCATGGAACCTATTGCATCTCTTGCCATACCCAGATGCCCTATGGCCTAGCGCGCCCCATCTTGCGCCAGGAACTGGGCGAGCCCGCTCCCACAGGCGCGGAACGGGCCATGCTCGACAGCATTGAAAAACGCGTGCGCATGTGGAAAGACGTCGAGCCGTTTTATCTCGACGCCAAGTACGGAGCGGGCAAAGAGATTGAATCGCGCAACGCCGAGTCGGTTTTGAATGCCGTAATCCTGTCCAGCTACGACGCCCGCCAGGGCCACCTCAGTGAGACAGCTCGAATTGCCTTCGACAATGCATGGGCGCTGCAATCGAAAACCGGCCCAGTCGCCGGCGCATGGGTCTGGCAGAACTTCCACTACACGCCGTGGGAGTCACCTGAAAGCGAATATCATGGCGCAGCGCTGATGGCGGTGGCCGTCGGCAATGCCCCGGATCACTATCGCGAAACCTCCAGGATTGCCGCGAACCTTGAAGCCCTGCGCGGCTACCTCACAAGCCACTACGATGCACAGCCGCTCTTGAACAAGATCGTCGCGCTCTGGGCCTCGACAAGCTTTCCGGCGCTGTTGACCCGCGAACAACGCAGCGATTTACTTTCCAAACTGTCTGCCTGCCAGCGAGAAGACGGCGGCTGGAGCCTGAGCGACCTCGGTACCTGGGAACGAGTGGACAACACTCCGCTTGAAACGCGCTCAGACGGCTATGCCACTGGGCTCATCGTGCTGGTCCTTGAAGAGAACTCAGTCCACGATCCGCAGGTCACGCGCGGCCTTGCATGGCTCATTGCCAATCAGGACAAAACCACCGGCGCATGGCCGGCCTGGTCACTGAACAAGAATCGCGATCCCAAATCGAATATCGGCCAGTTCATGAGCGACGCGGCCACAAGCTACGCGGTGCTGGCGCTCGACAAGAGTCAGCCGCTGTACTAACTTCCGCTTCTCATCGCACCTTGCATTCTGATTCGCGCCCTCACGCCGGTTATCAACTATGGTGCGAGTACGACTCGCAGCCACGTTATTCCCTCTTTAGTCACTTGACGCGCAAGCCATTCAGTGGAACCATCCTCTCAACTTCATAAGTACATGGGAATTGGCTTCGAAACTGAAGCTTGGAGGAGAAAGTTATGTGGGCATGGCTTGGGTTGGAAGGTCCGGATATCTTCGCGTACGTCGTTTCCGAGCTCGTCGGAGTGTTTATCTTTTTTTGGCTTAAGTCAAATATCGCCCTTGCCGTCACAGCGTCTATTTTGGTCTCATTTCACCTATTCCTTGCGTGGCTTGTAGTAACTGCCGATCACGAGACGGGCTTCTCTCTGCCAATTGTTTCAACGATCGTCACCCACGTTGCCTGCCTCGTAATCGTCTGCTTCTGCTCCGCGCTCATCAGTGCCCTCTCTGGTGCAGGGCATTTCATTCCTTTTTATCTCGTGTTCGCGCTTCGCCCGGTTCGCTACATTCTTGGTCTCTGTATACCCGGCATGGCCATCTTTGAGCGCTATTGGCTTTTCAGTGGCGGCGGAAAAAAGAAAGAAGTGAAAATCACCCCCGAGGCAAAAGCAGCCGCTGTCGAGACCGCTGCTGTCGCCGATGCAGCCACCGCCAGCGATTATGAGGAATGGCTGGGCTTTGTTGCCCAGCAAAAGCGCCCGTTCCCCAAGCCCGGAAGCTCCCTCAAGGTCGAGTACGAAAAATGGCTTGTTGCCCGCGCCAGAAGCCGGGCCGCGGCTGCCCCAACCAATCCTCAACCTTAGTCCTATAGTTTCCAAATCGAAAACCATGAAGAAAGCTGTGGGATCGCGGAGAGAGCAGGGGTTTTCGACCCCTTGAAAAGCTGGCCACCCTACTTGGCCTCTCGGCCTCGACCGATGCCGCTCGCATAGCAATCAGGCCAGCGGGACCTCGCACATCATGGCCAGCTGATATCCATCCGGATCGTTGAAGAAGGCCATCCACAATTCGTGATCGGGCATTCTCGCAACCAGGTGCGGAGATTGCGTAAAGGCCACATGCTGTCCACTCAAAGCCGCATAGGCTGCGTGAATATCCTGCACCTTGAAGTAGAAAATCGTTCCGCCGATGGGAACGTGTTCCTTGGAGACGCCGATCATGAATCGAACATCGCCACATTGAAAAAAGGCCATGCTGCTCGCGTCAAACAATAGATTCATCCCGAGAGTGTCCTTGTAGAAATCCCTCGAGCGAGCCATATCGTTCACCGTAATGGCAACCTGTCCTATTTTGTCGAAGCACACCGGGGATTGGCTCGGGCCAGTTTCGTTCGTCATCAAGTCCTTCCTTTCGTCAGTTCAGCAAAAACTACAGTCAACTCTGCGCTGCCGGCAGCCAACAGCTCATCCTATTCATCCGTCACGGCGAATCCGACAGGTTCGCCGGAATCTCAATTGAAACCATAGTTCCCCGCCCCGGATTGCTGACCACTGTAAAGCTGGCCTGGTCGCCATACAAAACCTCTAGCCGCTCCTGCACGTTTTTCATGCCGATGCCCGCCCCGGTACGGCGCAGCGCCGTGGCCGGACGATGCCCCATGCCCACGCCGTCATCAGCCACCTCAATCAGAACACGATCTCCTTCAAGGCGGCTGCGCAAGGTCACGGTGCCTCCTTTGAGGCGCGGCTCCAGCCCATGCTTGATGCTGTTTTCAATCAGCGGCTGCAGCAGAATGCTGGGCACCATCACTGCCAGCGTGCGCGGATCGATCTCTTTCTCAACTCTAAGTTTATCGGCTCCAAAACGGACCACTTCAATGTCCAGGTAATCATCGGTAAAGCTCAATTCCTCGCGCAAAGGCACGTAGCTGTCGTGGTCTTTGAGCAAAGCACGCAGGATGTTGGCCAGCTTCACGGTCATTTGACGTGCCAGTTCAGGTTTCATCCGCACCAGTGACGCAATGGAGTTCAGCGTGTTGAACAGGAAATGTGGATTGATCTGGCGCTGCAACGCGTCCAGGCGCGCTTCCAGCAGCAGCCGCTTCTGCTCTTCGAGCTTCAGTTCAATGCGCAACGTATTCCAGACCTTCAGCGCGATGCCCACCACGATCGGTGCAGTAAGCCACACCAGCACCTGCAGCCACCACTGGCCGGCCAGCAGGGCGAACAGCCGATGCGGAAACGCGAGCGCCAGCCAATCCCTGCACACCTCCGCCGCAACAATCAGAAACAACATCAGAAACTGACGGTCGATGCGCGGTTTAATCAGGTTGCGGCGCACCCAGCGATAGAGACTCAGGTCAATAAATGGCGTGAAAGACCATATCTCCTCCTTGCCAACGAACCGTCCCAGCAGGCCCGCGCCCAATCCCAGCACAACATCGAATGGCAGTGCCAGGTACTCCTGGTGGATCAGTGCGGGCCCAGCCAGCGCCGCTCCGCCCAGCATGGCCCACACCGGCCCCAGCAGAAGACCAAGCAGAATCACCGTTTCGAAGGAGATATCGGCAGCCAGAAAGTTTGGAACCCTGATCCGCACCCAGACTCCCAGCGCAAGCGGCACAACAATAAACGCCAGCAGAGCCAGTGTCTGTCGCCGGCTGCGTTTCTCCGCAAAGATCAACTGCCGGAAAGTTGTGACCCTCGCCAGCACACTGGCCACCGAGGCGGCTACCCCCAGCTTCACCAGAAGCGTAATCCAAAATAGGTTGACGGTCACCCCATCAATGTACCGCGCCACAGGCCAGACAAACTAATGCAGAACTGAACGGCAAAGGCGCCCATCGCCGCCACATTGAGGCGTTTACGCGTTCGCGCCCATGCCTATTGCTTATCCGCGGAATCCGGCGGCGGCAGGTGCAACGGCTTCAGGAAATCCCACGCCTTCCTGTCCACAGTGTCAGAAATCGCATAATAGTCATGATCGTGCAGAGGAATGATCGAAAGCTGCAACGGGCTGCCGTGCCGATCGAATTCCCTCTTTGTCGCGTTTACCAGGTCCATTGGAAAGTTCACATCGCGATCTCCAACCCAGATTGCCACGGGCATCTTTCGCTCGGCGTAGTCGAACAAGTTGTATTGATTCGGCCGCAGCGCTCCTGCATGCACCGCTGCAGCAGCGTAGTATTCAGAGTCGATCTGCGACAAAACCAGCGAGAACGCCGCTCCAGCAGAATGCCCGAAGAGGTAGATCCGGCTTCGATCGATGGCGTGCTTTGCCGCCACATCTTCAATCATGGCGTGGAAGAAGTCGACGGGGTCAGGACCGCTGTCCCAGCCGGCCGAGTTCCACGCGTCAGGCGCCGCAATAATGAAATTCTCTTTCGCTGCCAGGTCCTTCCAGCAATCGGCCATCACCAGCCCGTTCCTCCCCGAGCCATGAAGAAGAACAACCACGGGCAACGGGCCTTCGCCGTCCGGGATGAGGGAATAGTAAGTCCTCGTTTTCCCGGCAAATTGGAAAGTCAGCTTCGTCACCTTCTCCTTCGCCGACGCGGAAAGCGTCAACAGAAAGGCACAAAGAACCAGTGTTCCAACACGGAATTGATTCAAGACCGTCTCCTTGGTGTCTCGGAAGCGCAGCCAGTATAGCCCCAGATCCCTCGATTCACTGCCCCGCCTTGTAGAATGGATACATGAGCTTTGAGAGCGTGAAGAAGGTCGCGGAAGCGGATTTCCCTACCCGCTGGGGAAACTTCCGCATTCTCGGCTTTGAGGGCCTCTTGCCCGCCCCGCGCCCATGCTGTGAACATGGCGCCCGCGAGGGACGCAGCGTCGAAGGCCTCGTCGCCCTGGTCATGGGCGACATTCACATCACTCCTCCGCTGGTCCGCATCCATTCGCAATGCCTCACCGGCGACGTCTTTGGCTCGCTGCGCTGCGATTGCCGTCTGCAATTGGAGTTGGCCCTGGGCAGCATCGCCGCCGCTGGCGCGGGCATTCTGCTTTACGAGCAGCAGGAGGGCCGCGGCATCGGCCTCATGGCCAAATTGAAGGCTTATGAATTACAGGACCATGGCCTGGACACGGTCGAGGCCAACGTCGAACTAGGCTTTGCCGCTGATTGCCGCGCCTACGAACTGCCCGCTGAAGTCCTCAAGCTGCTGGGCGTCTCGCAAGTCCGGCTCATCACCAACAATCCTGAGAAAGTAGCAGCTCTTGAAGCAGGCGGCATCTCTGTTGTGGAGCGCGTCTCCGCCGAAGTCGAGCCGCTCGACAGCTTCGCAGGCTACCTGAAAACCAAGCACGAAAAAATGGGGCACATTCAAGACTCGCTGGTAGTCGAGTAACAAGCCACCAAAAGCGTCGAACCGACAACCGGTTTCACCAAGGCCTTGTATCAGGGCACGACTTTAGTCGTGCCGTAGAAGCCGCATAAATAAAAGGGCTTTAGCCCCTGATGTTACTCCCTCGTAGATGGGACCGTATTTATCCAATCAGCCTCTACAAGCTACTTCGGACTCTCCGGCAGTTGAAAATCAACCCCTGCGTCCTGATTCGCCTTCGCCGTCGCAACCAGATCAAGTTGATCCGTTGGAATTACCTTTTGAGGCCGATCCCATACGTACAGCGTGTTGCGGGTCAGAAGATAGTCGTGTATCTGCACCGGTGGGCGGCCATCCTTGAAAACCAGCGTCACTTCCTCTTCGCTCGGTGGCCCTGACGACACTGACGACGGAATAGGAGACGCAGCGACCGGCGGGTAGTTACCCGCAGGCTCAGGCGGCCCCGGATACGGAGGCAACGCATCGTATCCATCAGTCCCCGGATTCTGCGCAGTGGCAGAGTCACCATAGCCTGAACCAGAATCGTAGTCCGACCCTGAATCGTAGCCTATGTCGCCCGGATACCAGGGGAAATAAGGCGCAACCCATCCGTAGCCGGGTGCAACATAACCCACTCCGCCACGATAACCCGGCACGTACGGTCTCCGATGTCGGTGGTCTCCATCGTAAGGCGATCTATAAGACGAACGACCCGCCGGATAGCCTGTTATCCCTCTCTGTGGGTAGCCCGGCCGGAAACCCGCTCGGAAGCCCCGCTGTAAACCGGGAGCCACAACCGGCGGTCTGCTGGCTGCAAAGCCACGATACCCCGATGAACCCCCTGCAACTCGGCTGGGAGCTGAAGCTGCGAACCCTCCGCGGGAAACCGATCCGGAGTGCCCTGAGAAGCCTCCGCGCGCTCCACCCCGCTGAGCGCAAACTGGCAGCGCAACCAATGCGACAGCCAGCGCAACCGCGGAGAAGCACTTCACAAAAACATTCTACTCCCGATTGAGAAACGCGAGGTCGATCGCAAATCCGAGACACCGGAGGGAGCAGGGGGTTTCAACCCCCTGAACAAAGCGGAATCAACGCGGCCTTCAGGCCCGGACCTCTACGGATCTTCAAGGAACTGATCACAACTCCAGTATGGACATCAGCTCCGCATCGCCTTCAGCACCTTGGCCGTGGTCACCACCTGCCCCACATGCCGCTGCGTGTGATCGGCCACATGCACCAGCGCTCCGCCAATCGAAGTCGGCAACTGCTTGCGCCCCACTCCGCGAAACGTATCGAAATCTGCAGTAGCCAGCACCCGCACGCGTTCTGCCGCATTGCTGAATGACGCCTCAACCTCGCCCAGTAATGCCGCCAGCGATTCCTCACCCGCCTGCTCGGCCTTGAGCGCCGTCAGTTGCTCAGCAGTAAGCTGATTCCCTTCCGCATAACTCAATATCCGGTCAGTCGAGCGCGCTATGTGTCGCAGATGAAACGCCACCGAAGGCAGCTCCAGCGGCTTTGCGTGAACTTCAGCGTCGGTCAACCCCTCGGTCCATTTCGTAATGTCATCCAGAACCAGATCGAGCGCATGCAAAACAGCGCGCCCCACCGCCGTAACCTCAGTATGCGTTCCACGCAACCACGGCTCAACATACGGTGCAGAAACAGGGGAGGTGCTCATTGTGAAACCCTCGCATCCATCTTAAACGAACCGCTGGCGACCATCCTTGGTTCCGCATGTTGCCGATTTGTGGTTCGATTCGGCGAGCTTATAATGGTCCTATCGTGCGAAAGTGCATCTGGTTCTAGGTCGACATTGGCTTTTTCTTCCAAGAGATTCTTCCGTAGAGTGAAGAGTGTTGCTCTTCAGTCCGACACGGCCTACCGCCTTTCCCTCCGGCTGAGGTTTGGTACCGGCAAGTCGAAGGAAATTCCGGATCAGTCAGTTCTCAACGGCACTCTGCAAAGCACCGCCGAATGGCAAAATGCACTCGATCGAGCCAGACAGCTTCGCCTCCCGTTACATCGCAGCGACGAAAAGAATTGGGACCATCTGGCTGCGGTCTACACGATTCTGAACCACACGTCACCTTCCGCCACAGTCCTTGATGCGGGAGCGGAACTCTATAGCAATGTTTTGCCGGCGCTGTTCACCTACGGTTATCGCAATCTCTACGGAATCAATCTCGACTTCAAAGACCCCGCCCGCCGAGGGCCGATTCGCTACCAGCATGGCGACATTACGCGGTCCGACTTTGCGAACGATTTCTTTGACGCCGTGACCTGCATGAGCGTGATTGAGCACGGGGTTCCGCTGGACGGATACTTCCGTGAGATGTACCGAATCCTCAAGCCCGGCGGCCTGCTGATTACTTCCACCGATTACTTTCCCGAGCCCGTGGACACACGCGGACAAAACGCCCACGGCGCGCCCATCAAAGTCTTCCACCGCGAAGAGATTCAGAAAGCGCTCATGCTAGCGTCAGGGTATGGATTTGAAGAGACTGGCGAAGTAGGTCTTGAATGCACAGAAAGGTCCATTCGCTGGGCGATGTACGATCTGGACTATAGCTTCATTCTCTTCACGCTGCGAAAACCGCGCGGATGAGCGGACGAGTCTTGCTCAGAGTTACCCCGCGCTCTTCACCCGAACCACAGTAATCTTCGCAAACCCCTCTTCAAACATCGGTGCAACTTCAGTGTGCGCTCCACGCAACCATGGCTCAACATACGGTACAGAAACAGGGGAAATACTCGTAGAAAATACTCATAGAAAAACCGTACTACAGCAACGGATGTTATCTGCAATTCAAATGCCGCAATGACAGCGGGAGCAGGAGTCGCCGGACGGAATCCTTCGAGAAGCCCCTTCTTTCTGGGCTTCGCAGAACTTCCGCGCGAGCTGGGCCGAATGACAAAAGCTCGAAGTGCTACATTTGTTTAATTCCTTCGGAGCCTTTCATGCGTTGCAAATTTGTTCTTGTGTCCATCTTCCTGCTCACCTGGCTGACTGCCGCTGGCCAGCAAAATGCCCAGGGTATTCCCCCCGCCGGCACCGGGCTTATACCACCTGTTTTGCTGCCGCCCACCTTGACGGTCTCTAGGCCGAAACACTGCGATGAGCTCGATGGTGTAGTCAAATTCACCGCTACGATCGACGCCGCTGGTCTCCCGCAAGGATTGAAAACGCTGGAGACAAGCGACCGGCGCCTGGTTGGCTTCGCGACGGAACTCGTCGAAGCTCAACGTTTCAAGCCTGGCACCATTTATGGCTCGAACACGGCGGTCTCCATTGAATTGACCGTCGGTTTGCACACTTGCGCTCAACGCGAAAAGCATCCTATCGATGGGAATTTCTACCGGTTCGCGCTCCGTGCGCACCCACTGATCGCGCTGGCGATTGTCGCGCTACCGGCCGTGCAAGAAACTGTTTCGGCTGCACCCGCAGAGGCTGCCACAGCCGAACAGGTGGGAGGACAAATCAGCGCGCCCATCCCGACGGTTCTTATTGATCCGGCAATTCCCGTTTCCGGGAAACTTCTGAAACGCGGTGTGTGTTTAGTGGGCGTCACGATTGATACCAACGGACTTCCGCAAAATATTCACGTGGTCCGCAGCCTTGAGCCGGAACTCGATAACAACGCGATAGAGACGGTGAAGCAATGGCGCTTCAAACCAGCGCTA
>JBAWCO010000192.1:0-3868 GCA_049590315.1 Occallatibacter sp. | reverse complement strand
GAATATCTCCGGAGCCGACAAAACCATCCTGGAGTTTGTCGGTCATGACGGGCAAGCCGATCTGGCCGAACCCAACGGCGAATCCCGTAAAGATCATCAGCACGAAGCCGAGTTGAAATTGATTCTCTCTTCAAACTTCAAAGACTGGAATATCTCCGAGAACTTCATATCAGAGAAGAACCTTGGTCATGACCCGTGGGAGTTCGGGTACGCGGTTGGAGCAACCCGCCCACTGAGAAGCACGGCCAGTGGGCGCCCCTGCGTCTTCTGTGCGGAGAAATTCATGGCCGGTGCGGAAGCCTATGGCGGCTTGGGAGACACCTTCTCACTCACCATGCGCGATACGTCTCACTACGTCGCGCCTCTTCTCGGCTGGCAACTCCCCAAGGGCGTTCGGCTCAGCTTCTCTCCCGGTTTTGGCCTCACAGACACCAGCCTTGCCCGCGTCTACCGAGTCGGCCTCGCCTTCGAATTCGAACAAGTTGGCAACTGGTTCCATCCCTCGCGGGAAAATACCGGTTCTCGTGGAGGTAATCAGTAATGAGACACATTCCCGCAATTCTCGCCCTTCTACTAGGCGCAACCCTTTCCTTCGCCGCAGCCACCAGCTCCAGATGGCAGCACATACCGGCCAGGGACCATGCCCGCTCCAATCCTCTCGCGGCCAATGCCGAAACCGAGGCTGCCGGGGCGCTCATTTATCGCGACCGCTGCCTGCAGTGCCATAAAGCGAATGCCTTAGGCGACGGCCACAAACGGCCGGCCCTCCGCAGTGAGCGGATTCGTACCGCCACAGACGGCGACATCGAGTGGTTTCTTCGCCAGGGCGACATCGGCCACGGCATGCCTTCGTGGTCCAGCCTGCCGGAGGCACAGCGCTGGCAGATTGTCGCCTGGCTCCGGTCCATCCAATAGCCAGCCCTCCCCAACCGCGTCCGGTAATTTCTCGGTCCGGACGCAACCGGGTCCTCGCGTCTTACGCAGCCCAGAAGCCCGTCGTCCGCGCCTTACGAATGTCTTACAGCGCCTGACGCCGTCTAACGCGCCGTCTTGCGCGATGCCCAACGCGTAAGACAAAGCCCGAACCTGTCTAACCGCCAGCCCAAGCCATGCAGTCCCCGTCACACACGCTCTCACCTCCAATCGGTTAATCTCGATTGTTCCGCTCCTCCATGACCACCGCCGCCGCCCAAGCTCGCTATCCGCTCTCCCAAGGCGTCAACCCGTGGCTTGTCACTGTCTCTGTAATGCTCCCCACCTTCATGGAGGTCCTCGACACCGCCATCGCCTCGGTGGCCCTCCCCTACATCGCCGGCTCCCTCTCCGCCTCCAACTCTGAGGCCACATGGGTCCTCACCAGCTATCTGGTCGCCAACGCCGTCATCCTCCCGGCCTCCAACTGGTTCGCCCGCCGTTTCGGCCGCAAGCGCTTCCTGCTTATCTGCGTCGTCATCTTCACCATCGCCTCGTTCTTCTGTGGCGCTGCCCCATCGCTCGGCATCATCCTGCTCGCTCGTGTCTTACAGGGAGCCGGAGGAGGCGCACTCCAGCCGCTCTCCCAATCCATCCTCTTGGAGAGTTTCCCTGTCCAGAAGCGGTCCATGGCCATGGCGGCCTATGGTCTGGGAATCGTCGTCGCCCCGGTCCTGGGCCCCACCCTCGGCGGCTGGCTGACCGACACATTCAGCTGGCGCTATGCCTTTTACATCAACATCCCCGTCGGCCTTCTCGCGGTCTTCATGATCGCCCGCTTCGTCCACGACCCGCCTTACATTAAGAACGCCAAAGTTGGCCCCTTTGACAACATCGGCTTCGGCCTGCTCATCGTCTGGACCGGCTGCCTGCAAATTGTCCTCGATAAGGGTCAGGAAGACGACTGGTTCGGCGCTCTGTGGGTCCGCTGGGCCGTCGCCGCGCTCATCTTCGGACTCATCGGGTGGATCTGGCATTCCTGGACCCATCCCAAAGGCCTCGTCGACCTTCACATTCTCAAGAACCGCAATTTCCGTACCGGCTGCTTCCTCATTGCCCTGCTCGGCATGTGCATCTACATCACCATCGCCATCCTGCCGCTCTACTACCAGGAAGTCCTCGGCTACACCGCCTTCACCGCCGGTCTCGTCGTCGGTCCCCGCGGCGTCGGCTCCTTCATCGGATCGCCCGTGGTGGGCATCCTCGGCTCCCGTATCGACAACCGCAAGCTCCTCTGCGCCGGGTTCATCGCCTTTGGCATCTGCGCTCTCGTCTTCGGCACCATCGACCTAGACATTGGCCCCTATACTCTGCTCATTCCCATCACCCTCACCGGCTTTGCTCTAAGCTTCGTCTTTGTCCCCCTCGCCACCATGACCACCTCCACCCTCAGCCGCGAGGAGATGGGCAACGCCACCGGCCTCTTCAACATGCTCCGTAACATCGGCGGATCCATCGGCATCGCCATGGCCACCACCGCTCTCATCCGCCGCTCCGCTCTCCATCAGACTGAAATCGGCGCCAACGTCTCCGTCTACATGCTCCAGCAAAGGTCCACCGCACTCGCCGGCTACCTCGCCCACCGCATCGGCCCCGCCCAGGCGCGTCCCGGCTCATTCGGCCTTCTCTACGGCCTGATGGAACAACAATCCGCCCTCATGTCGTACGTCGATGTCTTCCGTTGGACAGCGGTCCTGGCCTTCTTCTGTGCATTCGCTGTATGGCTCTTCAAAAAGCCCATCAAGCACGCCGCCCCACCACCCGGCGTGCATTGAGCAAACCAATCAGCCGCAGAGAACCGGATTCACCATAGGCTAAATCAGCTCAACTGTCTTTCTTCTGACCGCCAAACCAGCGATTTGGGATTTGCAGGCAACAATTCGCCGATCTTCTGAGCCGTCCCCGCACTATGGCGAAGACCCTCCGATTTACAACGCTTTTTACTGATATTAAGTTCCGGCTGGGCAACAAACCACTAACAATCGTGATCCGGAGTAACATGTGCAAGATGACCAAACCCAGAGATGAAACGTGGAATTCTGTTTGGCAACTCCTGTTGATAGCCGTGGTCCTGGTCATCGCTTACACCTCCATGCGGACGCTGAGTTTTACAGTTGGGGCGCTCAATTTCATGCTTGCATGTGCGGTCTATGCAATTCCGCTTCTTGCTGTTGTGCCCGTGCTGCGTTTGAAGCTGCGGGCGAGGATTTGGGGGTTGATCCTCCTGGGTCCTCTGTTTTTGCTATCGTCGTTTCTCCTTCTGGGTACGATCGTCTTTGACGGACTCCTCGGCGGATCGGAACGCAAAGAGCCGTTGCAGACCTTTCAAGAGGGGAGCAGCACAATCCAGCTTCAGAGATATGAAAACGGCGGCGCAGTAGGAGTCCACGGCTTCAATCTGGAGCAACGAAGGCTCATCGTTCCCGGCCTCTATGTGGTCAGATCTGTCGACTTCTTTGAGTGGGCACGTGAAGGAACCCTCTCTGCCGAGGGACCGTACCGCGTGAGGGTGCATACGAAGGGGGGCTACAGCAAAGACTATGAAGTCGACAAGATCTACTCGCTGAAGCCTTGGGTCTATTTCTAACACTCAGCTCTTCACCGCTCAATTCTCGACCCCCGGTCGAGTTACTGCGCTTACGCGTCAGCTACCTCACAGTCATCGTCGATATCAACTGCGGACTCACCAACCTGGCAGGCGAACTCCTCCTACATGTTTTGGAAACAGGCAAACCTTTGCGCTTTGTCGAATGTCTGATTGTTTTGGCATCGGCGGGCAAAGAAAACTTCCCCGCGCGCCGTTCTGTAAGTAGTTTCACAACTCATTAGTACTACTGTGTTATAAGAATCCACGAAGACAGCACGGACAACGAGGCAGTGAGTGGGCGAGGTGGGT
>JBAWCO010000191.1:0-1863 GCA_049590315.1 Occallatibacter sp. | reverse complement strand
ATCTGAAGAGTGAGCACCGGCTGGAACGCAATCGGTTGGAGGGCGTTGAGGGAAATGCGATCAATGCCCTCCTGTCGGCCGCGGCAATGAACTTCCACAAGCTCCTCGGAGCTTTTTGGTGCATTTTCTTGTTCCGCCTGAGCAACGCCTGGACCGGCCTGCTTATCCCACAGCGTCCGAAAGCACGAAATCCTCAATTTCAATTCGCCTGAAAATTACTTTTTCAGGATCGACTAACTCGTTGACCGTCCGCCAAACTTGTCGAAGTAATACATCAGTGCGACCGCCGCACCAAGCACGAAAACGCATGCGGCAAAGAACCGGGTCTGAGTACTGATGGAAGCCGGGGCCACTATGGGAATAGCGGCATGGATGGGAACGACGGGAGCAGTGTCGAAATAGGCGTCCTTGGTCTCGTAGATGATCTCCACGCCATAGAGCACGCCGGGCATGTCCGCCAAAGACAGATTGCCAACCCTTTTTTCGATCAGGTGACCCTCCTGATCCTCCGACGTTGCGTCAAAAATCGCTTCGCAGGCCCCGCTGCTCAACAGCTTGAGACGCCAGTCCGGACGAGCCCCCTGCTTCTTGTTGGTAAAGTTCACCGGGAATCCCAAGGCCGGATAACGGTTCGGATCGTTGTAAAGGTAATCTCCTGCAATTCCATTCGGGCCGTCCGCGCGGGCGTAGGAGCCGGCGAAGTGGTTCTGAAAGTAGGCTTGAGTCTCAACCTCCATCGAATAGCCATAGCGCGCGCGCCCCAGTTTCGGCTTGGGTTGGCTGCTTATGAAGCTCTCCCCTTGGTGTATACCCCACTTCGGATTGTTGGGTACGCCAAGCGTCTGAAGGGTAGGCATGGTGGTTTGAGATTGTTTTGGCTTTGCTTCGACTCCAATGTGCTCAATGGGAATGGAAGAGAGTCGGATCGCGTTTTCATGGGCCGCGTGGACCATCGATTGCAACAGTTTCTCTGCAAAATCCACGCAGCGCTGCTTATCACTCAAACTCAGGCCGCCCTTGGCCGGTATTTGAACCGAGATTCTAGCCATAATGAGAGCAGCGTACCAGTTTTTCAGATCGTTGCAATCAGAATCTTCACTGTGAATATAAATCGATCCTCATCTCTTTCAATTCACGAAATCCAAGGATCCGATTCCAATTCTCGTAAGTGATACTCTCTCCCAGTGAAGGGCCATCTCACCACCCCTCGCCTGATCCTCCGCCCCTGGCGTGAATCCGATCGCATCCCCTTCCAGGCAATAAACGCCGACCCCCGCGTCATGGAGTTTTACCCGTCCACGCTAACCCCGCAGGAGTCCGACGACCTCATCGCCCGCATCGACCAGCATTTCGTCCAACACGGCCACGGCCCTTACGCCGCCGAGCTCCCTGCAACCGGAGCCTTCATCGGCTACATCGGCCTCTACACCCCCACCTTCGAAGCGCCCTTCATGCCCGCAGTCGAAATAGCGTGGCGCCTCGCCTTCGATCACTGGGGCAAGGGCCTCGCCACCGAAGGCGCCCGCGCCGTCCTCGACCATGCCTTTGAAACCCTTGGTCTCCCAGGCGTAGTCTCCTTCACCGTCCCGCAAAATCAGCGCTCCCGCCGCGTCATGGAGAAGCTAGGCATGGTCCACGATCCCACCGACGACTTCAACCATCCCCGCATCCAGGACGGCCATCCCCTCCGCCGTCACGTCCTCTACCGCATCCAGGCTCCGAAGTTGTCGCAATCAAATTCGGATTAGGCACCGAAGACTGGAAGCTGGAGGTGGGAAGCTAGTAACCGTATTCAAACGCGACGAAATGTCCCACCGCTGGGCCTGCCTCGCAGGAACGCGCCCCACGCGAACGCCTCACCAG
>JBAWCO010000190.1:0-1555 GCA_049590315.1 Occallatibacter sp. | reverse complement strand
CCGCCTCCCGGAAGTAGCGCTCGCATTTTGTGTGCAATTTGGTACACCTTTCCCAGCCTTCCCGTATTTCGCTTTGTGGGGGGTGTGATTCGATTCGCATGCACTCCACACCAGAATTCCCCCCTTTGGAGGCAACATGTCAAATTTGGCAAGTGCAATGACGTCAGGTCGTGCACTCACGCGCGGCCTTCTCAGTATTCTTCTCGTTCTGTCCTGTTCACTTGGTCTCAGGGCACAATCGACCTACGGTACTCTGGCCGGGACGGTTCAAGACTCGACAGGCGCCATGGTCGCAGGCGCGACTGTAACGCTCACCAATGTTGGAACATCTGAAAAGCAAGTTCAGACCACTGGCGACACCGGGTTGTACGCATTTGTGAACCTCAACCCCGGCCAGTATAAGATGGCGGTTGAAAAGTCCGGTTTCAAGCGCGTCAACCGCGAGAACGTCGTCATCCAGGTGCAGCAGACGACCAGGGTCGATGTTGCGTTGACTGTGGGTCAAGCCAGCGAAACCGTGACAGTTTCATCGGATGTTCCGCTCATCCAGGCAGAAACTTCGTCATTGGGTGAGGTGGTGGAAGAACGCAACGCCGATGAGCTTCCATTAAATGGGCGAAACGTTTTCAGCCTCGTCGAGGTAGCTCCCTCGGTCGTAATGCAAGGTCAGGCCGGCGCTACGGCAACGGGCCAGAATCCGTTCTCGTGGGGCAACTTCCAGATCGGCGGCGGCTTTGCCAATCAGAGCGCCGAATACCTTGACGGCCAACCGCTCAACATCGGATACATCAACCTGCCTATTCTGATTCCAACGCAAGACTCGGTCGGTGAATTCAAGGTACAAACCAATAACATCGGCCCGGAATGGGGCAAAGTGGCAGGCGGAGTGCTGAATCTGAGCACCAAAAGTGGTAGCAATACCTTTCACGGTGAAGCCTATGAATACATTCGCAACAAGGTACTCAATGCCAATGACTTCTTCTCCAATCACTATGGATTTGCTAGGCCGCCGTGGATTCAGAATCAATTTGGCGGCAACTTTGGAGGGAGGATCTTCAGGGATAGAACATTCTTCTTCTACAGCTATGAAGGCTTCAGGCTGCGTTCGTCGTCGTCGTGGCTTTCCACGGTTCCGACTGCCGATGTAGTGACGGCGATCAAAAACGGCCAGGATGTGAATCTCACGGATCTTATTAAGGCAAACGGACTCTCCAGGATTGTCGACCCGTGCGGCGGCGTGCTTCAAACAACTCCCAACTCAGATGGTCTGGGCGTTGGCGGTTGCGCCACCGATGCGACAACCGGCGCACCTCTCGGTACCGCTGCTCCTTTCGCCAACAACACGATTCCAGCAGCCCGCATCAATCAAACGGCGAAGGCATTGATCGACCTCTGGCCAGCTCCGACAAACGGCAGCCAGTTGAACAATTTCACGTCGAGCTACTCGCTGGGCGGCAATCAGAATCAGAATATTGTGCGCGTGGATCAAAAAATCAGCGACAAGCAGCATCTCTTTGGCCGCTTCAGCCAATGGAACAACCTGAATCAGCCGGAG
>JBAWCO010000189.1:0-6326 GCA_049590315.1 Occallatibacter sp. | reverse complement strand
CCCTGGCTCGCATTCTCGTCTCGCCCTCAAATTTCCTGCTTCTCGACGAACCCACCAACCATCTCGACATGCGCGCCAAGGATGTTCTCCTGGAAGCCATCGCCGCCTTCTCCGGCACTGTCGTCTTCGTCTCCCACGACCGCTACTTCATTGACCGCCTCGCCACCCGCGTCCTCGAGGTCGAAGGCGGCACAGTCACTAGCCACGAAGGCAATTACGAAGACTACCTCCGCCGCAAAGAAGCCCAGTCCGCCAATGCCAAATCCCAAACAGCCAGTCATCCTGAGCGAGCGGAGCGAGTCGAAGGACCTGCTTCTCAACCTCGTTCGACCAGCAACGCCGCTTTCCAGGCTTTGTATCAGGGCACGACTTCAGTCGTGCCGAAAAGTGCACAGGGGAACGGGGCTTTAGCCCCTGCTGAGGTTGCCCCTCTTGGCACCACCATCGTCATCGAAGGTGGCCCCGACGACGCCGTCAAGAAACGCCGCCTCAACCCCATCAAGCAAAAACAGCTTGAAGACCGATGCGTCTTCCTCGAAGAAGAAGTCCCCCGTATAGAAGCCTCCATCGCCCACACAGAAGAGCAACTCAGCACCTACGTCTCCGCCGCCGAAACCCAGCGCCTCACCGATCTAGCGCAAGACCTGCGCCGCCAGTTAGCCTCCCTCACCGCCGAATGGGAAGACCTCATGCTGCAACTCGAGGCTTAGCCGTGCGGGCTCATTTCTCCAGGCGGATGGGCAGCTCGGTATCCAAGTAGATTGGGCATCCCTCGTCCAGTGCATAGGTCAGCCGGATCGCGTGCGCCAACGTGGCCCAAACGTCGGCAGCATTCCAGCTGCTGCGACAGTGTGCTTCGCTCGAAGACAATTTGAGTCTCACAAACATCAAAGATCGCTCCGGCGAATACGGCCTCCTTGCTTGTCCGCGGCTGCCTGAAGTCTCCTTGAGCGGCTCCAGATCGAGCTTGTGGCAAAGCGCGATATATAGCTTGCCTACTGTATCGATTCCGTCGAGATCCGAGTCCGGAATGAAAACCGGGAAAAGCCTTTCGAAACGCAGAAACAGCTTCGAGAGAGTGTAGCGAACTTTCATTCCGCGCTTGGACTTCTCTTCGCGCTCCGCCTTCCATTCCTCGTAACGTTTGAGCAACGCTTGAAGCCTCAAGGACTGTTCCTCATTCATCGGTACGCGCTTACACTTCCTCAGCAGGTCTTTCCACAGGTAACCGGAACGGAAGAAGTAGGGACGAACTTCCAGGAAGCACAATGCAGCCTCTACCGTGGTGTGGTCACCTGCTTTCAGCCGGTCCATGAAGTTGACGTCCCACCCACCGGGCACGCAAAGCTGAGGATAGCGGGTGTGGAACTCGCTGCAGACTTCGGACCGTGACATGCCGAGGTCAGGCGGTTCTGGGCCGTTCCACACAGAGTCGTCATTCAGGTGATGGAGCCGGTTGATTTCGGCCGCGTTCTCTATCATCTGCGCGCGAAGCTTCTCTCGGTTGGACATGGCTGGTGAATCCGTTCCTGCAAACTACTCTTTCAGCTTTTCCCGCGCGCCTGGACACGACGGCACCGGTAACTGATTACTGCGTAATCCAAACAGTCAATGAACCAGCGTTCCAATCGCAACCGGCAAATTCAGCAACCGGCGCACTGCATCAATATCTGGACGTATGTTCCCCTGGGACACCGCTCCGTCAAAACTACGCTCCCGGCCTACGAGAAGCGACTCCACGATCTCCTTCCCATCCGGATCACGAACTGCCTCAAAAGGCGTTCGTCCACCCAGCGCGGGAATCTTCTGATACACCCAGGCCTCGACCTGCGCCTGCATGTGAGCCACAAAATCCTTCTGTATCTCAGGATCGAGCGGCTCGCTCTTCTCTTTCTCGACAGGTGCATTCTTGCCTTGTTCTTTCCGCTTCGCAACCGCCTCTTCAGGCGTTTGTGTGCTGGTGCTCAGGTGGGCGGCATAAAGGCCAAGCCTCTTCTCGATCTGCTGGCGAATCTTGCCGGCGCGGTTCGCCGAGTTCACCTCAACAACCAGAGTTCGCCCAGAAATATTCAGGTGGCCCATGATGGTGTTGTCCCAGGACTTGTGCATCGCGTTGCCACTGACCAACCAGTCAAACTCCACACTCTCCAGCGATCCGTCGGCGTTCCACTCCGCGTCTTCGAGCAAATCCTCTTTATCCACGCCCAGTGCAAGTGGAGCGAGGGCGTCGAATGCCACCTGCGCGGAGCCGATCCGAAAGGTGACCGTGTGGAAGATATACGGTTCACCGTCGGTATTCACCAGTCTCTTGGGCCTGGACATTGCATCCCGTATGTCCAAATACACAGAACGAATCTCATCGGTATATCGAAGTAGATCGGAAGCGTTCAGCTCTCGGTTCTTCTTTACGATCTTCCGGCGCAGTTTCGCGCGAAGCCCCACAATCTCCACTTTCCTGTCAGGCGCGATCAGGCGCGGGGCAAGTCTGCCCAGCGTAGCTACTTCGGGCAGTCTCCAGATTTGCCCATAAACCAGGTCCCCAGGCCGCATCGATCTCGAACCGGAATGCTCCTCGACTTCCGTCTCGCCGCCGATCAAGATGTCGCGTAGTACCGCACCGTGACCCGGATTGCAACGGACAATTTCATAGAAGCTGACCGGCTGCGAAATGGCCTGCTGCAGGATTTGAAGCTCCAATTCCGACAGACGGCTCGCATGTTTATCGAGATAGGTTTCCAGAACCAAGCCCGCTCTCGGCTTGCCTGAGCGGCGACGCACCAGGCTGTTCGGGCTCCAGTCAAAGATCAGGTACGGATTGAAAATGCCCTCTTCGTTTTCGAACTTGCTGATTGGTTCAGGAAATGGAACTTGATTGAAATCCGCCCACGCCATCAGCAAATCGTCGCCTAGCTCGCGAGCAGCAAGCTTCAGCAACGCCGGGGTAAGCCGGTCAGAAGCCTCGCGCTGCCTGCTCCAGGGGCTTTCGAAAGATGTAGGCGGTGCCCATGTGCCGGATAGACAGCAGCGCTTGTATTTCTTGCCGCTGCCACACGGACATGGAGCGTTTCTTTCCGTCGTCTCGCGTGGAACAATGCCCATAATAGCGACATTATCGCGCAATGGCAGAGGATTCGAACGACCGGAATCTGTGGATTAACGGGGCGAAACCGAGTTTTTTCCGTCCCCTCACAAGCCGAGCAAATCATCTCAATTCACTCCTCGCGTTCTGTCCATCACAGCCCATCGTGCATAATCGAAGGACGATGGCACTCCTATGGAACCCCGATAGCTGGTCCCAGCGCCTGGCCGAGCTCGAAGCCCACTCCGGCGACCTGAAAGAAGCCCCTCTGCGCCGTGATGTCCGCTCCCTCGGCATCCTCCTCGGCGAGGTCCTCCGCGAGCAGGCCGGCGACGACCTCTTCGCCCACGTCGAAGCCTTGCGCCAGGGCACCATCCGCCGCCGCGACGCCGAAGCGCACGGCCATGACGAAGAAGCCGCCCGCCACGCCGCCGTCGCGCTCGACCTGCTTCACTCGCTCCCCGTTGAGCGCGCCATCCTGCTCACCCGCGCCTTCGCCTTCTACTTCGAGCTCATCAACCTCGCTGAAACCAATCACCGCAAACGCCGCCGCATCGCCCTCCGTCTCAGCGGCCAGGCCGGCCGTCAGCGTGGTTCGCTGGCCGGCACTCTCTGTGAAATGCGCCGCGTCGGCGTCAGCTCGGAAGAAGCTCTCGATTGGCTCAAGCGCATCCTCATCGTTCCCGTCTTCACCGCGCATCCCACTGAAGTCGCGCGCCGCTCCGTCATGTTCAAGCGCCGCCGCATCGGCGAGTTCCTCGCCGAGCTCGATCGCATTCCTGTCCCCGAAGAGGACATGGCGCGCCTCGAAGAGCTGGTCCGCGCCGAGATCACCGGCCTCTGGCAAACCGACGAGGTCCGTTCCCGCCGTCCCACCGTCTACGACGAAATCAAGATGGGCCTCGACTACTACGACGTCTCCATCTTCGAGACCCTGCCCAGTCTTTACCGCGAAATCTCTGAGGCGCTTCGGGCTTCCTACGGCCTTGAGATCGAACCCCTCGCGCTGCCCCAGGTGCTCATCTTCGGCTCCTGGATCGGCGGTGACCGCGACGGCAATCCCTTCGTCACGCCTGAAGTCACGCGCGACTCCGTTCAACTGGCGCGCGGTCATTTGCTTCTCTATTACCAGAAGCAGCTTCAGGAGATCATCGATCTCCTCACCACCAGTGCTCAGCAGCGCCCGGTCAGCGATGCGTTGTTGCAACGCCTTGAAGCCTACGCCGCGCAAATGCACACCACGGAGACCCAGGTCTTCAGTGAGCAGTATGAATTCGAGTACTATCGCCGCTTCATCATCTGTGTGAAGGCGCGTGTCCTCCGTACGCTCGAAAGCGAAAGCCGGTCGCATCCCAGCCACGCAGGCGCAGCGCTCCCTGTCACGCCTTACACGCTGGCGCAGGGTCAGGAGAAGATGGCCCAGCTCCTGCCGGCTTATTGCTCGGTGGAAGAGTTCATTGACGATCTTGAAACGCTGCGGGCTTCTCTGGCCGACAATCGCGGCCTGCGCATCGCGCGCACCCTCGTCGACCCGCTCATCCTCCAGGTCCGCACCTTCGGCCTCCACCTCCACACGCTCGATATCCGTCAGCACGCCCGCGTCCTCGCCACGGCCCTGCAAGAAGCCATCGCCGACACCTTTGCATCCACATTGCCCGGCGCGCTCTCTGACCAAACCGCTAGCGTGCTCGACACCTTCCGCGTCGTGGCCGAAATCAAAAGTGGCTGCTCACCTGAAGTCATTCGCCAGTACGTCATCAGCGGCGCTTCAACCGTCGAAGATGTCCTCGCAGTCATTCGTCTCGCTCGTCTGGGCGGCGTCAAAGTCGAGGGCTCCGGCCGTGACCCCGGCCTCATGCCCGTCCCCCTCTTCGAATCCATCGACGACCTGCGCCAGGCCCCCGCCGTCTGCCGTGAGCTATGGAGCCGTCCCGACTATCGCCAGCTCATGGCCAGTTGGGACAACTGGCAGGAAGTCATGCTCGGCTACTCCGACTCCAATAAAGACGGCGGCATGCTTACCAGCACCTGGGAAATCTTCCGTGCCCACCGCGATCTGCACATCGTGGCACGCGAAGCCGGCGTCAAGCTGCGTCTCTTCCATGGCCGTGGTGGCACCGTCGGTCGCGGCGGCGGGCCCACACATCGCGCTATCTTTGCCCAGCCCATGAACTCCTTTGAAGGACAGTTACGCATCACCGAGCAGGGCGAAGTCCTCAACTTCAAATATGCTGACGAAGTTCTCGCCGAGCGCAATCTCGAGCTCATGATTGCCGCCTCGCTCGACGCTCTTGCGCGTCCCAACGCCCGCGATCCTGAAGGCCACTTCACCGGAGTGCTCGAGCCTGAGTGGGAAGCAGCCCTCAACGAGCTTTCGGCTATCTCGTACGACTACTACCGCAAGCACATCCTCGACGACCCCGACGTGGTCACATATTTCGAGCAGTCCACGCCGGTCGGCGAGTTGGAGAACGCCAAAATCGGCTCGCGTCCCTCGCGCCGCAACGCGTCCCCCAAGCTCACCGATCTACGCGCCATTCCCTGGGTCTTCGGCTGGACCCAGTCGCGTCTCCTCGTTCCAGCCTGGTTTGGCGTCGGCTTCGCTTTCGAGCAGTATCTCGGCCAGTCTGGCTCGCTCCAGCTTCTGCAAATCATGGCCCACGAGTTCCCGCTCTTCATCGATCTGCTGCGCAACGTCGAGATGGCTTTGGGCAAAGTGGACCTCGCCACGGCGCGTCTCTATTCTTCGCTGGTTGAAGATTCAAAACTCCGCGAGCGCATCTACGACATGTTCGAAGCCGAGTTCCATCGCACCGTCCGCGCCGTTCTCGCTGTAACTGAACAGACTGAGCTACTTCAGACCAACCAGGTATTGGGCCGCTCCATCAAGCTTCGCAATCCATATGTCGATCCCATGCACCTCATCCAGGTTGACCTGCTTCGCCGCAAGCGCGCCGGCGAAGACACCCCCGAAATCAACCGCGCCATCGCCGCCACCATCAGCGGCATCTCCGCCGGCCTCCGCAACACCGGTTAATCTGCGAATCGGAGATCCAGTTGGCGATCTAGACCCAACTTCTTCCATCGCACAGCGTTTTGCAGTAGGACGACGGACGGAGTCCGACAACCAATGCGGACGATGATTTCTAAACTAATTCTCGCCGCTGTCTGCGGTTTGCCCCTTCTGTGTTTGGGGCAGAAGGATGGTCCGTGTCCGGAGGGACCCAATGTGTCCAATGTTGAGGCG
>JBAWCO010000188.1:0-3598 GCA_049590315.1 Occallatibacter sp. | reverse complement strand
AGTTCGCAGACGACGAGCATACGCTCTTCTTCCGCGTAGGCCACAGGACGCTGAGCACACGCAAGCTGTCCGGGCAGTTCCCCAACTTCGAGGCGGTGATGCCGCGCGACAACACGAAGTTCGCGGTAGTACGGTCCAGCGAGCTCTACTCTGCTATCCAGCGCGTAGCGCAGTTTGCCGACGAGCGGTCCGGAGCGATCAAGCTGCGGCTTGAAGGCAACGAACTGAAGATCAGCTCCAGTTCAACCGAGTCCGGCGAGAGCGAGGACACGATCGATACCCCGTACGCGAGCGACCCGATCATGGTGGGCTTCAACTCCGGCTACATTCTGGACTTCCTGAAGGCGCTCGGCAACGAGGGCGAAGTTCGGTTGGAGTTCAAGGACTCGCAAAGTGCGGGCCAGATGCGGCCCGAGGATCCCGATGCAGAGTACAAGTACCGGTATGTGTTGATGCCGATGCGGATCTGAAATGCGGCGGTGCTAGCGGAGTTAGCCGCGCTTCGCGCGTGATAGCAGGTTGACGATGGCCCGGCGGAGATGCCGGGCCGTGGTGTTTGTTGGCATGGGAGTGGGTGGGGTTGGGCTACCAGGTTAGGGTTACGGTGATGGTTTGCCAGCCTTCGCCGGGGGGGAAATCAAGCCACATCAGCAAGGTCCCCTTAGCCGAGTCAACCTTGAGCGGATCAGGAGAATGTCTTACCCTGGGATCGGAGAGCTGGGCGGCTAGGCGCGCCCCGCCATCAGCTTCCCTGCCCTTGTTCTGGGGGGAGTCGATTCTCACTTCGTCAATTCCTCGACGGCAGTGAATGCCAACCAAAGCCCTGCTGTCACCCTGTCCTTCGAAAGTAAGCGCAACCCTGTTTGTACCCCATTCCTCACTGAGCACTCGTGTGGCCTCAGTTCGGGTGCCCACCAAGGAAGGCTCGACAGCCGGTGGCTCAATCTCCATGGGGTGGACCGGAATCCGAAGACCCTTACAAGGTACAACGCCAACTTTCGCGGAAGAATTGTCGTTGACGAGTGTCCCTAGAGTTGCGCCGCGGCTATCGCTTCTCAGGTGCCATGCCTCGTCCAATCCCAAATAGGGACAGACTTCCAGGGTCTCTCCGCTGCGGGAGAAGCTGAGATTCATGGGGCCGGAAGGGGTCCCGAGGTCCCGGATCTCCGCACGGTCCCAGCTTGCCGGCAGACGCGGATTCACAGTGATGGTTTTGGTTTGCGCGTCGATGGAAATGCCGAAGAGGCCGCGCAACGTGGGCGTGATGACCATGGCGCTCGACCAGAGCTGATGGCTGGTGCTACGCCCGAAGGGCACATTGAAATCGCCACTGAGTAATTCAGTGACGGCACCCAAATCCTGCGCGCGGGTCAGGTTGGCGTTCTCCATGAGCATCTGGTAGCCCGCGAGAGGCTGGTTGGCGCGGTATTCAGCCAGCGCAGCCCAGCCAGTGAAAAGCGGCCAGACAGAGCCCTGGTGGTAGCTCATGCCGTCGTAGATCTTCTCTTCGTTCGAAACGTCCCGCAGGCCCCAGTCGGTGTTGAGGGTGTGCGATGCGAGTTGCCGCAGACAGCCTTCCGGATGGGCCAGGATTGACTTGCCGCTCGTCGTGTCCGAACTCCACCAGGCTAACGAAGGATAGACAGTGCGGGTGCGGTCTTGAGAGCCATCGGCATTACGGCTGAAGGCATAACACGATTTCTCCGCGTCGTAATACTCGGATTCGATGGTCTTGGCGATGCTATCGGCGCGGTGCTGCGCTGCTGTCGCTTTTTCGGAGTCTTTCAGCAGAGCTTCAATCTTCGCCATCGCCGCGGAGGCCTGTTGATCGAGCAGCGCCAGATAAATCTCCTGATGCGGCATGCCACCTGGCCAGCTCTCCACCCAGCCAGTGCCCTGTGAGTTGTCGTAGATGCCGTCGTGGTCGGCGTCATGCGCTGGATCAGTCTCAAAGGCCCAAGCCTTCTCGATAGCGTCGCGATGCGCGGTGAGGAAGGCAGTGTCGCCGCTGGCGCGAACATAGTCTTCCATAGCCAGCAGGAAGAGCGGCGTTGAGTCGGCCGCGGCATACATGTAGGGGAAGGCCTGCCAATCAATCGACGCGGCGATCTGCGAGTACTCATGCATGATTTTGCCGTCGGCACGCTGGCGGTTCATCAGGAACTCGAGTTCCGACCTTGTAAGCGCGAAGTCGCCATACCCGTTGACCGCGTAAAGAGTGTAGAGCGCGTCGCGCCCAAAGAACCAACCGAAGCCGGGCCGGGCCGAGTCACCAGAGGCGTAGTAGCCAGCGACGAGCGCAGTTTCTTCCGGGCCCGCATTGCCGGTCGCCGCATGGGCGACCGGAACGTGCGCTTTCAACTGTTCGATGGAGACGACCGCCCACTGGAAAGCCTCGTTGAGAGTTTTGTCCGGGGTTTCAATGGAGACGGAGTTCGCCAGCAGCGCCTTGTATCGCTCCTCGTGCGCGCGATACGAAGCGGGGATCTCCTGATTCAGCTTCGCCAACGTCGCACCCAGCGTGCTGGTAGTGGCTGCAGTTGGATTGGTTCCCACAGCCATCAGAAGCGGAAAGAGCCGCCCGCGGTCGCGTGCCGGGTCAATGTGGAGGATGAGCTCGACGGGATGAACCTGGGGCCGCTCCTGATAGGGTGCGAGAATGCCCGGCTGCGCGCCCGGAATGGTGACCGCGCCGGCGAGGTCGGGGTAGTCGCTATGCAGCACGTAGAAGCCGCCGGTCTCGCCGGGTGGCTCCTTCATATCGACACCGCGCGCCACCCACTCTGCGTTGGGAACGCCTTCGTTGCGCTCGGGCCACATCCACCGTAGTTCTGGCGTAAAGCGCAGAGTGAAGTCTGTCGGATGCAGACAGTCAAATTCAAACAGCACCAGCGGTCCCGTGCCCTTCTCGGCCTCGTCTGGCGAGAACATGATTTGCCGAACCGTGAAGCCGATGTGCGAATAGGTAATGACGGTGCGATCGGGGCGAACCTCGATCTCGGCGGCCTGCTGGTTCACGTCGATGGGGACGGAGTAGCCCTGAATGCGGGCCTCGATGGTGAGGTGCGAGAGCAGTTTGACGGGGAGCACCCACGCCTCGAGTGTGCCGTCCTGCTGCCCAAGAATCACGCCGCGCTCCCCTGAAACTGTGAAGGGCTTGAGAGCCTCGGCGTGGGCCCGAAGAACGGGACCGCCGGTGTCAAAGGCGATGGCAGGGATGGAATTAAAGGTCTGGGCGTGGATTGCGGAAGCTACAGCAAGAAGCAGACTCAAGGTCAAACAGAACGAAGTGTGGCGGCTACGCATCGTGTAGTCCTTTGCTGGCGACTCAAAGGAAACAGTCTACGTTCCCGAACGAGTTTGTGGGAACGGCCACATGATAGTCGATTGCTCCCAAACGCAAAAAGGGCGGCCCGGTGAGGGGCCGCCCTCTCTGGTTGCGACTCTGGAGTTAGAACTGGAAGCGAAGGAAGAGACGAGCGTGGCGGTGCCCGTTCACCTCAAATTCCGGCGACGCGAAGGTGTTGCTTCCGTTGTTGTTGTAGGCATCCGTGTTGATTCCGCTGCTGAGTGTTGTGTTCTCGAGGAAGCCGTTGGT
>JBAWCO010000187.1:0-4299 GCA_049590315.1 Occallatibacter sp. | reverse complement strand
GCAATCACCTTACCCGCGTGATCGCGGAGAACCACCTTCGAAGCGGGAGCGTCCACTGCGCCGAGGCTATGCAACGTCACCTTCATATGGTTGCCCTCGACCTTCACGTCGTCTGCACTGATCCCCAAGTCGGGTCTCGACCAATATGGAACGCCCTTTTCGGTGAGCTTAAGTTCCAGCACTGTTGTTGTGTGTGGGGCGAATGTGAAGTCGAGGTTGGTGCTGCGCTCGAAGCTTTCCGAGCGCGTGCTGACATTCTCGACCGGATCGGAATCCGCGTTGCCGCGCGTGCCTTGGGTGATTTCCCACTTGCCAGGGTCGATCTCCCAACCAATCATCTGAGTCTTCACCGGAACGTCATCAAGGTTGTACACGATCATCTTCAAATGGTCTGGAGTGGCTACCGGAACCAGGATGCCAAGACTGCTCGGCGTCGCCGGTGAGACGAATCGCCAACCGATAGCATTGCCTGGATAAATGTGATTGCGAATGAGCGCGACGCCGCCGAAGCGCGCTCGCTGCAATTCGGTGTTCACGAACATGGGGCCCGCAGAATCAGTCACGCGATCGATCCAAAGACTGCCTTCCGTATTGATCCACTCGCGGTCTGACTCTGCTTCCAGTTGTGCGGAGTAAAGCCGGTCGAGATATTTCGTATCGCCACTCACTTGCCATGCGAAGGTTTCGGCGGATCCAGTAGTGGAAGCTGCCGCAGTCGCCGACACTCCGGTTGTGGATGCTTTCGTTCCTGCCGCTGCCATCACCTGTTTACCCCAGACATCGCGCAGATTCAGCATGTCGAGCCCGTCAGAGCTGATATGCGCAAGCGATGCCGGGCCTTGATCCATGAATGGCAGTAGATACTTCTTATCGTCCGTCCAGCGATATGCTGCCCAGAACATGAAGTCTGGCGTGGAGTCGCCGATAGGCAGATCTTCATCCGTCTTGAAGTTGATTTCCGTTCGCGTAACAAACCTGCCGTCCGCCTCCTGCTTCCGGTGCGCCAGCATTCCATCGACAGTCTGGAGCACCATCTTGCGGGTCTCCGGAGCTCCATTGAAGAGCACCAGGTCGAGTGCCGGATGAAAGACCATGTAAGAACGGCCTTTGGTCCACCCCCACACACCACCTTCGGCCATCTTTGAACCACTGAAATACGAGGAGCGAATATGCCGATGCCCAGCGGCGTTCACGCCGGTCAGCCACTCCAAGCGGCGCGCTGTTACCATTGCGCGCTCGATGTCTTTCGGATTGCCGAAGTCCATCATCAACGACTGGCCGAGAACATTCAGTCCGTCCTCATAGCTGTGCAGTTCATCAAACTGGCCCGTTGCCAGCCCATTAGTCCACATCTTGTTCTCGTACATTGCCTCCAGTTCTCTTGAGAGAGAGGTCTTCAACTTCTCCGGCTCTGTACCCATCAGGGCAAGGGAGGGAAAGAGATTGGTAAAGTCGCTGTCATCGCCGAGGCCGCCGCCGAATTCGCCGTCCCAGGCCTGGCGCTTATCGATATAGAAGTCGGCGATGCGTTGGAAGTAGTCCACGTCTTTCGCCTGAAGATAGGCCCACTGCGGGACATCTGCCGGAACCTTCGGTGGCGTATAGTCCGGGACCGCGGTCTCCGGGTTCCATTCGTGCCAATACTTGCGGCCCAAATCGTTCGACGGATCAACTCGCAGCAGGTCGGTAATGTCGGCATAAAAGCGGTTATAGGTATTCAACCGCCGACTGTTCACGTGCTCTTCCGTCATGTTGGAGAAGTTGTCGCGCACCTGGGTCAGACGGTCCGCAATATGCTCTGCGACAGCATCCTTGTACGGCTTGAAGATCAGCCGCACTTCGGCGCCTTCCAGCGCCGTCGCGTTGAACTCCTCACTGGCAGAGGCGATCGTGATGTAGAGGCTCTTGTCGTTGGGCAGAATACGGTCACGAATATCCAGCCACAATGTGTGCGGCTCGTCGGGCTTCACTGAAAACGTGAAGTTGAGCATGTCGCGCATCGGCCATAGAGGGTCTTTCACCGCGATATTCATCGGCACATAGTCGCCGTGCGTCGGCTTTATGTGCAGTGCAGGCAGGTCGATCGCAATGCCATCGAGACCCGCATACATGTCGTCCCACGTGTAGGAGGGGACATGTGTAGTGGTTGCCGGCAGACCACGGAAATCGGCGGGAATAAGAATGTGCACAATCGGCAAGGTGGACGCGTCCACTTTGTTGCCCAACCTGCTGCGAAGCGCTAGCGCACGCATGAATGCAACTCGGTCTGCGTTGGCTCCGCCGGGCATGCCGACGATCATCGAGCGCTCCTCGGCCGGATAACGATCATGGATGAAGCTGACCAACTCCTGCAGACTGGAATTGTCGCCTGGAGAAATACCTCTCGTAAGCCTGTACCTGAGCTGAGCGACTCCTTCTGGCGGGCCGCCTGGATGCACGTAATAGGCAGAGAATTCGCCGATGGGCGTCTCCTGCTCGACGTTGGTAAAACGTAGCTTGCCGCCAGTGACCGGAGTAGTGAAATCGTGGAACGTCGTTTCCTGCCCGCTCGGGCGCTCGAAGAGTGTTCTTCCCGGCAGCTTTGTTCCATCAAGGCCACTCCGGCGAACTTCGTCCTCGGATACGTCCGGTGTCAGCAGCGTCATGTTGCCGAATGCGCCACCATTGAACTCCAGATGGTTCCATGACTCATCGGGCATGATGAAGGTGACGGTCTTTCCGGATATCGCGTAGCAATCCCAATCCGGCAGCTGGAAGTAATCGAAACGTCCAGTCAGGCGCGAACGATTGTAGACGCCTGGCCAGGTAGTTTCTCGGATCCCGTCATTCGCCCGCCACCACCACCGCCCGATATCGTATGCGTCGTTGATCTGCACCTTTCGGACGGTAGTGCTCACTGCCGGTAACGGAGCAGGGATATCGCCTGGACGGTTCCAGCCGTAGTGAAACCACCACTCCTTCTGTGTGTCTGTGTTCGCGAAGCTACTGGTAACAGCGGGAATATTCTGCGGCGTTTCGCCTTTGGCAAGAGACGCCACGTTTTCATCGGACAATGCCCGGTCGTAGATGCGCAGCTCGTCCAGGTCCCCGCCGCGGTCATAGCTATAGGAGCTCTCGACGCCGGTAGGTCCGATGATGCGCGAGTGCGGGCCGAACTGATCCAGCCCCGCATCGAACATGCCGGTAGCTGCTTTTTCAGCCACCATCTTGCCGTCGACATAAAAGCGGATGCCGGTAGTCTCATCCCATGTGAGCGCGAGATGCACCCACTGGTCCGGCTTGGGAAAGACGGGCATGGCATAGGAGACACGGGTCCGCCCCAGGTTCACATCGGTGACGAAGGCATCGAAACCATGACCGTTGTAGTCGATGCGCAGCCACACTTGATCCCAACTGGAGTGATCCGCATATCCGACGCGAAAGATCGGGAATTCAGTCTCGTCCACCGGATCGCGTGACCTCCAATAGAACGAGAGTGTCCCGTGTTGGGCGTAAATATTGCCCGGCGCCCAATACGAAAGCAACTGATTGTTCCCGCACCGCAGGTAGGATCCTTTCGCGCCGCCAGGAAGAATCCTCACGTCAGAGAGAAAATTTGGCGCCGATTTGCCGCTGGCAGCATAGTCGGCATTGAAGCCATGATCGCCCGAGAGATAGAACAGAAGCCCCGGCTCGGCTAGCGTCGGTGACGTCGTAACGGCATTTGGAAGTGAGGAGTCTTGCGCACTAAGTGGCGCACCCAGCATTGCAGCTGCAAGCAGGGTTGCGGACCAGGCCGAGCGTGAACAGTTCATGAATTGCGCACCTTGGGTTTTGATTTCCTCGCGGTGCACCGGTTGGCACCATGACGCAGATGCTCCTGGCCACCACTCGAAACCTGAATGTCGGTTCAACGATCCAAACGAGATTCTCCATCACGCGGCAGCGATTTGCAAATCTCGCCTCGGTCCCACTGTTCCTGTACACCAAGTAATTGCCTACCGATCACCATGTGGGCGGACCCGCATTTGCGCTGGAGTCGGTACGTGAGACAAACCTCGATATGGGCGCGTGGTCGAGCAGGCGGGTTTTAGCTCCCTGCGTCAGCTCCGTTGTGCCTGGCAAAAGATTCACATGACGCCTCCGCGCGAGGCGAGAGTGCACGGTCAGCTTGAACCGATTCCTGCAAAACATTTCCGATCGCGGGTTGGCATTCACGCCGAGAGCGATACGACGCATTCGGCAAGCAAGAATTCATGGACTTACCGAAAAGTCTCTTTGTAAAAAGAGTTATCGGTTGGAGATAGTCAGGTTGCGAAA
>JBAWCO010000186.1:0-2178 GCA_049590315.1 Occallatibacter sp. | reverse complement strand
GCGCTTAAAGGAAAACCCCAGCCCACCCACGTCTATTCACTCGACCCGGCGCAGGTGACTCCCAACGCCGGATTCACCGCCGCTGGGCCCACTTCGTTTTCGCACAATACTCTCGCTCTGACGGCCGAACCGTACGCCATCGCCGCAAACCTGCCGTATTCGCTGGTGTCAAACTTTCTGCTGACTGACAAGAACGGGCCCCAGGAAGCCAGCAATTATTTCTTCCAGGGCGGACAATTCACCAATAAGACCATCCTTGTGGCGTGGGAGCACAACAACATCCCCCAGATATTGAGCGCGCTGCTTGCCACTTATAGCAACGTTAGCAGCGCCCCGCCTCTTGCCTGGGATGCCTATGACTACGACTCCATCTGGACGGTAACCATTGACGGGGGCGGCAACCTGGCTGCCAACAACAGTCTTTGTGAAGGTATTGACTCAGATAATTTACCGGCCACGGCGCCGCAATTCTGACTGCCCTTGCTGAAAGGGCCACGACGGCCGCAAAAGGAGAAGATCGAATGCCAGAACTATCACGTCGCACATTTCTCGAAGTAGCAAGCCTGGCGAGTGCAGGACTCATCAGTGGATGCAGTGGAGTTTCCAGCATTGCCGGCTCCCACAGCTTCTCGGTACCGGTTTTCTCCGACGTCCATTTCCAGCCATATATCAATCCGTTTCTGCCCGGCAATACTGGGCTGAATCTTCAATCCGTGGCGGATAATATGGCGCTGGTAGCGCAACTTGACGCGGCGGATCCCTCCGATTGGCCGAACATTTTTACCGGAGCGGCGAACGTCAAGAACAACACGCCTTCCGCGCCTGGCGACGACACGAACTTTGCGTTGCTGACGCTGGCGCTCGAAAGCATCAAGCAGAACCTGGGAACAAGTCCAGCAGTCCTTTTTACAGGAGACTTTCTCGGCCACGGCCTGGACCAGCTCTATCCGATCTATTCGGCGAACAAGACGCCCGCCGAAGCAGCCGCATTTGTGGACAAGACTCTCACCTTTGTCTTGCAGCAGATCAGGGCTGCAGCAGGCACCATCCCTGTCTACTTCGCGCTGGGCAACTGCGATTCCTATACCGGTTATGGGCCGGACAGCACGTTTCTTTCGAACAACGCGCAACAGCTATACACGCTCGCATTAAATGGCGCGGGAAACCCACAGGATGTGATCGCGTCGATCACCAACGGCGGGTACTACGCGGTCGAGCCCGCGGGATTAGATCTGATGATCGTCGCGTTGAACACGTTCGCGCTTTCTCCAGGAGCTCCTCTTCCTGATCCAACCATGATCGCGGATCAGTTTACGTGGTTCGATGCCCAACTTGCCAAGGCCAGTTCGTCCGGCAAAAAGGTGTGGCTGCTAATGCATGCACCTCCTGGAGCCGCAGAAGGCACGACCGCCGCGGCCTCCAATGACGTGAACGGGAAGATCACGGCTGCCACGATGATGTGGGTTGACACCAATCAGAAAACCTTCATGGGCATCATTGGAAAGTATCCCGTTATCGCTATGTCTCTTGCGGGTCATACGCACATGGACGAATTTCGGCTGATGTCGCCGGGCAATGCGCTGGCAGTCACCGCAGGCATCAGTGCGTTCTTTGGCAATAACCCCGCCTACAAGATATTCGCCATCGATGGCTTGAGCCTTGCCCCGTTCGACTATTCCGCAGTGAACTGCAATCTGCTGGCGACGCCCGCCGCATTCAGCAGCTATTACACATTCTCGAAAGCCTATAACCGCGAGGGCCCTCTCGCCACGTCGCTGTCGGAGCTGTTTCCTACCCTGCTGGCATCGAATACTGCGAAGATGCAATACCAGGGCGCATTCTATTCCGGGAACAATACATTGAATCCCATCACCGGCGCAAACTGGCCAGTGTACTGGTGCGGCATCGGATACCTGGATCAAGAGGAATTCATCACTGCGGTGAACGCATTCTGACACTGATGATATTCGCGCCAGCGAGATCGAATTGTGGCTGCATTCTCTGCCTGTCACGCGTTCGACCTGTGCAAAGATTCGCAACCTGCGGAGTTTGCTCTTCAATCACGGATTGCAACATGATCCCTCGATCGGAACTCCGTGCGGCGGGTGCGTCAAAGCACCAGCGGAAGAAGATCCCTGCTGTCCTCTAAATCGGGGAAGTTCGATTGTTGCTCGGCGC
>JBAWCO010000185.1:0-8812 GCA_049590315.1 Occallatibacter sp. | reverse complement strand
GCCTTAAGGGATTCTTTGTCGCAATTGGCCTGGAGGCCGGTGCGGTGATCGGTGTCTACAGTATCTGGCTCTTTTGGCACATTCTCCACTAGCCAGGACCAAGGCTGGCCGACCGGCGTAATCTTTCCCGTTCCGAAGTGATAGAGATCACATATTTTCAATTGAAGAGCCCCCAGAATGGCCTCATCCGATGCGCAATTGCGTCATTTTGGATCCGGCGTCAGTGGAGTACGGCATAGTTCCGAAACGGCGTCCGGGTGGAGGGGATTCAGATGGCCACTCAGGCAATCAACCGATTCAAAACTGTACCGCCAACGCCTTTTATGCTCCGGGACATACTTCCCGGTCCCGCATGGGCGCCTTACCAGACCGAAACCAACAATCTCACCCGAGTAGCGGAATACCTACAGGAGCATCCGAAAGAGGATGGGAACTGTGTGAGGGGTGCGGTGGTTGCTTTGGGCCTCGAGGTTGTAGCCGGGATCAGCGCTTTTGGCATCTGGCAGCTTTGGCATCTCTTCCGGTAGACGGGCTGCTTGCTTGAATGCTGGCCGCTGCGGAAGCTATTTGTGGTGGAGGATTGCGAAGAGGCCGGTTAATGCGCCCACCAATCCCGTGGTCGCGGCCAGGCCAGGAATGACGACTGTCTTCCACCACCAGGACGCAACATCGCGCCGCCGTGTTTTCTCTTCGTCAATCGCTCTGCGCAAGGCCAGTCGGCCTTTGGTGCTTAACACCGGCGACTTTCCCGTTTGCTGCCATAATTCACTTTCTGTAAAAGAAGGAATTTCTATATCCAGGCGCGTCGCCTTGCTGAATAGCCTTGCGTCTGTATAACGATTCTCGTCGTCGGTGATCTTCTGTAGCTCATTCTGCATCTGCTCCAGGATGTCGTTTTTCTCGCGGCGGGTATTGTCTCGCGCTTGAAGGATTGGGTCGAACCTTCTATGGACCCCCGCACGCCGCTTGGTGAAATTCGATTGATCCTGCATGGCAAAATACTATCGCAACGGTGAATTGAGACGGTCTAGGGAAGCCGATGGTGGCAAAGCTGTTCGGCATCGTTGCTTACTTGCAGGAGCATGAAGGGGTGCGGTTGCAGGTGGTGGCGGAGCGGATCTGCGCTCCCACCATTCGCAAAAAAAGCGCGAGGGATGGGGTACCAGGCTATCGTGGGGTAGCCGACGATTCCGGCGACGTCTTCCAGCGGGCGTATGTCGGGGTCAGTGCGGTTAAGCTGACTTCGAGTTCATCGCCGGGCTTGGCTTGATCAAACTTAGCAAGCTCGTCTCCATCCTCGCGTGAGACCAGCTGTTCCGTGTATAGGCCCCAGCTTGGAGCGGGGATGGTTTTGCCGAACAGGATGAAGTATCCGGGAAAGTTTTCTACCTCGTTGAAGAGCATGGCGGGCTGGCCTGCAAAAAGCGGCCGCTGGGTTGCGGCCACACCGCTGTCGCCTTTCTCGATTGTTGCTGTGACTGTTAGGCCATTGTCATATTGTCGGTTGTTAAGAAGACAGTCGAGGATACGAAGCGTTTCATCTTCTTCGTTGCTAATTGACTCTGGAAAATCTAGCCGACATGAGAAATGCCTTTCTATCTGAGCTGCTAGAGTGATCAGAGATCTGAGGTCTTCCAAATAGGGTTCATTGATCGGGTTCGACAGAAGGCATTGTCCGTTCATCACGACTTTCTCTGATTCGATATCGATCACGCGAATTGGTTCCTTGCGCCTTAACGCATCAATTGCCTTGATTGCCTTCTCGCATTGCGTAAAACTGTGCCCAATCAGGCTGCTGTGGAAATTGCAATCAGTGGATTTGCCAGACGGATGGAACACCATCGAAATTGTCAAAGGCGAATTGCTGTGGGCGATTGATATCTCTGCTTCCTCTGTGCCCGATCTGGTCGGGCGCATTTCCATTAGCGGAAAGACAATTGGGTCAGAATTGCCGACTTCTAACCGAACGGGCCTCGACGGCCGCGCCACATTTCCCGGTCCGATGATCAATTGGCCACCTTCTTGGGCGAAGTGTGGCATAAGCGGAATGCTTCCTCCAAGGTAAGTGAACTCTCCGGATTCCCATGACTGTTGTTTCCCAGTTCGCAACAACTCAAGCATCTTGGACCCGCCCTGGCCCTTAAATGCGATCTTTAACTTCGGCGTCTCTTTGATTAGCGCCGCATTTGAAACCTTAATATCGATTCGATGCGAATTGCTTCGAATCATCGCTGCAGTTCCCGGATAGGTGGCAGGCTCGATTTCTCCTGAATGCACCGTAAAGTCGTAGCCGGGGTGTTCGGCCTTGGCATTTTCAATAAAGCTTTCTGCCGCTTCGAACGTGAGTTCCTTTTTCGCTTCTAATTTGAGGAGCTTCGGCCGGATGACTTCAACAAGAGCCTTCGCTACGGACTCAACGCCTTCAGAGCTTTTCAATGCGACGCTGTCAACTTGAATTGGCATCGTCTTAGTCATTTCAGCGGCTGTAATCTCGTGCCAAATAGGAAGGATGATCTTTTTCTTGCCTTGCACTTGTCTTGCAAAGAGGCCATTCAATTCAGCCTTTGGCCAATTCTTAACAAGGAAACTCGGGCTGAACACAACCGCGCCGTAGCGTGAGTTAGCCAGCCCCATCTCGATCGAGTCACGGAGACTGTCTCCGACCTTGAGTGAGAATTTGTCGAACCAGACTTTAAGGCCCCATTTTCGGAGGGCGATTGCAAGCGGCTCAACAAAGGCTACCTTGTCTTCTGAAGCATGCGAAATGAAGACGTCGTATTTGGGTCTCGCCATTTTTTATCCTCATACGGCTCAGATAGTTCTTACTTCTTCAGCGGCTTCCGAGCGAAGTAATAGAGCGCGAATGCTAACGCGGCGAAGGCGGCTACGCTTACGTAGTTGTTGTCTATGAAGGTGTGGGGGAAGTTGAGGATGTCGCCTTTGTCGAAGGTGGATTCGTAGCCCTTCAACGCTACGCCGCAGAGCCCGACTATGCCTCCGGCGGCGATTAGACCGGATGCGAATAAGGAGCCGGGAGAGATTTCGCTTTCTGTGTCGGTCTTGTCGCCGCCTGCCTTCTTGACTGCCTCATCGACGAACCAACGGACCATGCCGCCGCAGAAAATGGCCAGCGTGGTGCCGATGGAGAGATAGGCGCCGACAGCGAAAGAGAGCGAGCGGATTCCTAACAGCTCGACCGCGATGACCAGGAAGACGCCCATCATGACCAGTCCCCAGGGGAGCTTGCGGGTGAGGATTCCGTTGATCACGGTGGCCATGAGGCGGGCTTGCGGGGCGGCGGCTTTCTCCGAGCCGATGCCCTGGATCCACTGGACCTCAATCTGGTGCGTGGCGGGGGAGTAGAGGTATTTGCCGTCGGGCAGATCAGGCGAACCAAGCGCGTTGAGGATGGTGTATTCGCCCTTGTGGTGAACCGTGGAGGACTTGTCTGTTGCGAGAACGCGGATGGTTTCAGGAAGGTGCTGCGCGTCGGATTGCACGGCTACGCCGGAGTGGGTTGCGTTGATGTCCCAGGGCTGCGGGGCGGCGTGGAACTCCTGGAAGTTGGTGTTCATCGCGTTGAGGGTGACGCCGATGACGATGGTGGAGACGACCACGCCGATCATGAGCGCGACCTGCTGCTTCCAGGGCGTGGAGCCGACGATGTAGCCGGTCTTGAGGTCCTGCGAGGTGTCGCCGGAGTTGGATGCGGCGATGCAGACCACGCCGCCGATGGTGATGGCGAGCGCTCCGAATGCGGGGGCGGTCCAGCCGTTGACAAGGAAAATGGCGGATGTGGCCATGAGCGTGGCGATGGTCATGCCGGAGACCGGGCTCGCTGAAGACCCGATGAGGCCGACGATGCGCGAACTGACAGTGACGAAGAGAAAGCCGAAGACGATGACGAGCAAAGATGCGGCGAGGTTGGCGGCCCATCCCACCTGCGCGCCGGGAACAGGCTTGAATTCAAGGAAGATGAACATCAACGCGATGATGGCCAGAGAGCCGAGAACGACGACGGTCATGGAGAGGTCATTTTCAGTGCGGAGAGGTTTGGCTTTGGAGGCCGCCGAGCCGGGCTTGATGTTCTTGAATCCGGAGGTGAGCGCGCTGACGATGGTGGGAAGCGTCTTGATGAGTGTGATGAGTCCCGCTGCCGCAACGGCTCCGGCACCCATGGGACGAATGTAAGTGGACCAGAGCTGGCTTGGTCCCATGGCGGCGATAGGGATGGTGCCGGGATAGACGGGGTGCGGGAGTTCCTTGCCGAAGAAATAGATGAGCGGCATGAGGACGAGCCAGGAGAAGACGCCTCCCGCGAAGATGATGCCGGCGACGCGGGGTCCGATGATGTAACCGACGCCGAGATATTCAGGCGTGGCGTCGGCCTTGATGGATGCGCCTTTGAGGATGTGTTGCGGTCCGAAATCGGGTTGATATTCGGGAGTGCCAGGCCACGCTTTGAAGAGATTGTCATTCTGAAAGAAGGTGTAGAGGCCGCCGATGCCGAGGCCGAGGAAGACGCGAGAGGCGAGCGAGCCACCTTTCTCGCCGGCCATGAGAACGTCGGCACAGGCAGTGCCTTCAGGGTATGGGAGGTTGCCGTGCTCCTCGACGATGAGCTGACGTCGCAGCGGAATCATGAAGAGCACGCCGAGCCATCCGCCGATGAGAGCGAGCATGAAGATGCGTGAGTACTCGAGATCGAAGCCGAGAAAGACGAGCGCGGGCAGGGTGAAGATGACGCCGGAGGCGATGGACTGGCCGGCGTTGCCGGTGGTCTGGACGATGTTGTTCTCAAGGATGGAGGCGCGGCCGAAAGCGCGGAGGATGCTGATGGAGAGTACAGAGATGGGGATGGAGGCGGCGACGGTGAGGCCGGCGCGCAGGCCTACATAGACTGTAACTGCGCCAAAGATGATGCCGAAGATGGAGCCGAGAAGAAGGGCGCGGAAGGTGAGTTCCGGGGGATTCTGGTCGGGCGAAACGAAGGGATGAAAATCTGGCACGGAATAGCCTCCATGAGAGCGCAAGCAAAGTTGTTGGAATTTGCCTGAAGAGGGAGTGTAACAGTGAGAGCGTGGAGAATAACAGAGAAGATGCGGCGGGTTTGGCGAAGGAGCCTCTGAACGCGTAGGGTAATGGGCATCCCTCGAAGCTCGACAAATGGAGAAGAGTGCGGAAATGAACAAACTTAGCGCGGGCACAACACCACAGCAGCGGCTGATTTCGCTGGATGTGCTGCGGGGCATCACCATTGCGTTCATGATCATGGTGAACAATAACGGCGGGCCTGGTTCGTGGGGATTCATGAATCACGCGCAATGGAATGGGCTGACGCCGACGGATCTGGTGTTCCCCACATTTGTGCTGGTGGTGGGGGCCGCGATTGCCTTCGCTTTTGAGTCGCGGCTGAAGCGTGGAGCAACACGTGCGGAACTTGCCTGGCACACGGTGAAGCGCGCGGTGATTCTGTTTCTGTTTGGAATTGTGGTCAACAACTTTCCGTTTTTTACGCTGGAACATATGCGGTTCTATGGGGTGTTGCAGCGGATCGCGGTGTGCTACCTGGTGGTGGGACTTTTCTATCTGTGGGACAGGCGGCCGTGGACGAAGGTCGCGGCGCTGGTGTTGGTGCTGGTGGGCTACTGGGTGCTGGTCAGGTGGGTGCCGGTGCCGGGGGCGGGGATGCCGGGGCGCGATATTCCGTTTATGGATCGGAGCCAGAACATTGTGTCGTGGATGGACCGGCTCCTGATGCCGCATCATCTCTATCTGGATTGGAGCGGGCCCGAAGCACACAACGTGCGCGACCCGGAAGGACTGCTGAGCGACATTCCGGCTATCGGTACGGCGCTGATTGGGCTGCTGATCGGGTTGTGGCTGCGCGGGACGAGGGCAAGGAAGACGAAGGCTGCGGGGCTGGCTGCGGCTACGATTGCGTGCCTGGGCTGCGGCTATTTGTGGTCGCTCTGGTTTCCCCTGAACAAAAACATGTGGACGAGTTCGTTTGTGCTGGTGGCGGCGGGGTGGTCACTGACGTTGCTGACGGTGGTGTTCTGGATGGTGGAGGTGCGCGGCTGGCGTAAGGGTTGGACATGGCCGTGGCTGGTCTTTGGGTCGAACGCGATTGTGGCGTACATGATCAGCGAATTATTGCCGGGGATTCTGGAACACATCACAGTCCCCGCGGGCGGAAGGACTGAGTCGTTGCAGGTCTTTCTCTCTGCGCCCATCTATGCGCACATATCTAATCCGGGATGGGCTGCGTTTACTTACTCGGTGTCGTACACCGCGGTGTGCTTCATTCCAGTTTGGGTGCTTTATAAGAAGAAGATATTCCTGAAGGTGTGATTGGGCAGACTGAAGGCCCCTGGGGCGTTTATCAGGAGCGATCCGTTCTCGGGTGGGTGACACATGATCGATGAGCGCATTGGCGATTATTCGCCTCTCTAAAAGGCACGCGGTGCTGATCTGGGGGTAGACATGCTCTATGGATAGGGAGTAGAGTGTCTACTGCCCGATGAAATCTTCCGATTCTTATCGCAATCGAATTGAACTGCTTCAAGGCACCCTGGACATGCTGATCCTGCAAGCCCTGCAACTAGGGCCAATGCATGGATACGGCATCGCGCGGCAATCCGCTTAAAGTCGAATGAAGTGTTACAGGTGGAAACGGGGTCTCTTTATCCCGCTCTGCATCGCCTAGAGCGGCAGCGCTGGGTCAGATCGGAGTGGAAGACTACAGAGAGCAAGCAGCGCGCAAGGTTCTACAAGATTACCGCGCTCGGTAAAGAGCAGCTTCTGTCCGATCATGAGCGCTGGCAAACGATGGTGCGCGCCATCGCAGCGATCATGACTCCGAATATGGGGAACTCATGAACTGGCTTACGCGACTCTTTGAAAAACGGAAAGATGATCTTGCTGACGAGATGGGGGCGCATCTCGAGATGGATATTGCAGACCGGATCAGGCGCGGAGAAAACCGGGAGCAGGCGCGGTCTGCAGCTCAACGCGAATTAGGCAATGCTGCGCTAATCCAGGATGCCACGCACGGCATGTGGAAGTGGACGCGGTTCGAGCGCCTTCAAAACGATTTGCAGTTTGGTCTGCGGATCCTGCGCCGTTCGCCAGGATTCACGCTTGCCGTAGTTCTCACTCTGGCGATCGGCGTGGGTGCGACGTGTTCCATGTTCACCGTTGTCGACCGTGTACTTTTACGGCCAATCCAGTTCGAAGATCCTGCTCAATTGGTGACGGTTGCTGAAACCGGAAAGAGTGGATCGGATCAATTGGGCAAAGCTGTCTATCAAGACATCGTGCAGTGGCAGCAGAGAAGTCGGTCTCTGCAGGCCATCAGCTTTTTTGACCTGAACAATAGCCGGATTTGGTTTCTCGATGGCAAGAATGGGACCGTCCATGTCAGCAGCGCTTCAGTCAGCGCGAACCTGTTTCCAATGCTCGGCGTGCGGCCGACGCTTGGTCGAGGCTTTCTTCTGCAAGACGCGGGAGGCTCCGTCAGACCCGATGACGCTCATGCCATTCTGTTGAGCGATGCTGCGTGGCGCGAGAATTTCGGCGCTAATCCCAACGCTGTGGGTACCACGACTCATATCAATGGAGAGTCTCTGACGATTGTCGGGGTCATGCCGCCGGATGTTGTTTTTCCATACGGCTCGGGTAACTGGAATGGATTGCCTGTTGTGTGGCGGCCAGTGATTCTCGGAGATTTAGACAGGGCTCGTGAACACAATGCTCCGCACTACCAGGTGCTAGCCCGTCTCAAGCCGGAGACTTCATTACTGCAGGCGCAATCTGAGTTGCGGGCAATACAGAGCGATGTCGCAAGAGCTTACGCCGACGCCTTTGACCGCGACCGCATTTCTTCCGTCAATCTTGAAAGCTATGCTCATTCTCTTGTCGATGAAAAGGTCCGCAAGGCCACGTTTTCACTGTTTGGCGCGTCCGCTTTGTTGTGGCTCATTGCGTGTGTGAACGCTGCGAGCCTCATGTTCGCCCGCTCCACCGCGCGTCAGCGTGAGTTTGCAGTGAGACGAGCACTGGGCGCCAGCCGAGCGCAGATCCTGCAACAATTGCTGGTCGAGAGCGCAGTGCTGAGCGTGTCATCTTCTGCAATAGGTCTCGTTCTCGCGCTGGCAATTCTCAAAATCTTTGAGCATGGCCTGGTGACACAGTTCTACATTCACCAGAAACTACTGCCCGGTGCATCGGTCATGGCGGTTCTCGTTCTGCTAACGGTATTCAGCACGCTGTGCGTTGCGCTCTGGCCGGCATTTGGCGTTTTTCACGCACGGTTCGAGTCGAAGTTGCGGCAAGGCTCACTTCAGGCGGGAATGAGCAGAGCGCAGCACCGCATGCGTGGAGCGCTAGTGATTACAGAGATTTCACTCGCGCTCACTCTGCTTGTCGGTTGCGGACTGCTGCTGCGGACGATCTACGCGCTCCGGCACGTTGCGCTGGGATTCCGCACCGAACACGTTCTCGTCGCAAATATGACGATTCCTGCGTACCGGTTTGCAGGCAGCGATATGACCACAGGTTTTTATCAGCCGCTCATCGACAGAGTGAAGCGACTGCCCGGAGTGAACAGCGCATCGTTGATGACCGAGGTTCCGCTTGGCCACACATTTTCCATGATGTTTACTTTGGGACCTTCGGGACATAGCCCTGTTGATCTGATGCGACGAGAGCTGAAAGCGCAATTTCGTGCAGTTGGGCCTGAGATGCAGCAGGTCTTTGGGTTCCGCATGTTGCGTGGAAGGTTCTTCAATGAAGGTGATACGGCCACATC
>JBAWCO010000184.1:0-10146 GCA_049590315.1 Occallatibacter sp. | reverse complement strand
GAACAGGCGCTTAATCGGGCACGGAAAGTCAAGGAAGAAGGGTCTCCCGCCGTACAGTCGGCAATTGAACGACTCAACCGATTAGAGCGGGAGGTCTCCGTACTCGTCTGAGCCGTTCAACCCCAGCGATGAATGATGGAAACGATGATACCTGCTGATCTCGGCAGATATCATCGTCCGCTTATTTGGTGCCGGTCAGTTCTTCTCTCTCAGACGGAGCATATTCAACGGGCTGCATCATTGAAACCTCGTCCTCCTCATCTCCATCCACGAGATCCACTTCGATCTCGGTCGTGCCATCGTTGCCACGAATGTACTCGACGGAATGCCGATGCTTGTCGATGGACTCTTCGACTTCCTGGAGAAACAGGTCAGCGATATGTACTCCATCCACGAGTACCAGCGTGGTGTTCTTCAGATGTTTTGCCTGCTCCCGGATGAACTGTTCGAGCAGACGCTTTGGAGCCAGAAGTTCGACGCAGACGGGAAGCGTATTCATCGGTGTCTCGCCGTTGTCATATGCAACCTTGGTCGCGTCGCGTGTATAGCCAACATGCGACAGATTCACAGCTGCATGAGCAATTCCAGTCTTCATCGAGGCCTGCACGAGGTACGTGGAAAGTGGTGTCTCGACAAGCCGCTGCCACCAGCGTTGACTTTTCTTTACGTCTCCGCGACGAAGATAAATGCGAAGTGCCGATATTGAGCTGAAATGCTTTTCCATTACCCCTCCTTAGCGTTTGAAATTGCGTGTAAACCAGGTTTGAATTCATAAATGCGTGTCGTTTGCATCAGCTCGTTGGCATGTACACGAGCGCGCAAAACATCCTTTGTCGAAAGAATCCCAATCAGGCGATCTGTTGCTGGATCGACGACGGGGATATAGTCATGCGCTCCATGCGCCATCTCCTGCTCAGCAATGCTCATCGAATGATAGGAACAGACGGTGCGAGCGCGATTGTCCATGATGGCAGTGATCGGGGTTATTGCCCATTTCTCGCGAGAAATCATGCGCAATGACTTCGTGGCAGCCATGCCGAGGTATGCTCCATTCTTGGCAACAACCGGGAGTTCCTCAAAAGTGTGCTCCATGACGGCTCGATCATGAAAATGCGCCAACGTCTCGTTGGGCGATGCCACCACAATTCGACGGGTCATCCATTCTCCGCAAGGCATAGTCGCGAGTTTGCTTTCATCGGTATTGCGGTGCACGCGCTGAGATTCAGAGTTGGAAATGCCGGCCGCAACCAGGAATGCCATTGATGAGGCAATCAGACCAGGAACAACCAGAGCAGGGCTTCCCGTGGCCTCGGCGATGAATACAGCGGCGAACAACAAGCTGTTGTAGCTGGCCCCGGTGAATGCCGCAATTCCAATCAAGGTGAAAAGACCCGGATGGCTCGGATGCATCGTGGCATCGCAGATTGCGCCCAATGCCGCGCCAATGGTCGCAGAAGGAACAAACAAGCCGCCAACTCCGCCCATGCCGAAGGTGATCACCGTTGCCAGGAGCTTTGCGGCAAAGAGAAACAAGCAGGCCCAGAGGATGTATTTGCCGTTGAGCAGTGCATTCGCCACCGGAAGCCCGGCCTGCAAAGTGGCCGGAGAATGGATCAGATAGAGAGTGAGGAATGCGATGAGGCTGAGGAGCACTCCGCCGACCAGATTCTTCAGAACGCGCGGCGCAGTCCAGCCGTTATAGCGCCTCTTAGTCTTAGATAACAGGGCGAGAAAGAGATGCGATGCGAGGCCGCCCAAAACGCCCACGGGCAAACACAGGAACAGATCGCGAATATTGAGGTGGTAGACAAAGTTGATGGGAAAGTAAGGCGTGGCTGGACGCAGGAAACTGAAGGTTGCGTAGCTCGTTGCGGCGGCGACTAGTCCCGGAATTAGGGCATCGTGGGCAAGATCGTTCTTGTAGGGCGACTCAATCCCCATGATTGCGCCCGTGAGAGGCGCGCGAAAGATAGCTGCAATGCCAGCTGCGGCGCCGATGATCAGCGTTGTCTCGGCCTTGCCATGGAGTAGCTTGAGTCGTGGATTGCTATTGATTTTCCCTTGCACGTAAGATGTGATTGTTGCGCCCAGCCACTTGCTCGCGCCCTCCATACCGGCACTCGCGCCAAAACCCATCGTTGCCACGGAAGCGGCCAGTTTCGGCACTGCGGATTTGTAGTCGATCTGCTGATCGGGCCGGTGATATGCGCGGACCACCTCATCGGCCATCGAGGACGATTTCACGCGAAAGAGACTCAGAAGCACACCCGTCAAGACCATTGCGACAATGGGCATGAGGCAGAGAACGGCTGGGGAACAATGAACGGTAAAGGTCTTCCATAAGAGTTCATTGACTGCGTAGTCATAGGCAGCGATCGCCGCGCCTACTAGGATGCCGAAGGGCGCCGCAACCAGAAAAACGTGGCGAGCCGTTTGGAAATGCTCTGTTAAATTGTCGGCAAACGCATTGGGACGCTCACGCACAAGGACGGACTTCAGTGAACGAGACATGCTTCTCCTTCGCCACAAATCTGGACTGTAGATCGAGGTAATGCGCCGAACTAAAGCTGCCCGGCGGCATTATCCAGCCAACCCATTGCTAGAGAAGAACACGGAGTCAGTAAACGTGAGAGAAACGAAGGTGCAGTGCTCTCGCGGGAACTTGTGCAACAAGCGCCTTAATGTCCGATTTCAATTTTTATTTGGGCGGAAAACAAAAATGCTCCCGCCAGGATGCAGGAGTCATCGGTCTTTCCATTTCGGAAGACGGTTCAAGGTGGATTCCATCACCTGAAGCAATAATATGAAAACTCTAGACATGAGTCAACTCTCTGTCTCTCTTCACGGTATGGTAAACGCCAACCGCCGCATTGGAGTTGGAAAAGCATCACTGCCCCTGTCTATGCAGCGAGAGTTGTATTCCTTCTCAGTTTGAATAACAGCGGAATGGCTGCGAGTTCAACGATGACGCAAAAAGCAATCACGGCGGCAATCGAATGATCGTACAAAATGCCCATAATCGCGCTTCCCAGAAACCATGAGATGCCATACGCGCCTGTAAACAATCCGTATGCAGAAGGCCGTCGGTCTGCAGGCACGATAGTCGCGACGGCAGCTGGAATGATGGATTCTTGCACTCCCATTCCCAGCCCCCACAGCGCAGCGCCGAAAAGCGCCATCCAGAACCCACCGAGAAAAACCAACGGAGCAAAACATGCGGAAAGCACCGTTAAGGGGATCAGGACAGAGATACCGACGCGGTCAAACAGCCTGCCAAAGACGAGGGACCCTACACCGCTGACGGCCATTGCGACTGAGTAGAAGATGGGAATCCAGATCGTCTTCACGATTGCGGCTTGCTGAAAATGGAAGGAAATCAGCTGGAAGTCGGCGAAGCCTGCGGCCACCAGCGCAGCTGCAATGAGATATGTCCAAAACGAACGAGGCAAACGAGCCCCTTGCAAAGATTTGGCATTCGTCTCCAGGTCTTCAGGACGCGGATAGAGGAATCTTGCGACCGAGAGCAGCAGCACGGTCATGATGGCGGGGACAAGGAGTGTGCCAAACGCCAATTTGTAATATCCGCGATGGGCAAGAATGAACGCCACAAGCAACGGACCAACCAAGGCTCCAGACTGGTCTAGTGCCTCATGAATTCCAAAACCCCATCCGAAGCCCATCTCCTTTGCCGCGTGCGACAGCATCACATCGCGGGGAGGATTTCGTATGGCCTTTCCGATTCTCTCCATCAGAATGAGAAGCGCGGCCATCTGCCAGTTTCGGGCAAAAGCAAGCATCGGCACTGCCGCCATCTGGACGATGTATCCGAAAAAAGTAATTGGCCAGAATTCTCGGGTCCGCTCGCTTATGCGTCCGGAGACGAACCGCAGTCCGTATCCGAGCAGCTCGCCAAGGCCGGCCACGATTCCGACGATTGCACCCGTTGCTCCAAGCGTCTGGAGGAATGGGCCTGTGATCGACCTTGATCCCTCATAGGTGAAATCGGCAAAGAAGCTGACTACGCCGATCATGAGCACGAATTTGAGCGCGGTCCTGCGCTTGGCGCCACTGCCCGGCGCCATCTTTTGCAGGATATCTCCTTCTGTCGGTTTCATCGACATGCTCCTCGCAACTTGATTTGGTAGGAGTCATCAGCCCATGAGCGGAAGGCAGTTGAAGGCGGATTCCATCGCCGGATATCCAAGCAAAATTACAGAGGATGATCGTCGTGTACGACCAGGATTGAAGTTCGAGAGTTGCGGATCAAGGTCTCGGAGGTAGACCCTTCAAGCCAACGCCGGACGCGTCCGATGTCCCGGTGTCCGACAACGATAAGGTCCACCGAGGCTTCTTCGGATTTACGTTCGATTTCCTTCTCGGGATCGCCTTCGATAATCTCGGTTACCACGTTCACACCTTGGTCGCGGGCTATGCGTTCCGCGCTGCGCACCTGCTTCTCGAGATCGGCGCGCGCCTGGGATGCCTCTTCCAGACCAAAACCCTCGGCTTGCGTTTCCGCGCTAAGCGGGGCTATAACGCCGAGCAGAATGATCTGAGCGTGAATGCTGGCCGCTAGCGAGATCGCAACTTCGAGAGCGCGTTCCGATCCCGTAGTCCCATTTGCTCCCACGAGAATTCTCTTAAACGTAGTGCTCGTCATCATCTATTCCTTTTCATTGCGGGTCGACCGGCCAGTCATTTGTTTGGATGCAATTGAGGAGCGATGGATCGTGCCCAGTCGTCTGACTCGGGGTGTAATCAAGTCTAGCCGTGTTTGGCCAAGCCTGGTTGCAGCAACTGACCCGGCTATGTTACAAGTTGATTTGGCGAAGGAATCCGCCTTCAACCGCCCTCCGAAATGGAACGGCTGATGACTCCTGTGATTACGCAGGGGTTTTTTATTTGTCCCTGCGATTTGACGAAAGAGGGACAAGTGACCAGTCTTCTTGATCTTCCCATTGGCGAAGAAGTTCCGGAAATCGTCACTGCCGTGATCGAGATTCCTCTCGAAAGCACTAGCAAATATGAGTATGACAAGGTGCTTCATGTCTTCCGGTTGGACCGAAACCTCCATTCGCCCGTTCATTATCCCGGAGACTACGGTTTCATCCCTCAGACCCTTGCCGAGGATGGCGACCCTCTCGACATTCTGATCTTGACGGATTCGGCTACTTTTCCAGGCTGCGTCTATTCCGTCCGTCCGATTGGCGTTTTCGAAATGCTGGACCAAGGGGTGCCGGATGAGAAGGTTCTGGCCTACGCCACAGGTAATCCGCGATTCGGTGACGTCGACAGTTACACGCAGGTGCCGAGTCATTTCCTGCTTGAGGTTGAGCACTTCTTCTCGGTTTACAAGGACCTTGAAGGCAAGCGCACCAAGGCGCTCGGTTGGAAAGACCGAGATGCTGCGCAAGAGTGCATCCGGGCCAGTTATCAGCGCTACTTGGAAAGCAACGCCGGTTAGGTGCGTTCAGAGAAAGAGTTCCAAAAGCGATGCCTTCATCTCCTGTCCAACGCGCTCCGACACCTGAATATCTGAATACTGTCGAGCGCGAAGAGGAGCTGGAGCGCCTTCGGAATCAGGCCAGGATTCGCAAATCCTTACTTGTGCATGGCTCTGAGGGAGTGGGTAAATCTCGCCTCCTTCAGAATTTCATTGGTAGCCAACCGCTAGCGGTCTACATCCCGCAAATGAGATCGCCGCGTGAATTTGCGATGACACTGCTACAAGCGCTGCATTCCGCGGACGGCAAAGTTAAACTTCCTGGAAACATCGCTGCTCTCTCTACGTCCTCCTTGAAGGGCATCGTCCACCGGGCGCTCGATACGCAGCCATTTCTGATGGTTCTCGACCATCTGGATGCTCCGTCCCGCGTTGTGACGGGCATGATCAAGGATCTGCATTACTATGGGCGTACGCCGGTGATCTTTGCGTCGCGATCTCCGCACATGGAAGATATTGGTGCGCTGCGCCCCCTCTGCGCGAACAAGGCGGAACGATTGGAAGTGAAGAACTTTCCACCGCAAGTCGCTTTGGAATTCGCGCAACGCGAAGCCGAAAGAACCGAACTTTGGGCATCCAATCTGGAGACCGTGTTGTCATCGCTTGTTGAGTGGAGCGATGGCAACCCAGGCGCGATTCTCCACCTGCTAAAAATGGCGCAGCTCCCGCAATACAGAGCCGGCGACCAGATCAAATCTCACATTCTGTACGTGGACTATCGCATGGGTCGCAGGTAGCTGAGAAAGTCTATCAAATTCAGACCGGTGCATTCTACGGTGAGATATTGGCTCCCAACTGTGGCAACGCCAGGTCCACTCGTTCCAGAAGATCGCAGTATTGCGCTGTCGAGGCACTCTGACCACGTTCAAAGAAAGTCTTCCACTCTGGCCCGCTCTTCAGCTTCACAGAAAGCATTAACGCGTCGCCGAATTCATCAAGGGCGACTGCGGTCAGTTTGCAGATCGGCGCACATCGAACCGTTATTCCGTAAAGGTCGTCCGTCTCTTCGATGCCGGTCGAGACCGCGATCAATCGACGATCGGTGACTGCCTGGGCCACGGCGGGCAGGACCTTAGGTGGACCGCTAAACCATCCTCTCTTCTCTGGATGGATTGCGGGACGGCAGCAGACTCCAAGCAGTTCCTCATCGGAATCAAGTTCGGCCTTCAGTGCATACCAGCACCGAAACGTCATGCCTTGTGAAGGAGTGGAGAGAGAAAGGACTGCAAGCCCCGTTGCATGCCGCGGCAACCACATCGCACGCATTGCGCAAAGAAAGTTGCTGAGATGCTTTTGGTGAAGTGTGTTGTATCGAAAGCCTTGGACCTCGCCGCCGGCGGACAGTTCAAGGAGACCATATAGGAGTGCCTTCTTCGTTCCGACCTCGATCAACTGTTCAAGTGGCGCCACAAAGGGTTTAGTTTTCGTAGCTGGATGCGCGTAGATCATCAGAGCATCGCGAGTAAGGATGTAGATGCGCGGCGGATATTCTGGTGTATTCCAGAGCGCTTCCGTGTCTCCGGGAATGAAGATCGCCGAAAGCCAACCATCTAGCGGTATTCGAAGCTGAAAATCCTTCGGCAATTCGGACGCATCCCGGATTTGAAACCCGAATCGGTATTGGCGTGAATCGCAGTTGGCAGAGGCAATCATTTCCGCGCCTTCAGAGAATGAACTCGGCAGCCCATGGGGCATTCACGCTTTTGTGGCCAGCAAGCATGAGCAACGCCAATTGAGATGCACTGCGTTCTTCTTCGCTGGTCAGATATCGGCGAAGCGCATCGTACCGCAGCGCATACCGTTGCAGATCCTCGGCTGTTCGTTCCAGGAATTGTGCATGGGCACGAAGGAGTTCGCGCATGGGTTCCCCGGTGCCTAAAGAAGCAGCAACGTGGGATAAATGAGGAAGACAGTAGGCCGCGAATCGTCCTTTGGCGGAGGCGACCGCATCGAGCACGGACTCAGCGGCAAGTTTTACAGCCCTCTCTTCCGCCTGGACGCGGACCTCGCAGACGATACATGTTTTCGCTGTTGCAAGAATTTCCTTCAGGTCCGCGATAGACTCGTCGCCATCTGATATCAGCGCTGCCCGTTGGTCGAGTAACTCCGCAATGCGATGAGCAAGTTTAGGGTACGCTGTACACACTCCGTATGGAGAGGAGATGTTCTCGTACTGCCAGGTGTGGAGAGGACAGAATCCGCCCCTTTCGGCGTGCTCCTGCTGCGTGTCCGGATTGATGGTCAGCTCGTATTGATACTTACTCAGAAATGCGAAGATTGCATCGAGCACTGCGGCACAGATCCAGCAACCAGTGCGTCTCTCAATTTGCAAATGTGGAGGGCTGGCGCCGTCTCTCAAGGCGGTCGTTCGACCCTCTTGAGCTTCCTCGCCGAGACTCCTTGCTCGCAGGTCATGCAGTCTCTTGTCGAGCGAGCTGAATGAATCCGCAAGTTCCATGTTGCCCTCAGGCCTTGACGTGTGAGCGAGAAATGAACCGACCCGACCATACATGTTGGAGAGGAAGGACTCTGCGCGTTCTTCGGTCAGAAACCGGATCAGTTCTGTCTCAAACTCTCTGAGCCCGCTTTGCTCCAACTGATCTGCATTGCCTGATTGCTTCGAATCCAGCCCCTGTCGCGCAGACAAGGAGAAGATGCGCGGTTTCTCCGAGAAGGAGAAACGATCCAGCCGCTCCTGAACAAACGCGAGGGCGTCCTTCCGTTCTCCTTCGCTGACCGTATCTTGCTTGTTGACGACGACAAAGAGCCGTTTGTTCGTGAATCGTATCCGATGCAGGATGCGATCCTCTTCTTCCGACAGCGGACTTTCATAGCTGGTAACGAGCACGAAGGCATCTGCCTGAGGCAGGAAACGTTCCGTGGTCTGCGTATTTTCAGCTATCGATGACCCAAGCCCCGGACTGTCCACAAAGAATAGCCCACGGCGCAGGATCTCGACCGGCAGCTCGATTTCAGCAAATGCGACATTCTTGACATTCCCCGGATTTGCCTGCTGAGTCACGTACTCAGCGAGTTGCGGAAGCGGCACCTCGCGTCGCAGACTGCGGTCTGTGAAGTTGAGCACGACCTGCTTGCGGCTTCCATATCGAACGGTTGTAATCACGGAGGTCAACGGAACAATGCCGGTTGGGAGGTGGTTTCCTCCAAGGATGGCGTTCATGAGGGTCGACTTGCCACGGCTGAAACGCCCGACAACCATCAAGTTGAATCGGTCTTCTGCCAGCCGCGTGAGCAGATCACGGCATTCGGCCTGAAGGACTTCGTCATGGTTGATGACCGCCTGCGCGGAACGAACGATGTCGCCAATCCCGAATTTCTCTTGTTCATATTCTTTAAGATTCATGGCCGCCGATTCCTGATGGATGTCGTTGAGATTGTCGTCACTTCTAATGCCCCTGAGTCGGTAGTGCCCCCGTCTCCAATACCGAGATCAATGCGTCCTGATCGTCGTTGGAGATTGGCATCAGACGGATCTGTTCGGCCGTCTCTCTTAGCGGGTAGGGATACTCCTTGAGTGAAATCGTGCCATCCTCCCATACCGCATAGCAGGCAAGTGGACGCCCGGTCTTCGGTTGACCAAGGCTTCCTGGATTCACGATCGTTGTCTTGCCAATACTCCGAATGAACGGGGTATGCGTGTGGCCGACGATCAGCAAATCGGCATTGATCCGCAAAACCTCTTCATCCCAGCGATCCGACTGTTCAGTGTAATAGCCGAATAAAGGATCTGTCGGGCAGGCGTGAACCAGATAGAAACGGGTTGTATTCACCTTGAGTTCGTGGTGGCTGGGAAGCGCTCTGAGGAACGTGACGTCGTCTTCCGTGCAGACTTCTTGCGTGAAACGGAGTGTCTCAGCCGCAAGTCTCTTCAAGGGCGGGGAGCATCGGGGATCTACAGAAAATCCGACTGCATTGTCATGATTACCGCGCACGGTGACCGCCGAGACTCGTTTCACCCACTGGACGACCTCATGGGGTCTTGGCCCATAATCCACAAGATCGCCAATGCACCAGAGTTGGTCAAATTCCCGCTCGGGCAGGGCTTCGAGCGCAGTCAAATTCGAGTGGATGTCGGAAACGATGACGATTTTCATAAAGCCCTCAGCATCTGGCGCAGGAATACCACTGAATCGGGCGCGCTTGAACTCAGATTCTGGCGAGGATTTTATGGGGGCAAAGACTCCCCGACGAAACCTCGTCAGGGGTCATCAGCTGATCTTCCTTAGATCCTGGAAGAGCAGCGGTTCAGGCGAACCCCTTCGCCGTGTGCACCTGTATCTTGAGATGCACAGGTTGAGTCTATCAGTTCCTCTGGCGCGAATACCGAATGGGAAATTCGGGCTGCCCTTGGCTCAACGGAGACCTGTTTCCTTAAGCAAAGCATCGGAAAGGCAGAGGCCTTGGCAGGGGTCGGTTCGAATCCGAACTGCGGCCAAATAACCCGAATCCGCAGACAGTGTCTGCGGATTCTCCCGTCGGAAATGGTTCAAGCTGATGCCCACCTGCGCTCTGGATCGACATATCGCCATCAATTTCGAGATAACCCCTCGTGGTCCTGGCATTGCACTCTTCAACAGAGTTCTAAGCGCTTTTGTTCCCCAAGTCGGGAGGGGAGTGTCTGG
>JBAWCO010000183.1:0-7659 GCA_049590315.1 Occallatibacter sp. | reverse complement strand
AATAAGATCCAGAGACAGATGGAGATGGCTGAGCAGATAGCGGACAAACGGACTCTGATCTCGTGCGGATGGAGCAGTTTCTTGTACAGATACTATCGGGCAAAGTTTGTTTCAACTCCGCTTTGGTCTGATCTGACTACGACGGAATGGCTGCTTCGCAAGATGAGCCAGAATCTTCACATGCAGACGGCGACCTGGCTCGTTAGCCGGGAGCTGACCGAAGCTGCCGGACCGTGGAATACGAACCTTCTCGGTGACGACGATGGTGAATATTTCTGCCGGGTACTGTTGGCAAGTAATGGCGTGCGGTTTGTGCCCGATGGCCGAGTGTATTACCGCGCCTCGGGAGCAGGCAGTTTGAGCCACATCGGAAATTCGGATCGCAAGCGAGACGCGCAGTGGGTTTCGATGGAATTGCACATGCGTTACTTGCGCTCGCTAGAGGATACGCCAAGGACACACGCGGCTTGTGTAACCTACATGCAGAATTGGCTTAACTTCTTCTATCCTGAAAGACTGGACTTGATAGAGAAGATGCAAAGTGTCGCCCACGATCTGGGAGGCGAACTTCAAATGCCGCGCCTGTCCTGGAAGTATTCTTGGATTGCGTCGATTTTTGGACCAGACCTGGGCCGGCGTGCGCAGATCATGTTGCCAAGGTTCAAGTGGTCTCTACTGAGATTCTATGACAAGGTTCTGTTTCGCCTGTCGAATCGCGAGTTGTCTGCTCTTCGCACCGGATGACAAGCTCGAGTATGTAACGGGCTTGAGCGAGCCTGACAGTGCTCTGACTGATAGGACCTGGCCTGTCACCAAACTAACGTCTGACCTGGTTTCACAGTCCACAAACTAACTTCTTACCTCATTTTTTAGAACTTTTTGGAGACAATAATGGCGGGAATCGCGCTGGTGACGGGTGCAGAGGGCTTTATCGGATCTCATCTTGTAAGGTTCCTTCAGAGTGAAGACTGGAAGGTGATTGGAGGATATCGCTTACATGGGTTGGATTCGCTCCCGACACTCCCAAATGTCTGCTTTGAGCAGTGTGATTTACGCAATGGGCAAAGGGTCGAGCAGATTCTCCAGAAGTATCAGCCGACGCACGTATTTCATTTAGGGGCGCAGAGCCTGCCAACGGTTTCATGGGCGGACGCGGAGGGAACATTCCAGTCCAATATCATCGGATCGCTGAACCTGTTTGAGGCAATACGAAACCAGAAGCAACCTCCGATCGTGGTCTCAGCATGTTCTAGCGCCGAGTACGGTAATGTGCCCGCTTCCGCAATTCCGGTGAAGGAGGACCAGCCGCTCCTGCCGCTGCATCCATACGGTATCAGTAAGGTATGTCTGGATCTGTTGGCGCGGGAATATTATCTGGATTACCACGTCCCGGCTGTCAATATTCGACTTTTCAATACGACTGGTCCAGGTAAGACCAACGATGCGCCGTCTGATTTTGTGCGGCAGCTCGTGCGGATCAAGAAGGGCCTGCAGGAGCCTGTGATCGAAGTGGGGAATTTGAAGCCGCGACGTGCGTTTTTGGATGTTCAAGATACGGTCCGCGGATTTTATCTTGGGGCGCTCAAGGGAAAGCCAGGTGAGGCTTACAACCTTTGCGCTACCGAAACGCGCGAGATTGGCGATCTGCTGGAGACTGCGATGCGCCTCTCCGGCGTAGATGCTGAAATACGGGTGGCGAGCCGGCTGATTCGCCCTTCCGACGAAAAGATCATTTTCGGGGATACGCAAAAAATCCGCGAGGCCATCGGCTGGCAGCCATTGCGGACATTGGAGCAGACCTTGACGTCCATGCTCGAATATTGGGATGGAATTCTATAAGGCGGTATAGAGAGCTTGATGGTGGTTGTTGGTGCTCATTGATGCAAAGCTTCCTTCCCACATTGGTGCTGAGACGCAAAGACGATGACAACTGCATTCCAATCTGTTCCGCCACTTGCGAACGACTCCGATGCTAAGGAGAGCGAGGTGAGCGCTTCGGCGTGCAATGCCGCCGTCGCGTTGCTTACCGGAGGCATTGACAGACCGTATGCATACGGGCTGAGCCTGGCCTTGGCGTTGAAGGGCGTGAAGCTGGACGTAATCGGCAACGGGGAACTTGAGAGTCCTGAAATTCACGCACAGCCTACGGTGACTTTTCTCGCACTGCATGGAGATTTGCGGCAAGCGGCTTCTCTGCCGAAGCGGCTCTTGCAGCATTTGAAGGTCTACGGACGGATTATTCGCTACGCGGCTACGGCAAAGCCTCGGATCTTTCACATCCTGTGGAATTACAAATTCCAGTTGTTCGATCGAACAATTCTCATACTGTATTACAAAATCCTGGGCAAGAGAATTGTCTTGACCGCGCACAACGTGAATGCAGCGGCAAGAGATGGCAACGAGTCGATGGCGAATCGTCTGTCGCTAAAGTTTCAATATCGACTAAGCGATCATATCTTTGTGCACACCGACAAAATGAAAGCTGCGTTGCATAGCGACTTCGGTGTGCGAGAAAAAGCGGTGACCGTTATCCCCTTCGGACTGAACAACTCTGTGCCGGATACGGAACTCACCCCAGTTGAAGCGAAACGTAAGTTGGGAATCGATAGCCAAGACAAGGTCGTCCTATTTTTCGGGCGGATGCGTCCTTATAAGGGGCTGGATTATCTCGTAGAGGCATTCCAGCAGATCGTACTCAGGGACAATGGTTATCGATTGGTCATTGCGGGTGAGCCCAAGAAGGATTCTGAGCGGCATTGGCGGGAAATTCAGGAATCAATTGAGCGAAAAGAGATTGGCAACCGGGTCATCCAAGAGGCGAGATTCATTCGGGACGATGAGACCGAGATATATTTCAAAGCCGCCGACGTTCTGGTTCTTCCATATAGCCAGGTCTTCCAAAGTGGCGTGCTTTTTTTGGCTTATAGCTTTGGCTTGCCCGTGATTGCCACGGATGTCGGATCACTCCGTGATGATATCGTCGAAGGGCGGACCGGCTATGTTTGTCAGCCGTGCGATGCAACGGATCTTGCGAAGACCATCGAGAGATACTTCGCGAGCGATCTGTTTATGACTCTAGAGCGCCGGAGAGTCGAAATCAAAGCGTTCGCGGGGATGCGCAATTCTTGGGGGCTTGTGGGCGAAAAGACCTGTGAGATATATGCGCAATTGTTGGCCCAAAGCAGGTAATTGATCACCCATAGAATGCTGGAACCGGGGTAGCGGCGGCGCCAAGCCGTTCTTTTCTGCGAAGCAGACAAGCAAGGCGACCAGCTTAAGCTTGAATGCGCGGCACGAGGTCTGAATAGTCCTCAAACCTATAATAGGGATGTTGGGCGAACTCTTTTTTGTTAGCTCAGATAATCCGATAACAACAGTGGCCTAGGGGGCTTACAGATGGTAATAACTAAGACTCCACTTCGTATTTCGTTTTTCGGCGGTGGTACGGACTATCCAGTGTGGTACCGGGAGCATGGCGGCGCGGTTCTATCCACGACCATCGACAAATGTTGTTACATCACCTGCAGGGCTCTTCCTCCTTTTTTTGAGTATCACAGCCGCATTTCCTATTCCACGGTTGAGAACGTGAATAAGAACGACGACATTCGGCACCCCTCAGTGCGCGGGTGCCTCCAATTTATGGGAATTGGTGAGGGAGTCGAGATCCACCACGTTGCGGATCTGCCGGCGCGAACTGGGCTTGGTACGAGTTCTGCCTTCACTGTCGGACTGCTACTTGCACTGCATGCATTTAAGAACCAGATGCGGGACAAACGGTCGCTTGCTTCCGAAGCGATCCATGTGGAGCAAGACGTGGTCGGCGAAGCAGTCGGCGCTCAGGATCAGGTCAGCGCGGCGTACGGAGGCTTCAACCGCATCGATTTTGATCGCAATGGCACTATCGAAGTAAAGCGGATGCTGCTGCCGCGCGAAAGGCTGGAGGAGCTAGAGCAGAATCTAGCTCTATACTTCACGGGGTTCTCGAGAACGGCTTCTGAGATTGCCCAAGAACAATTGAGGCTGACTCCTCAAAAGACGCGAGAGTTGCAGTCTATGCTGGAGTTTGTCGATGAGGGCGAAGCTATTATCGCGGATTCTACCCGGCCCCTCGCCGAATTTGGCCGTCTTCTGCATGAAAGCTGGCAGATTAAGAGGACATTGACGCAAAAGATCTCCAACCCCGCAATTGATGAAATATATGAGGCCGGACGTAGCGCTGGGGCAATCGGCGGAAAACTTCTAGGAGCCGGTGGAGGGGGCTTCATGCTGTTTTTTGTTCCTCCGGAGCATCGAGAGAGGCTGCGAATGCGATTGAAGCAATTGCTGTGTGTGCCGTTCAAGTTTTCGCACACCGGGAGTGACGTGGTTGTCTATGAGCCTGAGCAGCGCTATGACCAGCTACTCACTGCGGAGCGCGAGTTGGTCTATGCACGCAGCGGACAGTAAGCCTGCGAACTGGACGCCTTCGCGGGGTAATATCACAACTAAAACTAGTTGCTGAGGTTCGGTGTTTGAGCGGGCCGTTTGCATCCGGGGCTGGATGGAATGATTTTTGAAGAGACGAAGATTCGTGGGGTCATGGAAGTTCGACTGAATCGATTCGCTGACGAACGCGGATTCTTCGCGCGAACCTGGTGCCAGGAAGAATTCGAGAAAGCGGGGCTCGATGCACGCCTGGTTCAATGCAACGTCTCATTCAATCCGAGAAAAGGCACTTTACGGGGCATGCATCATCAGATAGCCCCGCATGCAGAGGCGAAGTTGGTGCGTTGTACCATGGGCGCAATCTACGACGTGATTCTCGACCTGCGCGTGGAGTCGCCAACGTATAAGAAGTGGATGGGATTGAATTTGACGGCAGAAAACCGCGACATGATCTATATCCCTGAAGGATGCGCCCACGGATTTCTGACGCTGCAAGACGATTGCGAGGTTTTCTATCAAATGTCGGAGTTTTACTGCGCCGATGCTGCTCGGGGGGTACGATGGGACGACCCCGCTTTTGGGATCGACTGGCCTTTCAAGCCGGAGTTACTTTCCGACCGCGACCGTAGCTATCCGGACTTCGCATGAGACAAGGGTCGCTGAGAAATCTCGACGAAAAAGGTCAGGCTCGGCTTGGAGATGAACTTCACAGCTTCGCGGCTGAGCTGTATCCGATCTGCCGCAGCATTACTGGCGATGGAGTTCGGGAGACGCTCAAACGGGTTCTGCAGCGGATTCCGCTGGAACTGACGGAAGTGGCCACGGGTACGTCAGTCTTCGATTGGACGGTTCCGAAAGAATGGAACATTCGTGATGCATATATTAAGGATAGCCTCGGGCGCCGCATTGTCGACTTTCAGCAACAAAGCCTTCATGTCGTGAATTACAGCATTCCTGTGCATGCTACGATGTCGCTCAGCGATCTTCGGTCGCACTTACATACTTTGCCGGATCATCCGGAGTGGATCCCGTATCGGACATCGTATTACCAGGAAAGCTGGGGATTCTGTCTTGCGCATCAACAAATGCTTGCACTCGGGGACGGCGATTATGAGGTCTGTATCGATTCGTCATTGGCTAACGGCAGCCTGACGTACGGTGAGTGCTACATCCAGGGTCGTTCCATCGATGAGGTTCTGATTTCTTGTCACGTGTGTCATCCATCGCTTGCGAATGACAATCTTTCCGGAATGGTTGTGGCTACTGCACTGGCTGAGTATCTGCTGAAACAGGATCTGCGCTATTCTTATCGTTTTTTGTTTGTTCCCGGCACGATCGGTGCAATCACCTGGCTAGCGCGCAATCAGGAGAGAGCACGACTGATTCATCACGGTTTGGTTCTGGCGGGGATTGGCGACAGGGGCGGCTTCCACTAAAAAAAGAGCCGCCGGGGAGACAGTGAGATTGACCGCGCGGCCTCACACGTCATCAGTCACTCAGGCGAACCATCAGAAGTGCTCGACTTCTCACCCTACGGCTATGACGAGCGGCAATACTGTTCGCCGGGATTCAATCTTGCTGTGGGCTGCCTGATGCGCAGTGTGTGGGGAACGTTTCCGGAGTACCACACATCCGCCGATAACCTTGATTTTATTGATCCGCTGCAGCTGGCGAGATCGCTTCGCGTGTGCGCTGACGTCGTACACGTTCTTGAAAACAACCGCAAATACCATAACCTTAGCCCTTATTGCGAGCCGCAATTAGGGAAACGTAATCTCTACCGATCCACCGGCGGCGAATCGATTGGGATGGAAATCAACGCGCGGCTTTGGGTTTTGAATCTTTCTGATGGCGAACACTCGCTGTTGGATATTGCCGAGCGCTCGGGACTGAAATTCCAAGCGATTCACGACGCGGCAGAACTTCTGCTAGCGAACGGACTTCTCAAGGAGAAAGACTTAGTCTTGTCCTGAGTAGCCGGCTCTTAGCTAGCACTGAATTAGGAGGAACATGAGGGTACTTGTAACCGGACATAAGGGGTACATTGGCTCCGTAGCGGGCCCGATGCTTCAGTCAGCTGGGCACGAAGTAGTCGGACTGGATACTGATCTTTACGGCAAGTGCGATTTCGCCAACGAACTGGCAGCCATTCCCGAGATCATCAAAGACCTACGGGATCTAACCAGTTCTGATCTTGCAGGCTTTGATGCGGTGGTACATTTTGCCGCTCTATCAAACGATCCGGTTGGTAATCTCGACCCCCAGCTTACATACGACATTAATCACCTCGCATCGGTCCAGCTGGCGAAGCTTGCTAAGCAGGCTGGCGTTAGACGGTTTGTCTTTGCATCCTCCTGCAGCAGTTACGGGGCCGCAGGCGACGACTTCCTTGACGAAACGTCATCGCTCAACCCAGTTACTGCGTATGGCGAATCAAAGGTATATTCGGAGCGCGATATCGCTAAACTGGCAGACGATTCGTTTTCGCCAACCTTCATGCGCAACGCAACAGCTTACGGCGCTTCTCCGAGACTCCGACTTGACATCGTACTGAACGACTTCGTTGCATCCGCTATGGTCGCGGGCCATATTCTTATCAAGAGCGACGGCACGCCTTGGCGTCCGATTGTTCACATCCGCGACATTATCGGCGCGGTCATCGCTGTCCTTCAGACGCCGCGTGAATCGGTCCACAATCAGGTCTTTAATGTGGGCCGCAATGAAGAGAACTTCCGTGTTCGCGAGCTTGCCGACATCGTTGCAGAAGTGGTTCCAGGCAGCAGAGTGGAATACGCTCCAGGCGGCGGGCCGGATCTTCGCTGTTATCGCGTCAATTTCGACAAAATCAACAGACTCGTTCCGACGTTCCGACCCCAGTGGACTGCGCGAAAGGGCGCCCATGAGCTTTATGAAGCCTATCGTGACGGGGGACTCAAAGTCGAGGACGTCAGTGACGGACGTTACGTGCGCATCAGCGAAATTCGGCGTCTCCAAAACTCCGGGCAACTAGACCCCACATTGCGATGGAAACATCAGGCTGTGGCTATGCCCACGCTCGCCTGAAACGATCTCATCCGAAAGGAAATCATGACGACAACATTGCCTCGTTTGGAAACTCAACAGTTAGCCGGAGTCAGTTCCTGCCGTTTTTGCGGCAGTGCTCTCCAGCGGACGTTTGTCGATCTGGGATTGTCTCCGTTGTGTGAGACCTATCCCTCACCTGAAGATTTGAAC
>JBAWCO010000182.1:0-5878 GCA_049590315.1 Occallatibacter sp. | reverse complement strand
CTAAAACAAATACGATTTGGCTCAAACTGTCGGCCCTCGCCCGGCGGCCGTTGAATCCAACCACTGCGTAGGCCGCACGGAACCACTCCCAGATTAATGCAGTCAGGCAAACAAATTGCAAACGTTGTGTGAATTTGGCCGGGAACGGGTCGTCCGTATCCCCTGTCGACGGGAGAATCAAGTTTTCCTTGACTTCCTGGTACAGCCTCTGAGATTCTCCCTGCGCGTATCCGGCAAACTGAATCTGCATCTCCAAGATTCCAAACTGGTAGCTTTGCCTCTCGCCCTACTGTCCCCGGCGAATTCCCGTCAACTCCGGCCAAGCGGACAGCTCAGATTCGCCTCGACTCGGTCACCATGAACCTGCCTTCGGTCGTGGAGTGGTGAACCGGCAACTCAGCAGCAAGAAACAGGAGGAAACATGAAGAAATACTTTGCAGAACTGGTCGGCACCTTCATCCTTGTTCTCTTCGGCACAGGAACCGCCGTGGTCGCCGGGGACAAGGTCGGCATTCTCGGCATCGCTTTCGCCTTCGGCCTCTCTCTGATCGGCGCGGCCTACGGAATCGGCCCCATCTCCGGTTGTCACATCAACCCCGCCGTGAGCCTCGGCGTCTGGGTCTCAGGACGGATGACTTTCGGCGACATGATCGGCTATTGGGTGGGGCAATTCATGGGCGCGGTACTCGCATCCTGGGTGCTTTGGTCCATCGTAAGCGGCGCATACGGTGGCTATGACCTTGCCGCAAGCGGCCTTGGCCAGGACGGCTGGGGTCCCGGTTATCAGGGCGCCTACCACCTGCACTCCGCCATGATCTTTGAGTTCGTGGCCACTCTGATTTTTGTGATCGTGATTCTCGGCTCCACCCAGAAGAGCGCGCCGGCAGGCTTTGCCGGCCTCGCCATTGGCATCACGCTGGTCGTGATTCACATCTTCGGCATCCACATTACCGGCGTCAGCGTAAACCCGGCTCGCAGCCTGGGACCGGCCCTCCTGGTAGGCGGCACAGCCCTCAAACAGGTGTGGATGTTCTTGCTTGTGCCTAGTCTGGGTGGCGCGGCGGCCGGGCTGCTCTTCCGCCTCAGGGCGCTGTCGGCAGATTAGGCGCAGCCAAGCTCGGCTCTTCCTTATGGCGCCGTGCGCGATCCAAGCGGCGCTTGCGTACCTCGTTTGTCGCAATCAGAATCAGCGAGGTAAAAGTGACTACGAGCAGAGCCACCGCGGTGAACCCGTGCAACTGCTCAATCTGGCCGTCGACGTCTTCGCCCACGTCCTGAAGAAGCAGCGCCAGCCCGACGAAAACGAAGAAAAGGTGAGCGCAGAACACGCGAAGCGAGGCCTTGCCAAGCGTGAGGAACGGCTCAATCTTGACCAATGGAATCAACCATCGCCGAAGCCAGTAGAAGACAGTGGTAAAAGTCACCAGGTTGATCACCCGCAGCGGCCCAAGCTGCCACTTGTCCAATTGAATCCCCAGTGCAGGCTGCGTCAGGTGCGGTCCGAGCCAGCCGTGACGAACGCCGATGAAGAACACACACGCGGCCACAGAGACAGCCACGGCCCATTTGGGGAGCTCCTTGAATGGCGTGGTGCCCATCGCCGACCGCGCGCCAATCCAAAGCCCCGTAATCCATACAGCCTGCCAGGCAAACAGGTTGAACGCTCCAGTCTCTTGCAGCGGAATCTGCAGATGCGTCAAATGCACAATCCAGTTATGCACCACGTCGCGCAGTCCGAATTGCGCCAGCAGCCACACCGCCCCGCTGGCCGCCAGGATCCGCTTCCATCCATACCGGACCACTGCCGCCAGCAGCATGGGCGTGAAGAACAGGAAGGTCACATACATCGGCAGGATGTCCAGCAGTGGCGGGCAATAAAGCAGTAAAACCGAGCCCACAACAGCCACCACAGGATGCGCAAAATAAAAATTGAGCAGATGATTCAACGCTGCCTTATGGGTATGCGCGGCGAACGCTGCCGCAACCGTAAACAGCAGCGCCAGCATCAGCAGGTGGTAGCCATAAATCTTCAGTGACCGCTTCCACAGCCTCGCGCGAACGCCGGGCGCGTTCTCGATTGAGTCGCGCATATACAGCCGGCCAACCAGCAACGCGGAAATGAACACGAACCCCTCGGCTGCCGAAACGAAACCAATTGGCTGATTCACAAAATCGCTGAAGCGCGTAGGAAGATGCGTCAGCGTCATCCACACCAGAAAGAGCCCGCGCAAGGCATCCAGTTCCGGACGACGTTCAAGTTGGGGAAATTGCATAGAATCAGCGTCGCTCTCACCGCGTCAACAGCCGCGCGATACCCAGTTAGACGCGTTCGCTTGGCCCCAGTTGCCCCATTGCGTACACCGGCTACCACCTGCTGCACAGCAGACAAAAAACCGGGGAGTCGCCTCTTTTTTGGCAACTCCCGGATTGGGTGTTTGGTTGCGCGCTGCGAAACGCATCGTGCGCCCCCCTCGCCCAGTCGCTGATTTCCGGCTGGATTGGGCTCGAACCAACTAAGTGCGAGCGACTGCCCCACCGCAGGTGGTTTCAAGTTCAGCGATGTAATCAATCACCGCCTCGCTCCATCCGTCGATGTGCGTCCACGCTCCGTAGCCAACACCGTTGCGGGCTGAGGCCACGTTGATCACGTAGCCCTTGCCCTTCGGTGCGGGAACCCGGTCATGCGACTGCTCGTCGGTGATCACCACCAGCCGGTCGTAGCCCTCGCGGACTGCGGCCTCCACCTGGATCAATGAAGCTCCCAGGTTGGTGCCACCGTGAGGTTGGCTCTGCTCCAGCGCATCGCGCAGCGCCATTCCGCGTCGCGACGCCACCAGCTTGGCCGCGTTCGAGAAAGTGAAAACGGTCACCTTCTCTGCGATCTCGCAAAGCAGAATCGCCAGCCCGTACGCAGCATCCGTACGCCGCATCTCCGAGCGATGCGACAGCGGCGACTCCATCGATCCGGAGACGTCCACCAGCAGCACCGTGTGCCCGGCGAGGTCACCCGCACGAGTCTCCAGCGCTCGAAACATTGCTGCCTCCAGCGCCGATTCCCACTGCGCAGCGTTGCGCGCAGCCGCCAGAAAGCGAAACGGCAAAACCCGCTCCGTCTTCATCGCTGCCAACGCCGCCAACACCAGTTCCTCGTTGACGCCCGCCGTATGCAGGTTACGGAGATTGCGCAGCAGCGCCAGCGCGCCCAGCTTTCGCTCGGACAGCAGACGCTCCCACACTTCGCGCTTCTCCTTCACGCCGTCAGGGCCCTCACCGCGTCCGGCAGCCGAGAGAGCAACCTCCCAGGTGTCGGGCGTGGTCAGTTTGTTTTCTGCCAGCCGCTTCCACAGCGCAGCCTGCGCTTCATCCACGGGACGCGCGTGCGAGAGGAACAGCACATCGCGCAGACGAACCGCACCGGCGCGATCGTACTTTGCCAGCGCATACTCGTCGAACTTGCTGAACGCGGCAGCCAGTCCCTTCTTCACCTGCGCGGAAAGAGGCTGGCGCCCACCAGCCCAGTAGATGGCCACAAACTCGCTCAACTCATCGGCACGCTGAATCCCGCGAGCCAGGGTCTCCGCCACCAGTCCGCGATGCGTTGCATGGCGAGCCATCTCGCGTACCAGCAACAGCGGCGCGTGACGCAGCTTCATCTTCTCGCGAGCCTCCACTGCCAGCGCAGCCACTTTTTCCGCCTCGACTTGCGGCACGAGTTCGTGAACGCGGCCTGCAATCTGCACGCCGTCCTCGTAGAATTCGCTCTCCCACAACATGCAGGAGAGAACCGTGCGGCGCAGCGCCTGCTCCGGAGTGATAACCGCAGCCGGCGCTCCCTCATGGGTTTGCAATCGCGCTTTGTGGTACTTCAAAATGTTCAGGCGCATCACGCGCCTCCTCTCTGTATTGAAACAATCTGCCGGGGAAAAGTCGGGTACGGACTGCGTGAAGCGAGCTACACCGAACCATGGCCCGATGGCGGGGATCGAACCTGCACCTCCGCTTGCGCGGCGCTCTACCATTGATGAACCCGTGCCCTGCGCCACCGGCAGAATCTTATTTTTGCGATTGCCGGTGGTTATCATCGAACAAGCGCAACCTCGTCCTCATCTTCGTCGTCGTCGACCTTTACCATCGGCCTGACCGTCTCGACGGTCCGAAACCCCGTGGTCTTCGAGATCCGCAACGGCTGAAAGTCGACCGCCAGCTTCTTCATCTGGTCATACGACGGCTTGTGCTTATCGTTGAAGCCCGTGCATTCATACACCGGGAACCGCACCGCAATGTTGGGAGTGGTGTTATTGCAGATCACCAGCAGGTCCGACTCGCGAAAGCCCGTGATGAACTGCCCCCAGCTACACCTGCTGCACAAGTGCGTGCTGCCCACCGGCGTGCCATTTGTGACCTTCTGTTTGCTCATCGCAATCACGTTTCTATCCGGACCTTCCGGAAGGCTAATGGCCGGGGAACAAGCGGAAGCGGCTTTGGCGCTCTGCCATTGAACTACCGGAACTCGCATTCCGAGCGGGACTCGAACCCGCAACCTCCCGCCTAACAGGCGAAGTATCCGCGACCTACACCACCGGCCAAGGTGGTCGACCTCATATGCAACTGCGCAAAACCCTGCGCCGGGGAATAAACGAAAAGAGCTCGGAACCTCTGCTCAAAGCAGCCTGGTGAATCAGGGCAACGCCCCCGCTCCATTGAGTGAGTATTCCCGCAGGTACGCCCACCTGCGGGTCACTTTTCGAGGCCAAGTAACTCTCCTCTGTCGCCGCCGGCGCGACTTAGTCATCATTGCCAAGTTAGAAACAAGGCTCTCCCGTATGCCGCGCGTAACTTATCGCGGAGACAAATTGAGACACAATGCCACTAACTCAGCCGAAGTTACCCGAGGGAACAAACGAAGACAGTCCTTTATCGGTGTCAAACGATGAACCTGACCTCTACACCACTCGGGGAGAACTCAATTGTGTGCGGCTTTGCGTAGGAAGCGGGCACCAGTTGGGTTACAGGTAATTGACGAACCACGCCCGGCGACCGGTGCAGCTTGGATAATCAAGCGGCTCCAGCCTACGCATCGAGATTTGCGTTATATGTTTCATCGGGCGTTCTCCTACGCAGTTAGTACTTTGCCATAACTCGTCCGGCAAAAGCAAGCCGTTTTTCAAAGATTTATAAGAAATATGGCCTTAGCTCTGATTAGATCGCTTATCTCCTGTAAGTGATCGGCACAACTCATATCATCTGCACCGATCAATTCCGCTTCTCTGCGGCCCGATGATTTACGCTGAATGCGCAGGCGCGGAACCGACACGACACCGCGCCGCGTGGAGGATGGATGACCTGGATAATTCTGCTGATTGGGCTGGCGGTCGGAGTCGCATCCGGCGTTGTGGGCATCGGAGGCGGCATTCTCTTCGTACCCGCTCTCATCTGGCTTCTCGGCATGGACCAGCACAAAGCGCAGGGCACCTCCCTCGGCGCGCTCCTGTTGCCGGTCGGCCTCTTCGCCTTTCTTGAGTACTACCGTAAGGGCAACGCTGACGTGGGCGTTGCGGCGCTTCTCGCGGTCGGCTTTTTGGTCGGTGGCTATTTCGGCGCGCTGGGAGCGCAGCACATCCCCGACCTTTGGCTGCGCCGCATCTTCGCACTCACGCTGGTCGCCGTCGGCGGCAGAATGTTCTTCATCCGGTAGTCCGACCCCATCTCATCGTGAAAATGCGGATCTTCCTTCGCCAGTCTTACTATGCGTGTGTGAGCCTTCCACGACCGTCTGCCCAAGTAAGAACCTCCGGCAAAGCCGGAGGCTTTCTTAGGTGAGCCGCTCAAAGCGGCTTGAGCGGGGACGCTAACGCGGCCCCTACTGAGTTGCGCCACC
>JBAWCO010000181.1:0-6804 GCA_049590315.1 Occallatibacter sp. | reverse complement strand
ATACCTAGATAGAAAAAATATGGCGATGTCTTTGCCTTATGGGAAAAACCTGACGGAATCTGTACGTTCCTGCTCTGCCTTCCCACCAATAAAGGCGTATAGCTATAGGTCGGAATGCATCCCATACGCAACCCAGCCCCTGCCATTGAGAGGATCTGGTGTTAGCTCCTTGCGCATTCAGGTGTAGATCCTGCGGCCCACCCGTCGCGAAGGAGCCCCGATGCCTGCTTCTGTTGTCCAGAAGTCTCACAAAAATAGATTGTTAACCTCATTGCCGGCTCTTATCCTGGAGCAGGTTGCCCAGCACCTTGTGCCAGTAGATTTGCCTAGAAATCTAATGCTCCAGGAGCCAGGAAGGACAGTAGAAACCATTTATTTTCTTGAAGATGGTGTTTGCTCGATTGTGGCCACGATGGAGGATGGAATGACGGTTGAGGTGGGCATCATCGGGCGAGACGGATTTGTGGGAGTTTCCGCGGTGCTGGGTGCCGGTCATTCGCCGAACCGTTGTTTCATGCAAATACCTGGGAATGGCTTTCGCATGAAGGCCAAGACTCTGATTGAGCTATCGGATGGCTCTGCCGCGCTGCGGATGTGCCTGCTGCGAAGTGTTCAGGGTCTGCTGGTGCAAACTGCCCAGACCGCTGCGTGCAATCGTGTGCACGAGCTTCACGAGCGGCTGGCTCGCTGGCTGCTGATGTGCCGTGACAGAGTTCAGACCGATCAGATTCTCATCACGCAGGAGTTTCTGGCAACCATGCTGGGAACCCGCAGAAGCACGGTTACCGTCGCCGCAGGTATGTTGCAGAAGGCCGGGCTTATCACCTATACGCGCGGGCACGTAACCATCCAGAATCACCGTGGTCTCATCGAAGCTGCATGCGAATGCTACAAGGTCGTCCATGATGAAACGGTCCGCATTGGCCTGCTTGACTGAGTCTCCATCAAATGATGGTGGGCGATCGTCTTTCGCGGCGGGCTTGGGGATTGGCGGAAAATCTGTAAAGATGGTTGTGCTATGACAGTAACTGCTCCTTCTCAAGTCTTTGCCGACCGGATTGGCCGGATTGAAGTTTCCGCAACCATGGCTGTGGCCGCGGAAGCTGCCAAACTGCGCGCGCAGGGCGCGAACCTGGTGGATTTTGGCGCCGGGGAACCGCACTTCCCAACGCCGCGTCACATTAAAGACGCCGCGATTGCCGCCATCGAGGCCAACTTTACGCGCTATACCGTGGTTCCGGGGATTCCGGACGTGCGGAAGGCGATTGTGGAGCGGCATGCGTGCGATTTCGGCTCGGACTATGGGCTGGACGAGGCGATCTTTACGACCGGCGGCAAGCTGGCGCTGTTCAACACCATTCAAATCTTGATTGACCACGGCGATGAGGTGATTCTGCCGGTGCCCTATTGGGTGAGCTTCAAGGACATCATCCAGTACGCGGGCGGGAAGGTGGTGCTGCTGCAGACCAGCGAGGCTGAGAGCTTCCGCATCACGGCCGACGCGATTGAGAAGGCGATAACGCAGCAGACCAAGGCGATCATTTTGAATTCGCCATCGAACCCGGCGGGCAGCGTGGTGAGCGCGGAAGACCTGGAGCGGATTGTGCACCTGGCGCACGATCGCGGGATCTTCCTGCTGCTGGATGAGTGCTACGTCTATCTGAACTACGCAGGCAAGCCGGTGAGCGGCGGATCGTTCACCTGGGCCAAGGAACACCTCGTCATTCTGGGTTCGCTGTCGAAGACCTACTCCATGACGGGCTGGCGCGCCGGCTATGCGCTGGCGTCGAAGGCTGTGGTGGCGAATCTGAGCAAGCTGCAGTCGCAGTCGACTTCCAATGCAACGAGTTTCGTCCAGAAGGCGGCAATTGCGGCCTTGACTGGGTCGCAGGAGTGCGTGTGCGAGTTCAGAGCGGAATTTATCGAACTGCGCGACTACATGCTGAAGAAACTTGCGGAGATTCCGGGGCTGACGTGCACCAAGCCGGAAGGGGCGTTCTATGTGTATCCGAACATCGGAGCGTTTCTCGGCAAGGGCGGCGTGCGGACGTCGACGGAGCTGGCGACGCGTCTGCTGCACGAAGGTCACGTGGTGACCGTGCCTGGCGAGGCCTTTGGAACGGCACAGCACATACGGATTTCGTACCCGGTGACAAAGCAGAATATTGACGAGGGAACGCGTCGGATGGGCGAGTTTCTGGGCAATCTGCGCTAAGTTTCAACCGGATTAGCAGACGAAAAAGACGGGCGATCCCGGCGATCAACAGCAGCCGGGACCGCGCTCCGAATGAAAAGTATCCCCTGTCACTGGGCAAACATAGCTTGAGTGGATTAGGATGTGTTTTCCATGTCGAAGCAAATCGATTTTCGCCCTGTGATCCTTGCCGGCGGCAGCGGCACCCGCTTTTGGCCGCGCTCACGCCGTGCCCGCGCCAAGCAGGTATTGGCGCTGGACGGCGAGAGGTCAATGATTCAGCAGACGGTTGAGCGGTTAAAGCCGCTGGCTGGAATGGAAAAAATCTGGGTCATAACCAACGAATATCTGGCGCACGAGATTGCCGATCAGCTTGCCGGAGTGCCGGCCGGACAGATTGTGCAGGAGCCGGTGGCGCGGAATACGGCGCCGGCGTGCGGGCTGGCCGCATTCCTGATTGAGCGGAAGAGCCCGAATGCGGTGCTGGGGATTTTTCCGTCGGATCACGTGATTGCGGATGAGCCGCGCTTCCTCAAGGCGCTGCAGAAAGGCATTGCGCTGGCAGCGTCCGGGGACAACATAGTTGTTCTGGGGATTGAGCCGACCCGTGCGGAGACCGGCTACGGATATATCGAGACGGGGGATCTGGCGAAGGACGATTCGTCGCTGCACGTGCGGCGATTTACGGAGAAGCCGAACCAGAACCGGGCCGAGGAATTTGTGTCGGCGGGCAACTACTACTGGAACTCGGGAATGTTTTTGTGGTCGGCGAAGACGCTGGCGAACGCGGTGCGTGAACATTTGCCGGAGACGGCGCCGCTTCTGGAAAAGATTGCGGCGGCATACGGTACGGATCAGTTCGAAAAGGTATTCCACGAGCTGTATCCCAAGTGTGAAAACATCTCAGTGGATTACGCAGTGCTGGAGCCGCGCTCGGCCAAGGGCGAGCATTCGTCTCATCTCTATTGTTTGCCGGCGGAGTTCAGTTGGAACGATCTGGGATCGTGGGCTTCGCTCTATGAGTACCAGACGGAGACCCGGCTGCGGGGCGATGGCGATGGCAACGTTTCCGAGACGGAAGGACACATGGCCATCGACGCGGCGAACAACTACATCTTCAGCCCGAAGAAGTTTGTGGCGTTGGTGGGCGTGGAGAACCTGGTGATTGTGGACACTGACGACGCGCTGCTGATTGCGCACCGGGACCACTCCCAGGATGTGGGGAAGATCGTCAAGGAACTGGGAATCTCCGGCCGCACGCAACTGATCTAGCTGCAAATTCATCTGTATCGTTGGGGGCGGAACCTATGCGGAACTGTGCCCGCATGGGACAGCCACACACACTATTGTTTACACTCGTTCCCGAAGAGAACTGGATTTTCTACTATGCCCTATTCTGCGATCAAGTTTGGTACTGACGGTTGGCGTGGTCTCATCGCCGACGATTTTACGTTTGCCAACGTGCGCATTGCCGCTGAGGCAGTAGCCGCGTATGTGCACGCACGAGAAGTCCCAACGAACGGGCTGTGCATTGGCTATGACACGCGCTACGGGTCGAAGGCTTTTGCGCGGACGTGCGCAGAGGTTGTGGCGGCGACGGGCATTCCAGTGATGCTGGCGAATGATATTACGCCGACGCCGGCGCTGAGCTTCGGCGTGCGCGAGCGCGGGGCGGCGGGCGGCATCATGATTACCTCGTCGCACAATCCGGCGCAATGGAATGGCGTGAAGTACAAGGCATGGTATGGCGGGTCGGGCAAGCCCTCGATTATTGCGGAGATTGAGAGCTTTCTGGGGCAACCTGTGGCGCGGGCCACAACGCCGGCGCCGATTCGCGAAGTGGACTTTCTGCCTACATACCTTAAAGCCATCGAGCAGTTCGCGGACCTGGGACTGATTGCCGAGGTTGGCCGCGAAGGATTGAGCGTTGCTATCGACTCAATGTATGGCGCGGGAGGAACGCTGCTTTCGGATATTTTTGCGCGGCTTGGCCTGCGGCATGTGCAGATTCGCGCGAATGCCGACCCTCTGTTTCCGGGGATTAACCCGGAGCCGATTGAGCCGCACATTCGCGCGCTGGGCGAGGCGGCGCTCGAAAACAAGTGCTGGGCGGGGCTATGCACGGATGGAGATGCGGATCGGATTGGCGCGACGGACGAGCATGGCAACTTTGTCGATCCGCACAAGATTTTTTCTGTGTTGCTGAGCTGGGTGCTGCGACGCAAGAACTGGCCCGGCGCTGTGACGCGGGCCTTCAACACGACGAAGATGCTGGACCGCATTTGCTTGAAGCATGGGCGCGAACTGATTGAACACGGAATCGGTTTCAAGTATGTCTGCGATCTGATGCTGGAGCGCGAGATTCTGATGGGTGGCGAGGAATCGGGCGGCATCGGGTTTCAGCGTCATCTGCCCGAACGTGACGGGCTGTTGAATGCGCTGTTGCTGGCGAACGTGATGGCGGAGGAAGGCAAGACGCTGGGACAACTTGTGGCCGATCTGCAGGAGGAGTACGGGGAACACCAGTATGGGCGCATCGACCTGCATATCCCCGACGAACAGAAGAACGCGGCGATTGAGCGGGCGAAGTTGCTGGAGCCCGGCGACCCGGTGTTTGCGGGAATGGCGATTCATTGCCAGGAGAATCTGGATGGGGTGAAGTTTTACCTCGACAATCCGGAGTCGTACACCAAGCCGAAGGCTGCGGAGACGTGGCTGTTGCTTCGGGCCAGCGGGACGGAACCGCTGCTGCGGATTTATGCCGAGTCGTGCTCGAAGGAGTCGGTGGCGAAGCTGCTGGAATCGGCACGGCGGTTTGCGATGGGGAGTTGAAGAAAAGCAGCTTCTAGCTGCTAGCTCTTAGCTTCTAGCTTGTCCTTCGTGGTTGCCAATTTTTATTGTGAAGATTTCAAGTGCGATTTTTGTTCGATCCGGTCTAATAATGGAAACAGCCTATGGCTGGAGGGGAGGATGGTCGATGAGAAACCACCTTACCGTTGCAGGTTTTCTATTAGCTTTGGCTGCGGGTAGTGTTGCCTGGGGGCAAGCGGCTGGGACGGATGCTCCGAAGGCAAAAGCCCCGGAGCCCGTGCCTGCTCGCACGGAGCCCCTGAAGAAAATGGCGGCCGCTCCAAAGGCCGCGAGAGATAGAAGGGAAGCAGGCCTGCTGCAGCAGATGCCGACTGTAAAAAGGCTTCCTGTTGTTATCTGGAACGATCCCGCACCCATCAAAGAAGGACAAGCATTGACGAAAAGGGAGCTGGACGCGATCTCCGAAGTGCCAGGAAGGTTTGTCTATCGCCCCTCTGCTGGATACGTGCCTCCGCGAGGATCGTACACCCTTACAGTGTGGTTCCTTCCCGTGGATTCGTACCAATACGAATCGGTTACGACGACGGCGGTATTGTCGGTCGAATGAACGCAGGGCCTGAGCTCGAAGGAGCCGATGGCGAGCTGCGGGAGTCAGTGCGGCGGTTTGCGCTGGCGAGTTATCGGAGCCACTTATCCCGGTTTACTGATTCTTGTTGACGGAACCCATCAAGTTTCTCGCGCATATTTTCTTTGATTGGTATATTCCCGGTATGGCCAAGGCGCAAAAAACTCCACAAGAGAAGAAGTCCCTCGAGCTCACTAAGGACCACTTCACGAGAGGGTTCCATTCTACTCATAGCTTTCACAAGAAGTGGAAGCAAAAGAAAGCGCACGCAAATCGTGTGTACCGCAGGAAGAGCGAGAAACTCCTTGCACCGGCAAAGCCCGGCATCTCAGCCGAGGAGGTATCGTTGGTCGCGGACGACCTGACGGCTGCACACTTTAGAAAGTCGGTTATTCGCAAACCGCTCTACAAAGCTGGCACAATCACGGTTGGCGAGAAGATTAAACTAGGTTTGGAAAAGCGTGAGCAGAGAACTGGACGAAGAGTGCAGCGTCGAGAGGTCGATCACCGGGCGGCGTCTTCAGCCATTTCTACACTGGTTTCGCTTGAGGGCGAAGAGCTTGTTGAATTTGTTCGACGAGTTGGGCGCCTGTGTGCCGCCAGGGATGTAAAGGAAGAAGTGCGCTTGCAACTCTCCAAAGATCCTCTTGATCAGGCTCTGCATTTTATCTGCCGAATCCATTTTGGCTCGAACGCGCCAGCCCAGACAGTTTGGCGGGACCAGCAGTTGCACAAGGCCTACGCTGCCTGGGTAGTGACAGCAAATCGCATCCTCATGCGAGATATGCGTGTCATCGAAGAAAAAGCCGAACAGAAGCATGCGAACGAAAAGAAGATTAAAGCGATTCGCCGTGCTACTCAATAGGCCCCTTCGTCCCTGACGCCACTCCTCATGGAACGACAATTCTTGATGAGTCACCAGAAAACGGAAACTAACCTATAACCGCCGATTGGGACTATCGAAACATGCGGGCGTCGAAGTGAAAGGGTTGGGGTGGCTCGATTTTTAGCTCTCCGATTTTGGGGTGTAGCGGGTTGATGAGAACGTTCCACTCCATGCGCAAAGCGGCCGAAGGAACTTCGATGGCTAGTGAGTATGCGGCGCGAATCCATTGGTCGCCGAGATCGCGCAGAGGCTCAACGTCGTCAGTCCACCAGTCGGTCGGCAATTGTT
>JBAWCO010000180.1:0-6772 GCA_049590315.1 Occallatibacter sp. | reverse complement strand
TTCCGGGCCAGTTCGCTTGAGAATGCACTGGCCATTCTCCGCAGCTTGGGCGCGCTGACTTGGTCGACGGAAAATCTGACGCCGCTGGTGCTGGGCGTCCTGGTAATTGCCGCGGTTATTCATTGCTTTCCACCGAGCTGGTTTGATATCTCAGCCAGTGTGGCGGCACGCATGCCTTTCTGGGTGCAGGGATTGGCCATGGCGGCGCTGATCCTGATTATTCAAACGCTGGCGGGCCGCGGTTCCGCTCCTTTTGTCTATGGCAATTTTTGATTTTTCAGAACACGCCCCGCAACAGCCCAGCCCTCAGCCGGCTGGCAGCGCCGCGCGCTTTCCGTTGAAGACAGCGCTCGCTATGGCGGTGCTGGTGGCTGCGCTGGCAGGTTGGCGTCAGGGCGTGGATCACGGGAAGGGACTGGCACCGGCTGTTTTCGCGGAGACGTTTCGGTTGCGCTGGCCTCAGCCACCCGCCCCGGTGGTTCCAACGCCGCCAAAAGTTCAACACAACGAGAAACTTCCGCCGATTTCTCCGGTATTTGCAGATGACACCAACAGCCTGGATCCATTCTTTGCCGCGCTTTGGAAGCTTGAGCAAGGCAAAGGGAGCGGCGTGGTCACGGTGCTCCACTACGGGGATTCACCGACGACTGCCGATCTGATTACCGGAGACGTGCGCTCCCAGTTGCAAAGCCGATTCGGCGATGCCGGGCGTGGTTATACGCTTATCGCCAAGCCCTGGGCCTGGTATGGACATCGCGGCGTCGAGATCAGCGACCACGGTTGGAAGATGCGCACGGGAGTCGGCCTGATGCGTGAGGGAATCTACGGGCTGGGTGGCGCTGCCTTTGAGGGGCAACCGGGTGCCTGGAGCAAATTCAAGCTGACCGAAGCGCAGCAGACAGTGGTGGACGTTGAGTACCTTGTTAAACCGGACGGCGGCTCGTTTGCCGTGGAGGCGGACGACCAGCGGATTGTGGAGCAGACGACTGCCTCAGAGACGCAGGCTACAGGATCGGTTCAAGTGGAATTACCGGTAGGAACGAAAGTGGTTTCGATTCGGCCCACCTCGGGAACCGTGACGCTGTTTGGAGCGAGTTTTCGACGTGGGTCAAGTGGCCTGCTTTACGACAGTCTTGGTCTGAATGGGGCAACTACTTCCGTATTGGCGCGGGTGTTGCAGCCGACGCTCTGGAAACAGGAACTTGACCGCGCGGAGCCGGCGTTGGTGGTTATCAATTACGGATCCAACGAAAGCAGCTTTGGTGCATTTGTTCGCAAACAGTATCCGGCTGAATTGCGTTTGGCCGTACAGCGCGTGCGCGTGGCTGCTCCCGGAGTGCCTATCTTGATCATGAGCCCGATGGATCGCGGGGAACGCAGCGGGCTGAATGACATTGAGACCATGAGCACGATTCCCGAGATCGTTGCCATTCAACGCCAGGTAGCCGCCGAGACGCACTGCGCCTTCTTTGACACCTACGATGCGATGGGCGGCGATGGCACGATGGCACGTTGGTATGTGGCCAGCCCGCGGCTAGTGACGGCGGATTTCCTGCATCCAACGCCGCAGGGAGCCACTATTGTGGCCAGCCTATTCGTGGAGCAATTGGGGCTGGGATACAATCGATGGAAGATGCAACACGGAATTGGCCTGCCAGCCGTAAATCCCGCACCCACGCTGAAGGCGGCCGCAGCCAAAGCATTGCCACCCTCCAGACATGCCACAAAGCAAGCCGGCAAGAAAGCCAGAACGAAATGATTCCGCGCTTTCCAGTCCGGCTAAGTGCATCCATTGTCGCTGCGTTACTGCTTGCGGTGGGGAGCGCATGCTTGTTGCCAGGCGCGACAGCGAAGAAGAAACATCACGCTCCTGCAGCGAAAGGAAAGGCCGCAGTTGGAAGAGCATCGCATTCGCGGATGCGCGCGCGTGTGCACTACTACGCTGGCCCGCGTCTTGATTCTGCACACAGAGCTGCGCTGATTGAGGAGATCAGTTCCGAACTCAAGGAGCCAGCTCCGCAGGCATTTGCTTATACGTCTCAACTTGATGGCTTCTATGCGCAGTTGGCATCGCATGAGTCTGGGATGAAAGAGGCCGCAACGCAGACCAGCACTGTGCGCGTAATGCAGTTTGGCGATTCGCACACTGCGGCCGACATGTTTACCGGCGAGGCGCGGCACGTTTTCCAGCAGCAGTTTGGTGACGGAGGCATCGGCTATTCGTACGCTGGGCACCCGTTTGCGGGGTACAGGATTCTGGGTTCAAACCGGTCGCAGTCGACGGGATGGAAGACGCAGGGCAACAAGTTTCTGCAGCTCGGCAACGGTGAAACGGGTCTGGGTGGCATCAGCATCTCAAGCGAACGCGCTGGAGAGTGGGTAACCCTGGATGCGCCGTGCTCCACGCTCGAACTACAGTATCTGCAGCAGCCCGGCGGCGGGAGCCTGCGTTTTACAGATAATGGCGGCGATCCGGTGGAGATCGAGACGGACGCACCGGCAATGGGCCCCGGCACGTTCAGTTATATCTGCCCGGCAGGCGACCACCACTTTGAAGTGACCACGGAACGAAGCGCTCCCGTAACTCTACTGGGATGGGTGGCGACTCAGCCTGGAGTTACATGGGAGTCGCTTGGTATTAATGGCGCCGAAGCTCCGCTGATTCTTAAATGGGACCAGACGCTTTTCTCGCGCTATCTCAAAGATAATTCTCCGGCCTTGATCGTATTGGCTTACGGGACCAATGAGGCGGCGAGTTCGTTCTGGGATGAAGAGACTTATCAGCAGACCTTTGCCTCAATCATCGACACGATTCATCAGTATGTGCCAGAGTCGTCGATCCTGGTGGTTGGCCCGCCGGATCGCTCCGTGACGCAACATCGCGCCTGGCACCCCTACTCCGGAACTGAGCGCATTGTCCAGGCACAGCGCGCCGTTTGCCGCACTCACGGGTGCGCTTATTGGGACCAACGTGAGCGGATGGGCGGACTCGGGGCGATGCAGCAGTGGGTTTATGCGGGTTGGGCACAACCGGACCATACGCATTTTACCGGTGAAGGATACCGGGCGCTTGCAGATGCGTTGGTGGCAGACCTGATGACCGGCTATCAGGCCTACAAGGAAAAGAACTCAGCCGGCAATGAGACAGCACAAGGAGCGAAAGATGGAGCCACAGGCTCGAATCCTTAAAGTTCTCAAGCAAGTTACTGGGAAAGATATTAATCCCGATCCAGATGAGTCGCTGTTTGTTTCGGGTTTATTGGACTCCTTTGCACTTACCGACTTTGTTACTGGTCTGGAAGAAGAGTTTGGAGTTACCATTCCTGACTCCGACTTATCCGCACGCAAGTTCGACACCATCAGCAAGGTGCAGACCTACCTTGCCTCCAAGGCATAATCCATGGCTTACCTGCGCGGCTTCGGGTCGTGGCTTCCGCAGCGGCGTGTGAGCAATGACGAGATTGCTCCGCTGGTGAATGCAACGTCGGCGTGGATTCTGGAAGTTTCCGGCATTCAGGAGCGACGTTACGCCGCCGATACAGACACAGTTGCCGGAATAGGGCTGTTGGCTGCGCGGGATTGCCTGGAGAAAGCCGGCACAACTCCGGCGGATCTTGGGATGATCCTTGTAGCGAGCGGGTCGAGCGAACGCTTTTGCCCTGGACCAGCCTGCGAGATCGCTTCTGGGCTTGGTCTTAGCGCCACGCCGGCGCTCGACATTCCTGTTTCTTCGGCAGGGTCGCTTATCGGGCTGATTCTCGCTGCGGAACTCGCGTCCAAGTTCGGTCGCGTGCTGGTGGTGGGCGCCGAGATCATGTCACGCCGCATTGCGCTGAATCCTGATGACAAAAATTCGGCCATTCTCTTCGGCGATGGGGCGGGGGCGGCTTTGATCGATGCCGAGTCCGGTTTTGCGCGCATCGCGGACTCGTGCCTAATTACGGATGGCGCCTCATCGGAGACTATCTTCTTGCAGGACGGACAGTTTCGCATGGATGGCCAGGCTGTAATTATGCAGGCCTCGCGCAAGATTCCCCGTGCCATCAACGAACTGCTCGCTCGCAATCAGATCGCCGCCGAGACCGTTGAAGCGTTTCTGCTGCATCAGGCGAATCTAAATCTGATCAAGCGTGTTGCGCAGTCAGTGAAGGCGCCGCTTGAGCGCTTCTTTACGAATATAGAACGCTATGGAAATACTTCGTCGGCGTCGCTGCTGATTGCTGCGGATGAATGGCATCGCGAACATGATGCGATCTCAGGACCGATTGTGTTTTCAGCGTTTGGGTCGGGGCTGAACTGGGGCGCGCTACTGGCTGTTCCGAGCTAGCAGCGCTTTAAGGCGAGGTGGACGAAGCTGCACTCCAAATCTGCTGCTTCAGCGATAGGCGAGCCAAAGGCTTGTTCCTACGATATTCAGAATCGCCAGCGGCATAAGGACGCGCCAACCAAAATTCATCAACTGGTCGTAGCGGAAGCGGGGCAGTGTTCCGCGCACCCATACGTAGAGAAACAGGAAACAGAAGACCTTGAGCACGAACCACAAGATGGGAAACAGCGCGTGGGCAACGATGTTCTGCGGTGCGGGCATCAGGTCGCCCAACGGGCTGGTCCATCCGCCGAGGAAGAGTAGCGTGGCGACGCAGCCGACGGTGATCATGTTGGCGTATTCGGCCATGAAGAACATGGCGAATTTCATGGAACTGTACTCGGTGTGATAGCCGGCGGTAAGTTCGCTCTCCGCTTCGGGCAGGTCGAACGGCGAACGATTGGTTTCGGCGTAGGCTGCCATGAGGTAGATAAAGAATGCGAAGAACTGGAAGCCGCCAAAGATGTTCCATGAGGCGATGCCCTTCGCGGCCTGGCTCTCGACGATGACGCGCAGATTCAGTGACCCGGCGCGCATCACGACGCCTACCAATGAAAGGCCAAGCGCCAATTCATAGCTGATCAGCTGCGCGGATGAGCGGAGGGAGCCCATCAGCGAATATTTATTGTTCGACGACCATCCGGCGAGCGCGATGCCGTAGACGCCGATGGAAGTGATTCCCAGAATGACGAGCAAGCCAATATTTACATCGGCAATTTCAAAGAGATGCATGCCGGCTGGTCCGACATTGGGTTCGCCAAAGGGCACAACGCCGATGGAGATGAGTGCACAGCCCAACGCGATCATGGGCGCGAGTATATAAAGGGGACGGTAGACGGCCGTCGGAATCATGTCTTCCTTCATGAAGAGCTTGAGGCCGTCCATCAGCGGTTGGAGCAGACCGAACGGTCCCACACGGCTGGGTCCCCAGCGGTTCTGGATGCGGCCCACCAATTTCCGCTCAAGGAGCACGGTGTAGGCGACGCACATGAGCATCACCACCGTGACCACGGCCACTTTGAGCAGGCTCCAAAGGAAGAATTCTAAGATCGTCACTTGCTTTCTCCTGAGCGAAGCGTAGCGAGTCGAAGGACCTGCGGTTGCTTTTCGCTCACCTAGTTAAAACTGACTTAAAAAACTACTAGTCTGCCGCAGATTCTGCCAGTTCGTGCGCCTGATGCCGTTCAAGTTCTTTGAGCGCTGGGCTATACCGGCCCAGCGTTCCTGAGGTAAACAGCCCGTCATGTGCTGGCGCGATGAGAGTGCGAGGTGAATCTGAAAGAACTGAAACGGGCACAAAGCCGGGCTCGGTGCGCACATCGTTGCCGCCGAAAAGATTGAGCCGATCGAGCGTGTAGCCGGGAACAAGCCGCTCGATCTCATCCAACGTGGCGAGCGGATCGAAGGGGCTCAGTTTCGGTTCGAGGCTGTTCGCCGCGAGCCAGACTGCGTGGCGATCTGCTTCGCCGGATTGCACGCCACGGGATTGACCGAGGTCGGCAGTGACGCCGCCTTTGCCAAAGGGGACCAGCGTCTTCACGTCGATGCCCATGCCACCCGCCAGACGCACGAGAATTTCGAAATCGGGCTTGACGCCTGCGCGATCGGCCGCCTTCTTCACAAGTTGCACATCGCCGAAAGTGTTGGTCACCGTACCAGTTTTCTCGTAGAGAGTGGCGCTCGGAAATACTACGTCAGCCAGGGCCGCGGTCTCGGTGAGGAAGATGTCCTGCACGATGACGAAGGTGTTTTTGAACGGATTAGAGTTCTGAATGCCCATACTATGCACAGGATTGGCGCCGACGACTAGCAATGTGCCTAACCGGCCTTGTCCTGCTGCATCGCATATCTCGCGCCAATCCATGCCGGGTGCCGCAGGCAGGCCCGCGTATTCCGCAAAGGCGCCGGGAGAGGTGACTGGCACATAGCCGGGAAGCAGGTCAGGGAAGAGGCCCATGTCGGCGGCACCGCGTGAGTTGGCGTGGTCGCCGAGATAGGCGAAGCGGACATTGCCGCGCGTCAATCCCCAGGCGACGAGGGTTTCGATGGCTGGGCCGCGATACTCCTGACCAAAGATAATAACCAGCGATTCCTCAGCCAGAACAGCTTTGCTGAAGTCGGTATTACTGGTGTCGAGAAATGAGGCGAGATTCTCGTAACCGTTCGCAGGCAGTTGCACAGTGGCCTTCGCCTGCCGCTCAAGCTTGATGGGCTTTGTGTTGGCGATGTAGAGGCGGGCGCGATTGAGTCGTACGTTGGTGCGCAGCTCCCATGCCAGCAGGGGATGCTCTTCGGTGGGATTGCCGCCAACCAACAAGATTGCGGACGCCGTTGCGATGTCGCGCAGGCCGGCGGTCTTGTTCTCGTGACCAGCAAGCGCGCGAGCGAAGGATGCGTAATCTGTGG
>JBAWCO010000179.1:0-4605 GCA_049590315.1 Occallatibacter sp. | reverse complement strand
AGCTACCCCACCATCAAGGCGCGGCTCAATCGCATCGGCGGGCAACTGCAGTTTGTTGACACCAACCCCTCCCCGTCGCGCGCGGAGGTGTTGGAGCGGCTCAAGAGCGGCGAGATTAACGCAGAAGAGGCGATTCGCACCCTGGAGGCATTGAAATGACTCCTAATTTCGCCATCATCGGCATTCAGACTCCACACTTTCATTGGCCGAATCTCTGGTTGCCTGTGTTTCTGTTGTGGATTCCGTTCCTGCTGCTTTCACCGTTCATCCTGCTGGTGGTGTTGGGTGTGTGTGTGGCCGGCCGGATCAACCCCTGGTATGCCATCGCCACATTCTGGGCCATCCTGTGCAGCCTGCCCGGAACACATGTACGCGTCACGACCGACGACACACAGGTGCTTGTCCAAATTCTTTAGGTCCGCATTCTTTAGGTCAGGATTCTTTAGAGGTCACTATGCAAACCGATCGCCGCGCCATTCTTTCGCTTGTCGCTCTGGGCCGCATTACTCCCGCGGAGGCCGAGCGCCTGCTCATCGCCTGGAATCAGGGATGGGAGAGCGTGCTGGTATGCGCGGCCTGTATTGCCGCTGTGCTGCTGGCTGAGCTCGATCCGAATCAAGTACTGCCGGGGATCGTGCACATTGCACAATCGCTGCTTTCAGGGAGAATCATCCCCCTGCATCATGCCGTGGCCGTGGTCTGCCGTCTTTTTGGAGGAACGTTATGAACGAGAATCGCCGTCAAATTCTGGAAATGCTGGCAGCGGGGAAGATTACCGCCGATGAAGCCGAGCGTCTGCTGTCCGCAATCGATTCGAGTCCGCGCGCAAACATGGGCGAGTTTGCCGGCAGCGCGACCGCAGCCAACGGGTCAAAAGATTCGGCTGTGAAGACTCGCGCCAAATTTCTGCGTGTGCTGGTGCAGGCCGACGAAACGATGAGCGGCATGAAGGGAGGCACCACGGTGAATGTCCGCGTGCCCTTGCAGTTGCTGCGCGCAGGCGTGCGCCTGGCCAGCCTGATTCCAGCCCAGGCCCATAACCAGTTGGATGAGGCTTTCAACAGGCATGGGGTGCCGCTGACGCTTTCGCAAATCAAGCCGGAGAACCTGGAAGAACTCATCGATCACCTGGATGACCTGACGGTCGATGTGGAAGGCAATGAAGGAAACGCAGTGAAGGTGCGGGTGTTCTGCGAATAAGTTCGCCGCAAATTTGCACGAAGTTCTAAAAAATCCCATTCGACAAAGGAAACGGAGGAGACACCATGACAACTCTTGCTATGCCCAGGCCGCGCAGAGATAGCGGTATGGAAGGAATGGTCGCGAAGTGGTATGCGGTCAATACGGCCGAGATGATGAAGGAATACGTTGAGCTTGCGCATCGGGTTGCCGGCGAGCTCCCGCAGGGCAGCGAAGTGCTTGAAGTGGCGCCGGGGCCGGGCTACTTTTGCATCGAGCTTGCAAAGCTTGGATCGTATTCCATCACCGGACTCGACCTGAGCCACACCTTCGTAAAAATGGCGGCGAAGAAGGCTGCTGAGGCGGGAGTGAAAGTGGACTTCAAGCAAGGCTCCGCATCCAACTTGCCCTTTCCAACCGGCAGTTTCGATTTTCTTTTATGTAGAGCGGCCTTCAAGAATTTTGCCAAGCCTGTGCTCGCTTTGCAGGAGATGTGTCGCGTGCTGCGGCCGGGAGGACGCGGCTTGCTGATCGATCTCAAAGGAGATGCTTCTCCTGAGGCGATCGATCATGAGGTCGATCGCATGAGATTGTCCACCTTCAACCGGATCATGACCAGGCTGGCCTTCAAGACGATGCTGCTGAAAAGGGCCTACACCAAAGAGCAGTTTCAAGACATGCTGTGGGAGTGCAAGTTCAGCAATGTCGAGATCGTGGAGAGCGGTTTGGGCCTTGAAATCCGGATGACGAAGTAAGTCGCAATTACGCTTTTCGCTGGGGCTTTTGCATTGGCACCACTTGCACCGTCACGTCGCGCACTTCAGAAAGAAACCGGTTGAGCACCGAACCGCGCACCAGGATATCCCAGCGTGAGCGCACCGATTGCCCAAAGACCACGTGCGATATGTTCTCCTGCTGCGCGAACCGGATCAGCGCATCCGAAACATTGCGATCGGTGAGCGACACCACCTGTGCACCCAGATCGCGCGCCATTCGCTGATACTCCTCGAGCCGGTGATAGGCTTCGGGGTCTCCGTGGCCTTTATCGTCGGGTCGAGTTACGTACACCGCGTACCAGTTGCTGGCCAGCCGCCCGGCGATACGCGAGCCGACACGCAGCAGGCGCTCGGTGCCTGGACGTGTGCTAAGGCAGACCATCACCTTCTCCGGAATCGGCGCCTGTTCCAGGCCCTGTGTGCGCCGGTATTCTGAGGCGCGGCTGCTGACCTGCTCGGCCGTGGTGCGCAATGCAAGCTCGCGCAGCATGCTCAGGTTGCCCTTGCGGAAGAAGTTGGCCAGCGATTGCTCCACTTTTTCCGCGGCATAGATTTTGCCCTGGCGGAGACGTGAGCGGAGTTCATCGACAGTCACGTCGACATTTACAACCTCGTCGGCGCGCTTGAGGAAATTGTCGGGTACGGTTTCGCGGATGATGGTGTTGGCGGAGCGGCTGACTGCGTCGTTCAATGTTTCAAGGTGCTGGATGTTCACCGCGGTCATCACGTTGATGCCGGCTTCGAGCAGCTCGAGCACATCTTCATAACGCTTGCGGTTTTTGCTGCCGGGCACGTTGGTGTGCGCCAACTCGTCGACAACGACGGTCTGTGGATGGCGAGTCATGATCGCCTCCACATCCATCTCTTTCAGGTTTACGCCGCGGTAGGGAATCACGCGCTGAGGCACGATCTCCAGATCGCGAATCTGGTCTTCGGTGTCCTTGCGCCCGTGAGTTTCAACCAGGCCGATGACCAGATCCACGCCCTGTTGGCGCAGAATATGGGCGTCGTTCAGCATGTGGTAGGTCTTGCCTACGCCGGGCGCCGCTCCAATGTAGATGCGGAGCTTGGCTGGTTCCGGCTGTTTTTCAATAACTATTTCGGACATCGCTTAGCCCACCTCGACCGGATGACGGACTTCATTCGTCACCGCCACCGGCAAAGTGAACCGGAATGTGGTGCCGTTGCCGAGCCGGCTCTCGACGGCAATCTGGCCGCCCAACGACTCGACCAACCGCCGCACCAGCGCCAGCCCCAGCCCTGAAGCGCTCTCCGAGAATGGGTTGAAACGATCGAAGATGGTGCTCAGCCGCTCCGCTTCAATCCCGCGTCCTGTGTCCCTCACGGTGAACTGCACAAACTCCTTGATCTCTTCGGCGGCAAGCAGAATTTCGCCCCCTTCCGGCGTGTAGCGCAGTGCATTGGTCAGCAGGTTGTCGAGGATTGAGCGCATCGCCCTGCGGTCGGCGTGCACCACGGCCAGGTCAGCGTAAGCCCGCACCTCTACGCGAATGTGTTTGCGGGCGGCTTCATCGCAATGCCGATCGCGGGCTTCGCCCAGTTCCTTCAGTGGGCGCAGTCTTTCAAGTTTCAATTCGCGCTTGCCGGTGTCGAGTTCGGCCACTTCGATCAGGTCGCCCATCAGGTCGTCCAGCTTTTCTGCTTCGTAACTGGCTGCGCCTGCAAGCTCTACCTGCAACGGTTGCAGTTCTCCGCCAAATCCCTGGTTGAGTGCGTAGAGCCCGCGACGCAAGCGGAGCAGCGGGTCCCGCAGCTTGCGGCTGGCCACGGTGATGAACTGTGTCTTGAAGCGGTCAGTGTCCTGCAGGCTAGTCACGTCTTCAAGAGTGGTGACGGTGCCGAGCAGCCGGCCTTCTGAGTCGCGCATGGGCGTGGTGCGAAGCCGATAGCTGCGTTCCTGCTTGCCGATGCGCATGGGCAGCATGGAAGCGTCGCCTTCTGCGGCCACGGCCTTTTGCATTTGCACCGCATCGCGGATGGCGCTCAGAATTTTGTCTCCGCCAGGCGTATTGGCCAACGCCATGCGGTCAGTGGCAGCATCGCCCAGCAACTCGGCGGCGGCCTGGTTTACTTTCAGCACGTGGCCCTTGCCATCCGTGACAATGATGGGCTCGAAGATGGATTGCAGCACCGCATCAGAGAGTTGAAACTCCATCTGCCGGCGTCCGGCCTCGGAGTCGCGCAGTTCCCGAAGGCGAACGGCGAGCCGGTTCAGCTCCACTGCGATGACACCGAAGTCTTCGCGGCTGCTCCACTCGACCCGGTGCTCCAGGTTGCCTTGCGCAATCCGCCGCGCATCTTTGGCCAAATTGTGGATTGGCCGCAGGACGAAGTAGACCATCACAGCCTCAACCATGATTACCGCTGCGACAAGACCGTAGGCGAGTCCGGATTTGCCCGCGGCCGCCAAGGCGTGGTGCGTTACGGCCGCCAGCCAAATGGTGAGGCCGGCAACGAGCACACACCCGAGAATCAATCGCTGGCTAAGGTTAAGGATGATCAGATCTCCGTGCAGGGATAACCTACCCATTCTCGCGGAAACCGCTCCAACACGCAAAGAGAGGGCACGAAAACGGGGAAAACCAAGAGCTTCATGGTTTCAGATGCCCATTCTGGAGGCGATTTGCTT
>JBAWCO010000178.1:0-3805 GCA_049590315.1 Occallatibacter sp. | reverse complement strand
ATCTATAGACGCACGGGCCCGATTCGACCATGAGTTCGGTTGCCGTCCAGCGCCGTGATGCGATGGGTGGCCGAATCCAGCGGCGTATCCAGCTGTGCACCTGGTCAGGCGAGAGGACCGTCACCGCGATTACAATGGAGGCACTTTGCTAACCGAACGCCACAAGGAAATTACAGATAAGATCTGGGAGATCGCCAACCGCCTGCGCGGACCGTACCGTCCCCCGCAATACCGGCTCGTCATGCTCCCGATGGTGGTGCTGCGCCGCCTCGACAGCGTGCTGGAGCCCACCAAGGATGCGGTGCTCAAGGAGCATAAGCGGCTCAAGGCTGCGCATACGCCGGAGAAAGCTCTGCCGCGGCTTCTCACGAAAATTGTCAACTTCGACCGCAAGCAGCCCCTCTACAACATCAGTCCCTTCACGTTCCAGAAATTGCTGGGCGACAGCGAGAACATCGCGCCCAATCTCGTCGCCTACATCAATGGTTTCTCTGAAACGGCCCGTCGCATCTTCGAGAAGTTCAAGTTCGGTGACCAGATCGAAAAGCTCGATTCGAGCAACCGCTTGTTCATTATCGTTAAGGCGATGGCCGGCATCGACCTGCACCCGGATCGTATCAGCAACATCGAGATGGGCTATATCTTCGAACACCTGGTCATGAAGTTCAATGAGCAGGCGAACGAGGAGGCCGGCGACCACTTCACGCCGCGCGAGGTGATCCGGCTCATGACTCACCTTGTTTACACGGGCGAGGAAGATGTCTACAAGCCGGGTGTGTACCGCGAGATCTACGACCCTGCCTGCGGTACTGGCGGCATGTTATCTGTCTCCGAAGAGACGATCCGCGCCGGCAACAGGAAGGCCAATCTGGGCCTCTACGGGCAAGAGTACAACGACGAAAGCTGGGCAATCTGCTGCTCAGACATGCTCATCAAGGATGAGGAGACCGACCAGATCGTTCTCGGCGACACGCTCGGTGACGGTAAGACGCGCGACGGGTTCCCGGGCAAACAATTTCATTACATGCTCGCCAATCCGCCATTTGGCGTGGAGTGGAAGGATCAGCAGAAAGTAGTCGAAAAGGAAGCAGAAGAACTCGGCTTCTCCGGCCGCTTCGGCGCGGGGCTACCGGCCATCAATGATGGCTCCCTGCTGTTCCTCCAGCACATGATCTCGAAGATGAAGGATCCGCCGGAGAGAAAAGGCGAAGGATCAAAAATCGCCATCATTTTCAATGGCTCGCCTTTGTTCAGCGGTGACGCCGGCTCGGGTCCGTCCAATATCCGACGGTGGATCATCGAGAACGACTGGCTCGACACGATCGTCGCCCTGCCGGACCAGCTTTTCTACAATACCGGCATCTTCACTTATGTTTGGCTCGTCACTAACCGCAAGCCAAAGGAGCGGCGCGGCAAGGTGCAGTTGATTGACGGTACTCGCTTCTATCAGAAGATGAAGAAGAGCCTCAATAATAAGCGCAATGAGCTGAGCGAGCCTCAAATTGCGCGGCTCACCGAGATCTACGGGAATTTCAAAAACGGCGAGCGCGAAACGGTGCTGATCGACGGAAAGCCCGAAAAGCGTGTGGTCAGCCGAATCTTCGAGAATCGCGAGTTTGGTTTCCTTAAGGTTACGGTCGAACGGCCTCTGCGCCTTAACTTCGAGGCGACCAAAGAGCGCATCGCCTTGCTCGACGATCAATCCGCTTTCGCTGGGCTTGCGGTGTCAAAGAAACGCAAGAACGCCAAAGCGATGGCAGCCGAAGAGAAAGAGGGGTGCGCTCAACAAGATGCGATTCGAGCGCTTCTCATCACGCTCTCCAGCAAGGGCCGCTACATGGATCGCGAGCGCTTCGCAGCGGATCTGGATGCGGCCGCCGGGCGAGCGAAGCTGAAGCTGCCCACACCGATCAAGAAGGCCATTTTCGCCGCTCTGGGAGAGCGCGATCCAAAGGCGGAAATCTGCCCCAATGCCGATGGGGACCCCGAGCCTGATAGCGAGCTACGCGACACCGAGAATATTCCTCTTCCATGCTGCACCGCGCTTCCTTTGCCGATGGGCTTCGGCCCGGATCAGCCCAACGATCAGCTAGTAGTCGAAATGCGCGCGACCGTTGACGAGTACATTACGGCGGAAGTTCTTCCCCACGTGCCGGATGCCTGGGTTGATTACACCAAAACCAAAGTAGGCTACGAAATTCCGATTAACAGGCATTTCTACGTCTACAAGCCGCCGCGCCCGGTGGCGGATATTGAGACGGACATTAGAACGTTGGAAGGTGAGATCGCCGGGCTGCTTAAGGGGCTGGTGAGATGAGCGTCTCTCCTGAGCTCCAAATGCGGCGAGTAGTGCACCTGAAGAGCGGAGAATTTATCGCTGCCGCGGAAATTGAAGACGATGGCGCATACCCTGTTTACGGCGGGAATGGGCTCAGAGGCTTCACTGAAAACTGGAACACAAGTGGTCCTATCGTATTGATTGGTCGCCAAGGTGCCCTCTGTGGCAACGTTCAAATTGTTTCTGGCAAGGCCTGGGTCTCAGAACATGCTCTGCGGTGCTTCCCCGAAAAGCCATTGAATGTGAGCTTCCTTCGGTATGCGCTGCAATCCCTGAAGCTTGGTCAGTACTCAGTATCGGCAGCCCAACCGGGACTTTCGACCGACAATCTCAAGCCGCTTCTCCTGCCGTTTCCTTCGCCAGAAATCCAAAGGCAGATTGCCGCCTTTCTGGATGAGAAAACAGCGCAGATCGACGGGTTGATAGCTAAGAAGCAGGCGCTGCTGGACCGGCTGGCGGAGAAGCGGCAGGCGATCATCACCCAGGCTGTCACCAAAGGGCTCAACCCCGCCACTCCTATGAAGGACAGTGGCATCGACTGGCTTGGTCAAGTCCCGGCCCACTGGACGCTCCTTCCTCTCGGCCGCTCCGTTTTTCAGATCGAACAGGGGTGGAGCCCACAGTGTGAGGAGCGGCAAAAGGAAGAAACGGAATGGGGCGTATTGCGCTCGGGATGTGTTAACGAAGGTGTTTTCAGGCCGCATGACCATAAAACCCTGCCGGCTGATCTCGATCCTCGGCCCTTTTTGGAGGTTCGCGCTGGCGATCTACTGATGTGCCGGGCAAGTGGATCTCTTCATCTCATCGGTTCAGCGGCCTTGGTGGAGGACTGTCCGCCGAGGATGATGTTCTCTGACAAAACATACAGAATTAGGCTTTCAACTGACGTAGCAGACGCAAGATTTGTCGCGCTCGCCCTCGGTGCGAAATACATGCGAGAACAGATCATCTTGTCCGTGAGCGGCGCGGGTGGGCTAGCTAACAATATTCCTCAAGCACAAGTGAAGAAATACGAATTTGTGCGCCCGCCTGTGGGAGAACAGCAGCAAATTGCTCAAATAGTCTCTGCTCGTTTACGGAAGATGGAAGAGGTCACACGGACAGTCGATAAAAGCGTCCAGTCCTTAAGCGACTATCGCTCTGCCCTAATCACCGCCGCTGTCACCGGGCAAATCGAGGGACTTCGATGAGTCTCGATGCCGCAACCTATTTTCAGCACCTGAGGGCTTATGTGAACGGCGAATACGTCATGGACGACGGCGCCAACGGGAAACTCGTACTAAGGGAGAATTATTTCCGCCCCGAGGATACCAAGCCGAAGGAACGCAAAATCGAGTTACTCCTCTCAGGCTTGGGTATGGCGTTCAAGCTCGATCATGATGATTTCGAACTGTCAAAGGGTAAGGCTAAGCCGGCCCTTTTTCATTTTCTTAATGACACTGCAAAGCCTTGGTCGAAACGATGCGA
>JBAWCO010000177.1:0-3093 GCA_049590315.1 Occallatibacter sp. | reverse complement strand
CACAATTTGACGGTGAATATCGGCTACCGGGTCTTCAATTCCAACAAGTATTTCCAAGGGACTAACGAGATTGCGAGGCCTACCGCCGTCGAAAACCACCAGAACATCTTCGACATTGGCGTTGAATACCGGCTGAATCATCGCTGGAGCCTGATCGCGGATGTGCCGGTTTACAACGGCACTCGCGACCAGATCTATCCTCCGTCGGGAATCTTCCAGGTGAGCGGACTTGGCGATATAACGCTGGGCGCGCAGAGATGGCTCTTCCGTCCGCCAACGGAAAACGGCGGCAACGTGGCTGTAAGCACAGCAGTGAAGATTCCGACCGGCATCGACGATGCGACCGGGTCGGGCTTGTACAAAGGCCAGATCATCAAGGCTACGGCCGATCAATCGATGCAGCCAGGCGATGGGTCATGGGGATTCAATGTGGGCGCGCAGGCCTACAAATCGCTTTGGCGCCGCGCCTCGGCCTATGGACAAGCCACCTATCTGTTTAATCCGCGGGACACGAACGGCGTGGCGACCTTTCGCAGTCAACCGGGGCAGGGCGTGATGTCGGTGACCGACCAGTATCTCTATCGCGGCGGAGTTTCTCAGGGTATGCCGAAGCTGAAAGGACTGGCGCTCAGCCTTGGGGTTCGCGGCGAGGGTGTGCCGGTGCGGGACCTGCTGGGCGACAGCAATGGCTTCAGGCGCCCCGGCTTCATTTTTTCGCTGGATTCGGGGCTGATGTTCAATTACAAGCGGGATACTTTCTCAGTGAACGGGCCATGGGCACTTTATCGTGATCGCCCGCCCAGCGTGCCGGAGATCCAATATCACATTACGAATGGGGATGCTTTCTTTGCGGACTACACGGTGATTGCGAGCGTTACGCATCATTTCTGATATGGAGTGACCCTGTCAATGCCTGCGCATCGATGGGATTGTTTTTGCTTTTGCCGTTGTTCGAGTGCAGTGCCAGCCGCAGCCGGGGCAGGAGTGAGCGACGATTGATCAGTCTGATATTCGCGGGTCGAAACCGCATAATCATGATCCGTCGGGAGCTGCCTCTGACTAAGGTCGCGAGTCCGGCTGAGCCTGTCGCATAGAACTGCCGAGGATTCTCCTTCGTGCTTGCTCCGGCTGCGGCTGGCCCTGCACTCGAATTGGGCGATGCTGTTCATGGGTCGGTTTTTTGCTTTTTCATTCTTTGGAAAGTTTTTGCTTTTGCCTTTGTTGTTGTTCTTCCTCAGGCCGCCATCTGAAGTTTGTCGGCCGCTTCCGCCTTGATCCCGATGGCCCAGATGAAGCCTAGCAGTTCGCGTCCCACGGCGGTGACGATCTTCCGCTGATCCTTGCCTGCCGCCGCCAGTCTTGCGTAGCGTTTGCTGAGCCTGACCTGTGCCTTCCAGGCAATCTCCTTGATCTGTTCCGGCACGCCTTCTTGTCGCTTGCGCAACGCCGGTCCCACGCATGGTCGCAGCCGGTAGCTCCAGGCCGCTTCGACGGCGATGCGCCTCAGATGCGCGTTGCCTGTCTTGGTGATTGAGCCGCGCTTCAGCCGCTTGCCACTGGAGTCCTCACTGGGCACCGCGCCGCTATAACCCATCAGTTGCCGAGCACTCTCGAAGCGCGTGATGCTGCCTAACTCGGCCACGATCGTCACCGCGGAGATCTCCGCGATGCCGCGCAATGCCTGCAAGCCCTTGACCACCTCCCGCACCGCGGGCGCGGCCAGCTTGACTGCTTCTGAGATCGCCTGCTCCAAGCGCTTGACCCGCTCACCCATATGATCGACCTCATGCAGATAATCCAGCATCGTGGCTTCGCGCGCCACTTGCGTAAAGCGAACCTGCCGCACCCAGGCCATGTAAGGGGCCGTCCAGGCCTTCATCCCCACCGCAGGCCGCTGCCCCGTGCGCAGCAGAAACTTGGCTAAACGATGGCGTGCCCGTAACTGATCCTGTTTTGCCGCTTCCCGCGCCCGCACCAGATCGCGCAACGACTCCGACCCCTCATCGGGAACCCACACCGCGGTCAGATCCCCGGACCGGTAACTGCGCGCCAGCCTCTCGGCATCGCGCCGATCCGTCTTCACCCGGTCACCGGCCTTCATCGGAACCAGCGTCGGCGCAATCACTTCGCAAGCAACGCCCAACTCGGCCAACTGCCAGTAGAGAACATAACCTGTTGGACCGGCTTCATAGCACGCTTTCAATTGCTCAACCGGTCCCAGCTTCTTCACCAGTTTGCGAATTGACTCCGCGCGGTTGGCGATTGTCCCCAGGCTGCGCACCTCACCATCCGGCTCGGCAATGGCAACCGCAATCGTTTCGGCATGGACATCCAAGCCCAAAAATCGTACCTTGTTTTTCATGACCGGTTCCTCTCCGCTTGTGGCTCTGAACTGTGCTTCTTGCTTGAATCACAGCTTAACCCACGGTCAGCGCAGTGGACCGGTCACTCCATGATGACTAAAGTGGCTGGTCCTTGTCCTGTTCGCCTATCCCATTACCGCATTTATTGCGGGAGCCAATTGGACTCAGGTGCTGCGTGATACCCTCGTGCCATCAATGCCGCACAACAGCGATGAATGGGCGATGCTGGTAGCCATTCTCGGTACCACCATTAGCCCATACCTGTTCTTCTGGCAAGCGAGTGAAGAGGTTGAAGAAGAGAAATCTTCAGGTCAGAATACGCTTGCTCAGCGCAAAGGAGCCACAACTCAAGAACTGGATCTGAGAAACATCGATGTGGGTGTCGGTGCATTCTTCTCGAACACGATCATGTTCTTCATCATTCTGACAACAGCCATTACACTCCACGCGCACGGAATCACAAAGATCGAAACCTCTCGCCAGGCGGCCGAAGCACTGAAGCCATTTGCCGGCAAATTTGCAGCGACCCTGTTCACCTTGGGGATTGTGGGTGTCGGTTTCCTGGCGATCCCGACGCTGGCTGGGTCGACTGCATATGCCTTCGCCGAGACCCTTGGCTGGCGCCAGGGACTGAACAAAAAACTGCGACAGGCGCGTTGGTTCTATGCTTTGATTCTGGTTTCAACGGGGATGGGTGTATGCCTGGACTTCATTGGCATCAATCCTGTAA
>JBAWCO010000176.1:0-2375 GCA_049590315.1 Occallatibacter sp. | reverse complement strand
TCAAATCTACGGCGCTCTGCGGGCGGAATTTGCCGGCGAGGCCGACCGTCTCAATGGAGCTGCCAATGTTGGGGCAAGTGTTGATTCAATTTATACACGTTCGACAGGAGTCTCCGGTACCCCGTTGAGAGACAGTTACAACTTCGCACAGACCATAGTGAATGATTACGGACGTCCTTACTGGAGCGGATATAACAACGTCACAGGTGTGACGGCGCAGGCGGAGGCGGGTCCGGTCGCAGTGAACATTCAAGCAGAATATGAACACGCTCCCGCCATGCCATCTTATTCAGCGTCCACGCTAGGGGCCGTGGCGGCAGCAGACTTTCGCCCACAGTTACCAAATGGGACAGGTCAGATTGATCAAGTTAAATTGCTTAACAGCACAGTCTCGTTGAATATCAATAATGTGCAGTTTACTTTCGGCGAACAAAGTGCATGGTTAGGGCCGGGCGAGTCGAGTTCGTTTCTGATGAGCAACAATGCGGCGCCGTTTCCGATGCTGCGCATTGACGACGTGGTTCCCCACGAAATTCCAGGCTTGCTCAAGTTTCTGGGGCCATTTCGTACCGAGTTTTTTATCGGTCAACTCTCTGGCCATCATTGGGAAAGCTGCGTGGCGTCATCATGTCAGTCTTACCCAGGATATCCCAACGTGGTGGGTCCCGATATCTCCCCGCAGCCGTTTATTCACGGCGAGAAAATTAGCTTCCAGCCCACACCCAACTTCGAGTTTGGGTTGGGAGTAACGGCGATGTTCGGCGGCCCAGGTCTGCCTGTGACTTTCGGTAACTTTTTCCGAACGTTTTACGCCCACTCTTCGACTGCCGTTAACAATCCCGGCAAGCGGATTTCGCAGGCTGATTTTACATATCGCATCCCTCGGCTTCGCGATTGGCTGACTTTGTATCTGGATTCTTTAGTGGTGGATGAAGTCTCACCTATCGGATCTACACGAGCCAGCGTGAACCCCGGAATTTACTTGCCGAAGTTACCTATGATGCCGAAGATGCAACTGCGCGCCGAAGGATTCAATGAGTCACGGCACCAGAGCTTTGCCCCGGGGTTCGTATATAACGATATTCGGCGATATCTGGATGGATATACGAACGATGGGTTACTCATGGGGTCGGCATTTGGACGAGCCGGACGGGGCGGCCAAGGTTGGCTCACATACTGGCTTTCGAGCAGTAATAAAATCGAAACGAGTTATCGCTTGCAGACGGTTTCTCCTGAATTTATTGGAGGGGGACGGGTTGCAGACTATTCTGTCCAGGGCGCGTTCCGTCTTTCGAGCGCCTGGTCGGTGTCCGGGCTCGTCCAATATGAGCGATGGTCTCTCCCGATGCTTAACCCGGGGTCCCAAACGGATATGACGGGATCGTTGCAATTGGTTTTCTCACCTCACTGGAGGATAATGCGGTGAGTGTATTGAATTCGTATGAGGCGATCTGGGTCGCCGGAATCTAATGAAAGTCACTTCACAATCAGTTGCCGAAGCTAGCCCTGACATTGAAATTCACCGTCAGGTGGAGGCGCGGGGCCAGGCGGAGCGCCCAAAGGGCGTGGCATGGCTTTGGCTATTTTGGGAGAATCGGCGGTTTTTGTGGCGCGTCTCAATACGGGGGCTTATTGCTGCAGTGGTCGTGGCAGTCATCTTACCTCCTCGTTACACCTCAACCACGCGACTTATGCCACCGGATCAATCTGGAGGCTCAGGGATGTTGGCTGCCATGGCTGGCAGCGCTCTGTCAGCAGGATCATCCGGAACTGGAGGCGGGCTCGGTTCGCTCGGTGGCAGTTTGGGCAGTATAGCGGGAGACATGTTGGGCTTAAAGACTTCAGGTGCTCTTTTTGTTGAGATGCTCCACAGCCGCACTGTTCAAGATGCCATGATCAGCCGCTTTGACCTGCGCAAAGTTTATTGGGACAAATACTGGGAGACTGCGCGCGCGGACTTGACGAAAAGAACCACCGTTACCGAAGACAAGAAGAGCGGCGTTATTGAGATATCGGTGAGTGATCGCAACCGCGAGCGCTCTCAACGTATGGCTCAAGCATACGTCGATGAATTGGATCGTCTGGTAGCGCAAGTCTCTACGTCGTCCGCCCGGCGCGAGCGGATCTTTTTGGAGCAGAGGCTGGTCGGCATCAAGCAAGATCTTGAAAAGTATTCGACCGACCTGAGTCAGTACGAGAGTGCGAATACAGTCTTAGACTTGCCGTCCCAAGCCAAAGCGATGGTCGAGTCTGCCGCTCTGTTACAAGGCCAGCTTATTGCAGCGCAATCTGAGTTGCAAGGCTTGGAACAGATATATACGCCGGAAAATGTACGGGTCCGATCATTACAGGCCCGAGTGGCAGAACTGAAGAAC
>JBAWCO010000175.1:0-2039 GCA_049590315.1 Occallatibacter sp. | reverse complement strand
GGGGAAAACTTTTCATATCCTCATCCGGGCGAGTTTCTGATTGTGAAGAAATCTGGCCTAATGTGATCATACATCGATAAAGCGATCACAAATATGAACAATATATGGAAGAATATATGAGAAATCCGCGAGAACGTCCGCATGCGGGACAATATTCCGAAAGTCCAAGGATAGAATCGGTGCGATGGCTGAGTCACTGAATCAACGTTCGGAGCAGATCATCAAGCTGCTGTTGCGCGTGGGAACCGCGACCATTGAAGAGATGCTGGCGGTGGCCGGGTCGTCGGCGCCCAGCATCCGGCGCGACCTTGCGCGACTCGAGAATCGCGGCCTCATCCGGCGCACACATGGCGGTGCAACGCTGGTGGAACCGCTGCTCTACGAACCTTTCCGCTACGACAGCACGTTTCTGGCGCGCGAGCAGCGCTATGCCGAGGAAAAGCGGCGCATCGGCCTGGCTGCCGCTGAGCTGGTACAGACCAATGAGACGGTGGGCCTGACAGCGGGCACGACGACCACGCATATCGGCCGCAGTCTGCGCCATCGCGAAAAGGTTCAGGTGGTCACCAACGCCATCAATATTGGGATGGAGCTTTGCAATCAGCCAGGTATCCGCACTTATCTGACAGGAGGCGTTGTTCCCTGGGCCTGGTCGTTCTCGCTCACGGGCAATGCGGCGCTGACGTTTCTCGACGATGTTTACATGGACAAAGTGTTTCTGAGCGTGACCGGGCTGGATCTCGAACGCGGTGCGACGACACTGGAAACCGACGAGGCGTTGGTTTACAGGAAGATGGTGAAGCAGTCGAAACAGGTGATTGTTGCTGCGGACTCAAGCAAGCTGGGCAAAGTGAGTCCGGCATTCATTTGCCCGTCGAATGAGATACACGTACTGATTACGGACACCGGAGCCACGGCGGAAAGCCTGGCACATTTCGAACGCCAGGGCACGCGCATTCTGCTGGTTTGAAGTGGGGAGCGAGCCCCGCTTCAGCGGGCAGCGTGCGCCGCGGATTCTCTTGCCTCGATTTCAGCGCGAAGCAACCGGAGGGACTCGCGGACATCTGCCTCAAGCATTGCCTGGCAGCTAACAGCGAGATGCCCATTATTTCCGTGCTCTTGGTTTGCTGTGCCATTTTCTGTGCGTTTTTGAGATTCGCTTGCGCACACCCCGGCTTTCCGAGAGAGGGATCCATGCAGGTAAGAGACGCCGGTCCGCCGCACAACCTCCGCGAGATTGGCGAGCTTCAGTCCCCCGCCAGCCATGATTTCGAGCCGCCCGCGCGCCTGATTGTGCAGTCTGGCAATCGACTCCGCGCCGGTCAACACATCCGGTGCACCGCCCGACGTGAGCAGACAGTCGACCCCAGTCTGAATCACGTCCTCAAGCGCCTGGCGAAGATCGGTGGTCTCGTCGAATGCCCTGTGGAAGGTGACGCTCATGGGACGCGCCAGCTTAACCAGGTTGCTGCATCGCTCCACATCGACACTGCCGTTGGGGAGCAAGATGCCGACGGCAACGCCTGCGGATCCAGCAAGCTTGGCATGCTCAATCTGGCGGCACATCTGGACAAATTCATCCGCTGAGAAAACGAAATCCCCCCCGCGTGGACGAATGAGAATGTGCACTGGAATCGAGAGCGCCGCGACAGTTTCGGCGATCAGGTCAGCGCCTGGCGTGACTCCGCCGATGGACAACAGCGAGCAGAGTTCAATGCGATCAGCGCCCCCAGCCTGAGCTGCCTGTGCAGCCTCCGCATTCTCGGCGCACAGTTCAAAGAGAAACTTCATCATAAGAAATCTGGGGCAATCTCCATTCTTTCAAGAGTTGCTCTCCGCCAATCGATTGCCTCGTGACAGAGGGATAAAGCTATTCGACTTGCCAGTGTTATCTCTTTTTACTTCTGACCCTGTGAACGCTTTCGACCTCCGAGATTACACGAGATTGTTGAAAGACTTGTCACAATTGATTGTTTTGATTAAAAGCAATCAATAATATGACATTAGCAGCAAAACCTGATCGAAGCTGATACGTACTC
>JBAWCO010000174.1:0-2520 GCA_049590315.1 Occallatibacter sp. | reverse complement strand
GTCCGCTGGGGCACCGGCTACGCCTTCACCGCCACCGGCGTTCTCGACCCACCCCGCGATCCCACGAATCCTACTGACCGACTCAATCTCTATGAGGGCCGCGACATGGTCAAGGCCGATTTCGTCCACGGTCCCAACGCCTTCACACTCGCCTGGTCCACTGCCACGCTTGCTCCCGCCTCAGCCAATCTTCACGACACAACGGCCTTCCGATATAACGTTCTGGTGCATGGATTCGACACCTCTCTCATCGCCGGCGACGATCGCGGCGGAGACGCTTTCGGCGGCCTCACCTTCACGCGCGTCCTCGGCGAAGCCTGGGAGATCCACGGCGAAGCTGCCTGGCGCGAACATGAAGCTGTCCTGCTCGGCGCTAAATTCACAACCCACTCGGGCATCACCCTCATCGGCGAGTTCTACACCCCGCCCAACATCCCCTACTATCAGGATGTGACCCTCCATCCACTCGTCGGACGCCAGCACTACGCGTTCTTTACCGCCTATAAGAATCGCCTCCGCGAGCTGCCCGGATGGAAGCAGTGGGATCTCTCAGCAGCAACCGTGGCTAACCTCGACGACCAAAGTTTCACCGCCGTCTTCGATGCCAATCGCCGCTTCGGCAATCATTTCTCTTCGTATCTCCACGTGGAAATCCCCGCGGGCAACTCAAAGTCGGAATATGGCTCAACGCCTTACTCCGCAGCCACATCGGTAGGGGTGCGGTTCCAGCTATGACCAACAAAATCTGTCCGACACCACCCGGCCTCGTTGACAATCGGCAATCTGCGCCGAACACTTTCGCATCCTTCATCGTCAGGACGATATGGACCGTCCTCGGTGTCGCGCTTCTGATTTTTCTGATCTTTCTCTCCACGCGTCAAATTCGGGTCTCCCGGATTGGCAGCCAGATTGTCGGAATCTTTGTCTACTCTTCGCTGATTGCCATCCCTTCCATCTTCTTGCTTAACTGGACTGCGCATCGTCTTGACGACAAATACCCCCGCGCGATCATTGGGATTCACGCCTTCGTGCTGGTTTGCACGGCCACCATCGGCACACTTGCCGGCGGCCTGCTCTTGCAGCTTGTCGGCATCGTTCCCCGCGGTTACTTCTGGCCCGAATTCCGATGGACTCTGCCTTTCAGTCTCTTCATCTCGCTCATATTTGGCCTCAGCATCACGTCCTTTGAAACGCTGCGCTATAAACTCCAAGCCGCTACTCTCGAACTCCGCACGCGCCAGGTGGAGCAGGAACGCGCGAACAAACTCCTGGCGGAAGCGCGCCTCTCTTCCCTTGAATCCCGCATCCATCCCCACTTCCTATTCAACACTCTCAACTCCATCGCCGCCCTCATACCATCCGACCCCGCCCGTGCTGAAGATACGGTCGGCAAGCTCGCCTCCCTGCTCCGTTTTTCGTTGAACGCCAACCAAAGCGGCCTCGTCCCGCTAAGGACTGAACTCAAGATCGTGCGTGATTATCTCGAGATTGAGAAGACCCGCTTCGGCGAGCGGATCCGCTACGAGATAACCATTCCTGAAGCTCTGGAAGACGTGAAGGTGCCTCCTCTGGCTCTTCAATCCGTCGTCGAAAATGCAGTCAAGCATGTGGCTGCTCATCGCGCCCAGGGTGCCGCAATCCAGATCTCAGGCGTCAGAGAATCAGGCCGCATCCGCATCGAAGTCCGCGACGACGGCCCCGGCTTCACGCTCGACGCCATTACTCCTGAACACGGCCTCGGCAACCTTATCGCCCGCCTCGAGCTTCTTTACGGCCCCACCGGTCAGCTTCAAGTTGCTCGCGAAAATGAGAAGACCGTTGTCCGCCTTGCTTTTCCTGCATAACGGCCGCGCATAATGGAAGCACCCATGGAAGCCGCTCCGCTTCGCGCCTATCTCGTCGATGACGAACCGCTGGCCATCGAACGGCTCTCTCGTTTGCTGACCGCCTTTGACAATCTCCAGATTGTCGCCAGCGCAACCGACCCCGCGCAAGCCCTTGAATACCTCAACAGCGAATCCGACGAACCCGTCGATGTTCTCTTCCTCGATATTCAAATGCCCGGCATGACCGGCTTCGATCTCCTCTCGCGTTTGAAAGTCCAACCCTTCGTCATCTTCACCACTGCCTACGACGAATATGCGCTCCGCGCTTTCGAGGTCAACTCCATCGACTACCTCGTCAAGCCCATTGAGACTGCGCAGCTCGAGCGTGCTCTCAATAAACTCGGCCGTCTCCGTCCCGTCCCCAAGCCCGACTGGCAGCGCGACCCGGCGGCCCTTCTTGAGCAACTCGCCGCGTCCCTACGCACCCAGCAGCCCGCTTACCCGCGCCGCATCGCTTCCCGCGTCGGCGAGCGCATTTCCTTTCTCGACCTCGATGAGGTCACTCACTTCATCGCTCACGACAAGCTCACTTATGCGATCGTGAACGGCCGTCGGCACTGCATCGACCAAACCATCGCCGAACTTGAGAACCGCCTCGATCCTGCCCGCTTCCTGCGCATTCATCGTTCCGCCC
>JBAWCO010000173.1:0-19544 GCA_049590315.1 Occallatibacter sp. | reverse complement strand
CATTTACCGTGATCGTGGACTACGCACACACTGACGATGCCCTGCGCAATCTGACGGCTCTCGCTCGCCAGATGACGGCGCAATCAGGCAAGCGCGTTATTACACTCTTTGGTTGCGGCGGGGACCGTGACCGTACCAAGCGCCCTAAGATGGCGCAGGCTGCGGCTGCGGGCAGTGACTTTGTCGTGGCCACCAGCGACAATCCGCGTTCTGAAGATCCGCTGGTAATTCTGGGCGAAGTGGAGCCCGGATTGAAGGTTGGGGGAACCCGATACGCCATCGAGCCGGACCGCGCGGCCGCTATCCGCGTGGCACTCAAGGCCGCTGAGGCGGGGGATGTGGTTCTGATTGCCGGGAAAGGGCACGAGAAGGAACAGATTCTGGCCGACCGCACAATTCACTTCGATGACACTGAGACGGCACTTTCAGCGCTGCGCGAACTGGGATACGTTAGAGAACAATGAAGCTCACGTTGGCAGAGGCGGCGATTGGCGCAGGTGCGGTGCTGGAAGCTCCATCCAGCATTGCACCTGCTGGATCCCTGCAAGTAACCGGTTACTCCATCGATTCGCGCACGGTCGCGGCGGGAGAGCTGTTTTTTGCCGTACGGGGAGATCGGCTTGACGGTCATGACTATGTGGTTGCCGCTCTGGAGCGAGGCGCCGTTGCCGCCTTGGTTTCCCGCGCGAAGGTTGCTTCCCTGCCAGACGCGGCTCTGGCCGCCCCGTTGCTCATTGCGGAAGATCCACTGTTCGCGTTGCAGGCATTGGCCACGCAAGTGCGCCGCCAGTGGGGACGCCGGGTTGTGGCGATTACCGGTTCAGCCGGCAAAACGACGACCAAGGAAGCGGTGGCTGCGGCGCTGGGTGCGAAATTCAACGTGCTCAAATCGCGCGGAAATCTGAATAATGGCTTTGGACTTCCTTTGCAGCTTTTGCGGCTCGAACCGGAACACGAAATTGCCGTTGTCGAAATGGGGATGAACCATGCGGGCGAAATCGCCGCACTGGCGCGCATCGCCGCACCTGACTGGGGCGTGGTCACCAACGTGGGCACCGCGCATATTGAGAATTTTGCCGAAGGGCAGGCTGGTATTGCGCGCGCCAAGTTCGAGCTGGTGGCCGCATTGCCGGCGAACGGTGTTGCTTTTCTGAATTGCGACGATCCTTACGTCTCGCAATTTGGACGCGACTTTCTGGGACGCGTGGTCTACTTCGGAGCGGGGCCGTGTGCCGATCCGCAATTTATAAAGGGCTCCGAAGACCTCAATGGTTTGCACGTGAGGTATCGCGCAGGCGAGCGAGAGGGGCAAATGACGTTGCATTTGCTGGGACTTCATAACGCGTCGAACGCGATGGCCGGACTTGCGGTGGCGGTGGAAGCGGGAGTGCCCCTGGACGATGCGGTTGCGGCGATTTCCACGCTTACCGCCGGCGACAAGCGCGGCGAGGTTCTGGAACTGAACGGCGCCACCATTTTGAATGACAGCTACAACTCGAACCCAGAGGCGCTGCGTTCCATGATTCGCACCCTGGCCACTCGTCCGGCACGACGACGGATACTGGTGGCCGGCGAAATGCTTGAGCTGGGTGAGCATGGGCCGGAACTGCATGTCGCCTGCGGGCGCGCGGCTGCCGAGGCGGGTATCGACCTCGTGGCCGGAGTGCAGGGGAATGCCGTGCATATAGCTGCCACCGCCTGTACGCTCGGCGTCGGTTCGCTGTTTTTGCCTGACGCAGAAGCGGCCGGGCATTGGCTCGTTCAGACGTTGCAGCCCGGCGACGTCGTCCTGATCAAGGGGTCGCGCGGGGTACACCTTGAGCGCGCCATCGAGATTCTACGCAACAATGCCGCCGTCCCGGAGCACCTGTGACCCGAGCAAAACTCTCTGTCAAAATTGCGCTTGTTTTCGCGCTCGCCTTCGTTGCGTTACCGATTGCACGCGCTGACGCATCCTGGACCAATCCGTTCCCTCCACACCGCATTGCGGGGAATCTTTATTACGTGGGGAGTGAGGATCTGGCCTCGTATCTCATCGTCACTCCCAAAGGTTCGATTCTGATCAACAGCAACCTTGAGACGTCGCCCGAGTTGATTCAGAGCAGCGTGGAGCAGCTTGGGTTCCATTTCAAAGACATCAAGATTCTGCTGATCAGCCATGCGCACGACGACCACTGCGGAGGCAGCGCGAAAATCAAGCAGCTCACCGGCGCAAAGTATTACGTGATGGATGCGGACGTTCCGGTTGTCGAGTCGGGCGGGAAGGCCGATTTCCAATACGGCGCGCGGAAGGACATGCTCTATCCGCCCGCGAAGGTTGACCGCATCCTGCATGACGGCGATACGGTTTCGCTCGGCGGAACAGTCCTTACTGCACATAAGACCGCAGGACACACCAAGGGCACGACGACCTGGGCCATGGATGAAGTTGAGGGTGGCAAGACGCTGCACGTGGCTATAGTTGGAAGCCCGAATGTCAACCCCGGATACAAGCTCGTCGGCAACCATGCCTATCCGCAGATTGCCCAAGACTATCAGCATGGCTTTGAGGTGCTCCAAAACCTGCCGTGTGATATTTTTCTTGGCGCTCACGGCGGGTACTACGACATGAAAGAGAAATATCAACGCTGGAAGCAGGGAGACCGTAACGCCTTTATAGATCCCGAAGGCTACAAAGCTTACATCGCCGATCGCAAGCAGGCATTCGAGGCGGAACTTGCGCGACAGAAGGCGGGGAAAATGTAGGCTCAGCATCCACAGCCCGCTCCTCTCCGTCCCTGTAGAATCAACCTGAATTCCGCCTCAATCTGGCTCTGGAGGCTCTTTGCTTTACTGGCTGCTCTACCAAAAGCTCTATCCGTTCTTTCACCCGTTCCGGATCTTCCGCTATCTTACTTTTCGCACTGCGTTTGCTTCGCTGACGGCGCTGCTGATCGCCATGTTCATTGGTCCCTGGGTCATCCAGAAGCTGCGCGAATTCCAGATCGGCCAGTTCATCCGCGAAGACGGTCCGCAGTCGCACCTGAAAAAATCTGGCACGCCTACGATGGGCGGCGTCCTCATCGTCATTGCTATTTTGTTGCCGACGGTGCTGTGGTCCGACCCGTCCAATCCCTTCGTCTGGGTCACGGTATTTTCCACACTCGCCTTCGGCGCAATTGGTTTTGCCGACGACTACATCAAAGTCGTCCAGCGCCGGAGCCTGGGCCTTACCCCGCGCGCAAAACTGTTTTGGCAGGGATTGGCCGGGACGGCCGTGGCCGTGACGCTGGTCGTGTTCAGCGAGTTCAAATGGTTCTCCACGAGATTGACCGTCCCGTTTATCAAGAGCTGGCGACCTGACCTGCAGTGGCACTGGTGGCCCGCCACCGTCCCTCATCTCGGGTTGCTCGCCTTCTTGCCGTTCATTGCTTTTGTCGTTTTCGTGCTGATGGGTTCGTCGAACGCTGTGAATTTGACCGATGGTCTCGATGGCCTGGCCATCGGCTGCACCATCATTGCCGCGGGCGCGCTGGCCGTGCTGACCTACGTCAGCGGCCACGTGGTGTTTGCCGACTACCTGGAATTGCAGCGAATGCCGATGGTGGGCGAGCTCACTGTCTTTTGCGGATCGATGGTGGGCGCGTCCATCGGCTTTCTCTGGTATAACGCCCATCCTGCGGAAATATTCATGGGGGACGTTGGATCGCTGGCCCTGGGCGGAGCCATCGGCACGGTGGCCATCATGATCCGCCAGGAACTTCTGCTCCCCTTCATTGGTGGCATCTTCATTCTTGAAGCTGTGTCGGTGGTGCTGCAGGTGGGCAGCTATAAACTCCGCAACGGAAAGCGTATCTTCAAAATGGCGCCGCTTCATCACCACTTCGAGCAACTGGGCTGGAGCGAATCCAAAGTCATTGTTCGGTTCTGGATTTCCGCCCTGGTGTTTGCATTGTTTGCACTCACCACCTTGAAACTCCGTTAGCCAAGCCCACGCGCCGGGCTCCGCGGTGCACAATAAATAAGAGGCCGCGAGAGCCTGAAGGACAGACCCGGAATGATGGAATTGAAAGGCAAAAAAGTTCTGGTCGTGGGGCTGGGAAAGTCCGGTCTGGCCGCGGCCTTGTTTCTTCGCCGCCAGGGCGCTCAGGTCACCGTCTCCGATGTGCGTAGCGCCGAGGCCCTCGCTAAAGACATTCCTGCGCTGCTGGAAGAGGGCATCATGGTCGAGACGGGTGGCCATGGTCTGCTGACCTTTCGCCGTCAGGATCTCATCGTGGTTAGTCCTGGCGTGCCGCTTAATACGCCGGAACTCATGCAGGTGAAGAGCTTCGGGCTGCCGGTGATCGGCGAGCTCGAATTGGCCGCCCGGTTTCTGAAGGGGAAGATGCTGGCCATCACCGGCTCCAACGGCAAGACGACGACTACGGCGCTGGTCGGGGAGATTCTTGAGAAGGCCGGCATTCCGACTCTTGTTGGCGGGAACATTGGCGTGCCGGTTGTTTCGCTGATCGACCAAAGCACGGATGAAACCTGGTCGGTGCTTGAAGTTTCCAGCTTTCAGCTTGAGAGCACTTCACAGTTTCACCCCAGTATCGCTGTGATCCTGAACATCACACCGGATCACCTTGACCGACACGGGACATTCGAGAATTACGCGCTGGCCAAGGAGCGGATTTTTGCCGCTCAGAAGGGGGACGATTGTGTTGTGCTCAACGCGGACAATCCCCGCGCCGCTGAGGCCGCTACCCGCTCTTCGGCATCGGTTCATTGGTTTTCAATGGAGCATGAGGTCAAGATGGGCGCGTGGCTGGCGGATGGGTACGTGGTCTACCGCGACTCTCCCGAAGCTCCGATCGAAAAGATTGTAGCTCTGAGCGGCATCCCCCTCAAAGGTACGCACAACGTGGAAAATGTGCTGGCGGCGGTGTGCGCATCCCGCAAGGCCGGCGCGCCAGCCGATGCGATTCGGGGCGCTATCGAGAGCTTCCAGGCTGTGGAACATCGCCTGGAGTACGTTGCCACAATCAATGGAGTGGAGTACTACAACGACTCCAAGGCCACCAACGTGGACGCAACGACCAAAGCGGTTGCCTCGTTCCAGTCCGGCATTCACCTCATCCTGGGCGGCAAGGACAAGGGCTCCGATTACACGCTGCTGTCTCAACTGCTGCGTGCCCGCGCGCGCGCGATTTACACCATCGGTTCTGCTGCGGCCAAAATCGAGTCGCAATTACGGGGAGTGACTTCCATTCACTCCTGCGAGACGCTGGAGAGGGCGGTTGCCGCAGCGGCTTCCGCGGCTCATCCGGGCGACGTGGTGCTGCTTGCCCCGGCCTGTTCAAGCTTCGACCAGTTCGAGAGCTATGAGCACCGTGGCCGCGTCTTCAAGGAACTTGTCACTGAGCGGCGAGGCTGGAAAGTATGGCAAAACTCGTAGGCGTCGACAAGTGGATGTTCTTCACCACGCTGCTGCTGGTGGTGGCGGGACTGGTGATGGTCTTTTCCGCCTCGGCCGTTGTTGCGCAGGAGCGCTTCAGTTCGCCTTACACTTTTGTCGGCAAACAGGCCTTGTGGGCGCTGGCGGGCGTGCTGATCATGCTGGTGCTGATGCATGTGGACTATACCGCGTACAACTCGCCGCGGTTCATCTATCCCGCTCTGTGCGTGACCACGCTGCTTCTGGTGATGGTCTTCTTCTTCCCCACTTCGCATAATACGCATCGCTGGATTCGCTTTGGCGGGTTCTTCACCTTGCAGCCTTCTGAGATCGCCAAGCCGGTGCTCATTTTATTTTTGGCGTGGTTTCTTCACACGCGGCTTGATACGATGCGCGATTGGAAGCACACCTTGCTCCGCGTGGCCGTGATGCCAGTGGTCTTTATTTTGCTCATCGTCAAGCAGCCCGACCTGGGTACGGCACTGGTGCTGCTGGGCGTCACGGCGATGATGCTGTTGCTGGCGGGGATGGAATGGAAGTATCTCTTCTTCGGCTTCTGCGCGACGTTGCCGGGGCTGGCCGCGCTGCTGTTCATGGTTGCGTGGCGCCGCCAGCGGATGCTGGTCTTCCTTAATCCGGATTCCGATCCGCAGGGCGCGGGGTTCCATATCAATCAGTCGCTCATTGCGGTCGGGACTGGAGGGCTTGCGGGGCGCGGCTACATGGAGGGCGTGCAGAAGCTCTTTTATCTGCCCGAAGCGCATACCGACTTCATCTTCGCGAATATAGCTGAGGAACTTGGCTTCATTGGATCCATCCTCATTGTCTCGCTGTTTGTGGTGCTCGGCGTTCGCGGACTTCGGGCCACATTTCGATGCCAGGATCCCTTTGCTCGCATGGTTGCGTTCGGAATCACGACGACTATACTTCTGCAGGCATTTTTCAATATCAGCGTGGTGCTGTCGCTGGTCCCCACGAAGGGAATTCCGTTGCCGCTCATTTCGTTTGGCGGGACTTCGCTTTTCTGCACGCTTGCCAGCATCGGGATTCTCCTCAACATCACAAAAAAGGCCGATTGAGGGGCTGATTGGTTAAATCGGAGAAGACAATCTATGGTAACCTAGACGCAGGTTACCTCGGACTGACGAGGTGTCTTAAGGCCGGTCAGTTCCCGCTTCTTTCCCCTCCTGCGTTCTGAAATGAAAGGTCAAAGCTTGTCGGAACTGCGCGTTCTCATTGCCGGTGGCGGCACCGGGGGGCATATCATCCCCGCGCTTGCAGTGGCTCGCGAATTAGTTGCGCGCCATGGCGCCGAGGTGCTGTTTGTGGGGACCGAGCGCGGAATGGAGATTCGCCTGGTGCCCGAGGCCGGGTTTAATCTACGCCTCATTGATGTGGGGCCACTGAAGAGCGTCTCGCTGGTTACGCGGCTGCGCACCCTGGTCGGTCTGCCGGGGAGCATCTTCGCGTGCCGCAGGCTTATCAAGGAATTCGAGCCCAGTGTTGTGTTTGGTGTGGGCGGCTACGCATCAGGACCTGCGATGGCGGCCGCCTTGCAACTGGATACGCCTACGATGGCTTTTGAGCCAAACGCCATGCCTGGACTTGCGAATCGCCTGGTTGGCAAAAAGGTCCAGGCTGCGGCTGTGAACTTTTCTTCGGCGGCCGCGTGGTTTCATAACAGCGAGGTGACTGGGATTCCGGTGCGCCCGGAGTTTTTTACGCTGGATCCGCCGACGGGCCCCAATCCTCACCTGCTTGTTTTTGGCGGCTCACAGGGTGCGCGCATTCTGAATACCCGCGTGCCGCGGATTGTTCCTGAACTTCTGAACGCGGTGCCGGGTCTTACTGTTCTGCACCAAAGCGGGGTACGCAATGCATCGCAGACCTTTGCGGCCTATGCGGCGAGCGGGGCTGATCCCGACCGGTGGAAGGTGAGGCCATTTCTGGACGATATGCCGGCCTGCTTCGCCAAAGCGAATCTGGTGATGGCGCGAAGCGGGGCATCGACGGTGGCTGAACTTGCGGCTGCCGGCAAGCCTGCGCTGCTTGTTCCTTTTGCGGCGGCCGCCGATGAGCACCAGAAACGCAATGCCGAAGCGATGGTTGCGACCGGGGCGGCCGTGATGCTGGAGGAACCCGAACTCGATGTGCCCGGCAATCTGCTGACGGTGCTTACCGGACTGATGACTGATCCAAAGCGACAGGCCGCGATGGCCGCTGCTGCGCGCACCCAGGCTCATCCTGACGCCGCGGAGCGCATTGCTGATCGGCTGGCTTCGCTCGCGGACCAAAGTCTGCCGTCGTTGCGGGCTAGCTGACACGCACGGCCGATATCGCTGCGTTGGCCCGCGCCCAGTGAGGAATTAGAAAGCAACCGTATTGACAGAGAAATGCCCGACCGCGCTAACAGTCGGGCATTTCTGCGTTACATAAAATACGAAAGAGCGGGGATTCTCCGAGCAGCTCGCTCGCGCCCCAGATCTTTCCGCTGTCAGACGCAGTCATGCTTGAGTCCGCTTCGTTGCGCGCGGTCCGGCGTTCTAGTGGTGCTCCTCGCCATGGCCACCGCCATGATATCCGGGGAGGGCGTGTTCGTTGCCGCCGTCATGCCCCGCGTCGCCTCTGTGGCCTCGCCCATCGCGTGACTCGTTGCCATGGAAGTGGTTGAATTGCTCCTCATTGTGCGCAGGCAACGGTCCTCTGTATCCGCGATGGGGATCGTACCGGTTGTCGACATGTCCGTAAAATTCATGGGGGCCGTGGAACCAGTGACCAGCGCCGACGAAGACTCCGCCGTTAAACCAATCCGGGCCATAGTAGCCGTAGGGTGCGCAGTTATAGGGAGCGTAGTCGAAGTACCCATAGGGGCACGTGGGCTCCACTCCAATGCTGAAAGAGACCTGGGCTGGCGCCACGCGCGCACTGCTGAGCAGGGCAACGGCGAGAGCTGCGCAAGTAAAGGCTTTCACTTTGGACATGATTTCTCCTTGATTCATTTCGAGGACTCGTTTCGAGTTGAAGGGGGACGGTGAGTTGCATCTCCGCTACGCGTCCCACGTGGGTGATAGAGCAAGAAGGATAGCAACTGGTCATGGCTGATAGCTGTATGCTTTTGACCATCCTCGACGGGGGCCAAGGGCAGAGAAACAAGGACCAGGGAAGAAAAGGGCGGGGCGCGAGGGAGCAAGAAAGCAGGGACCGGCCATCAACTTACACAAAAATGCCCGCCTGCCGAAGCAGACGGGCATTTTCAATTCGCTAGCAACCTTAAGACTTACCGGTGTCCGCCACCGCCGCCGTGTCCACCGCCGCCAAATCCACCGGCATGTCCGCCGCCACCGAATCCGCCTGCGTGTCCACCGCCGCTGAACCCACCTGCATGGCCACCACCGCCGGCGAATCCACCAACATGGCCGCCGCCGCTAAATCCGTGCGCTACAGGTGCTGTGCCGTGGAATCCGCCACCATATCCGCCGCGACCGCCATAGCCACCGTGCCCATAACCATATCCGCCGCGTCCGTAGCCGTATCCGCCACGTCCCCAACCATAGCCACCGCGACCCCATCCGTACCCGCCGCGACCGTACCAGCCATGTCCCCAGCCCCAGCCGTACCACGGCCCTACGCCAAGGAAGATGCCGCTGTTAAACCATCCGGGTCCGTAATAGCCGTAAGGCGCGCACGCATAGGGATAGTAAGAGTAGTAACCCCATTCGCAGGCCGGAGGACCGTAATCCACCGGAGCCTCTACGACCGCGGGGCCGATACCCACCCCAACGGCTACCTGGGCATTTGCCGTTGCCGCGAACGGCAGAGCCAATATCATTGCGAACAGAACTAGGCGCATGTGCTTCATAAAAATCCTCCTTGTGCCGGTCTGTACCGCCAAGTCCTGCTCAATCGGGGGCCTGGGTCTCGGAGTCGACTTCGTGCTTCAGCACCTGCCGGTTTCGGGCTTTCTTTTCCCGTCCGGCTTCTGACTATTAGAACAACGGACCACCAAATTAGTTGCGGTCTTTCTGAAAGAATCGTCTAACTTACGTTAAAGAGCAAGAGCTTTCGAAAGACTGATTTTGCAGTGACTTTCGGGGGTTACTTACGTCGACCGAGAGCGAGCCTCCGCGAGGGCTGCAACTTCAACAAAAAGGCGGCCCCTCCGGTTGGGAGAGGCCGCCTGCTGCAGGCAATCAGGCAGAGAGAGACTACCTGCGGAAACCCTCGTGTCCGCGATCACGATCGAATCCGCGATCGTGGTCGAAGTGGCGGTCGAAATCGCGCCCGCGATCGTATCCGCGGTCAAACCGTGCAATCGGTTCCGCCCTGCGGAAGCCCTCATAGTTCCAGCGTCCGGGAACCCAATAGCCGTTGGCGTTGTAGCCAGCCACCCAAACATATCCGGCTCCGGGGCAAGGCGGAACGTAAGCCACCGGCCCGCGCACATAGACTCCAAACTCAGCTGCCTGAGCTGTGGTTGCACCCAGACCCATGGTGCCCGCCAATACCGCTGCACCTAACATCCAATTCCGCATGCTGCCCATAACTCCTCCGTCCAGCCAGCCGTGTTTCCTGCGGCCGGCCCGGCTTCTTTCCGTTTGAGGTTTCCTTCCTGCTGCCTCAACGGCGTGCCGGTTATGTCCTATGCAAACACTGGCGTATCAGAAGGTTGCGGCTTGGGTTTGAAAATAAATGGGCGCAACTTTTCAGAAAGCTGGGGGTTTATCGCGCTTCTTTTCGGGCGAAAGAGGGGGCAGAGTGGGCGGGTGTTACCCTTAGATTTCGTCTTCCATGTTCACAACTTCGCAACACGCGCACTTCATCGGTATCGGCGGCATTGGCATGAGCGGCATCGCCGAAATCCTGCTCAGCCTCGGCATGAAAGTCTCCGGCTCCGATCTGCGCCGCGGTCCGATGACAGATCGTCTGGCGCAACTGGGCGCTACCGTTTATGAAGGCCACAACGCGGCGAACGTGGCGGGGGCCACGGTCGTGGTGACCAGCTCTGCGGTCTCTGCCAATAATCCGGAAGTGCTGGAAGCGCATGCACGCAAGATTCCCGTGATTCAGCGAGCGGAGATGCTGGCGGAACTGATGCGTCTCAAGTACTCCATTGTGATCGCCGGCATGCATGGCAAGACGACGACTACCTCTATGGTGGCGTCGGTGCTGACCGCAGGAGGACTGGATCCAACCGTGGTTGTGGGTGGCCGCGTCGATGCGCTCGGTTCCAATGCGCGCCTGGGCACTACGCAGTTTCTGGTTGCCGAAGCGGACGAAAGCGACCGCTCGTTCCTCAAGCTATCGCCCATCCGCGCTGTCGTCACAAATCTCGATCGCGAGCACATGGACTGCTATCACGACATGGCTGACGTGGAGCGCGCGTTCCTTGAATTCATGGACAAGGTGCCGTTCTACGGAGCCGTGACGGCATGCCTCGATAATCCGCAACTGGCTGCGATTTTGCCGCGCGCGCGTCGGCGCATCTTCACATACGGAGTCGCGCAAGAAGCTGATTTCAGGCTCGAATTTCTCGCGCCAAATGGAGGCCGCTTTGCGCGCTTCCAGGTGGTTACTGCCCAGGGGGCGCTCGGACCATTCGAGCTGCATGTGCCGGGCCGCCACAACGTTCTCAACGCCACTGCCGCTGTGGCGATCGCTTGTCAGCTTGAGATTCCAGCCGACAAGATTGCCGAGGGGCTTAGTCATTTTCGCGGTGTGGATCGGCGCTTCCAATTGCGCGGCAAGGCGCGCGGTGTGACGGTGGTGGACGACTACGGCCATCATCCTACGGAGATTCGCGCCACTCTCGCGGCTGCCCGTGAGTGCGGACACAAACGTATCTATGTCGTCTTCCAGCCGCATCGCTACACTCGGACAAAGGACCTGATGGATCAGTTTGCTTCGGCATTCACCGACGCCGATAGCGTTGTCGTGCTGCCCATCTATGCGGCAAGCGAGGAACCAATTGCCGGCGTGACTGCCGAGGTGCTCGCCGACCACATTCAGGGTCCGCACGTGCAATATGCTCCGGAGTTCGCGGCTGCGGTCGCCGCGATTACTGCGCAAGCCAAGGAAGGTGACCTGATTCTTACTCTCGGCGCTGGCAACGTCAGCCAGCTTGCACCGCAGATTCTTGAGACACTCGGTTCGGCTTAAGCACAAATCTAACCCCGCTGGTATGATTCCCACCGGAAACACGCAATGATTTTGAGGAGTTCGAATGGCGCAGGGTTCACGAAGAGTATTTCTGAAAGCAGCTTCAGCTACCGCAGCCGCGTTGGCCGTGTCCAGCCGCATTCCCGCATGGGCATCTGAATCCAGCGCAACGGTCCGGGTATGGTCCACCTTTCGTGACAGGCGCTATGCCGAGTCTGCGCCGCTGACCTGGAAGGCTGCTTCCGAGATTGCGGCCGACGCCATCGTTCTGGATCCATCTGCAACTCGCCAGGAAATTCTTGGTTTCGGTGGCGCTCTCACGGATGCCACTTGCTATGTGCTCAGCCAACTCACGGAGAGTGAGCGGCAGGCTGTGATGGACGAGCTGTTTTCTCCCAGCAAGATGGCGCTGAATGTCTGCCGCACCTGCATTGGCGCTAGCGATTATTCGCGCAACGCCTACACTTACGACGACAGCGATCAGCCTGACCCCGAGTTGAAGAAATTCAGCATCGACCACGACAAGGCTTACATTCTTCCTGTTCTTCGCGACGCCCGCAAACTTAATCCTGAACTGTTTCTCTTCTCGTCGCCGTGGAGTCCGCCGGGGTGGATGAAGGCCTCTGGCACGATTCTCGGCGGCAATATGCGGAAGCACAGTTACGAACCCTATGCACGCTACTTCCTGAAGTTCCTTGAGGCGTACAAGGCGGATGGGGTGTCGATTGATGCGGTCACAGTGCAGAATGAAGTGGATGCCGATCAGGACGGCCGCATGCCAGCATGCGAGTGGGGTCAGGAGTACGAGATTGAGTTCGTCAAAGGACATCTCGGTCCCAAGCTCCGCGCGGCTGGGCTGCCCACAAAAATCTGGGTGCTCGACCACAACTACAATCTATGGGGTCGCGCCATCGGCGAGCTGAGCGATCCGGCGGCGTACGAATACATTGACGGCATTGCGTGGCACGGTTATGCGGGCGAACCCTCCGCCATGACCCGCGTGCACGATGCATTTCCGCAGAAGAATGCCTATTGGACCGAGGGCGGTCCAGACATTACCGCTCCCGACTATCAGACCGACTTCACCAAGTGGGCGACTACCTTCAACGAAGTGCTCCGCAATTGGTCTCGCTCGATTACCGCATGGAATGTTGCCCTGGACGAAAAGGGCAATCCGAATATCGGGCCGTTTCCGTGCGGAGGCGTCATTACTATCGATAATGCTACGCACAAGGTGACGCGCAGTGGGCAGTACTGGGCGTTTGCGCACTTTTCCAAACACGTGCGGCGGGGAGCAAAGCTCTTCGCGTCGAACGGCGTGGGCTTGGGGGACGCGAGCCAGAATTCAGGGCCGGGAACAGTGGGTGCGGTCTCGCATAGCGCCTTCCGCAATCCCGATGGCAGCTTTGTTGTGGTGCTGGCTAACGATGGGCCGGAGACTCGCGCGCAGTTGGTGCTTGGAGGGCAGGCGCTTCAGGTCGATCTGCCGGCTGATTCCGTGCACACGCTGCAGTGGTCTTAGGGTTGACTGTTTAGTGCGACCCTAACGCCTCTGCTCTATAATCCCGGCATGCCTGAAACTCATCTTAGAGGTCGTGCAAGGCCGAAACCATTCATGGAACATCCGACCGGGCAATTCACGACGGCGGTCGAAGCCATGGCTGACGCCATTCAACGTCTGCGTGCGCTTTCCGAGTGGAACGATTGGATAACCTTCTGTGCGCAGGGCGCAGGGCAACACGAAAATAGCTATCATCTTGGTGAAATCCGTATGCGTCGCGGATTGATTGACACCAGCACCCCCTTTAGTATCGAGTCGGTTGCGAAAGCCGCTCATGTACATACATCCAATATTGTTGGACAGGATGGCGTTTACCAGTTATCTGGCGCAACGTCGCTTGAGGGAGCACGAATTATCGATTCTATCTTTCGCAATCACCTCAAGATTCGCCCACATGCCGATCAAGGCAACGATTATGCAATTGGCGCGGAACGGTAAGCGAGGCGCAGCCTTTCGGATTGCCTAAGCGCGATTCAGGCCGCGCCTGTGCCATCGCAGTACAGTCTTGGCCGGTGACCGGCCTATCGAAAATGATTAATTGAATAACAAGTGCGGTGAAGTGTCATCAAGCTTGAGAATTTCGGGTGGGCGACTTACCAAAGACAGGTACGACATTGACACCGCTCACCTGAAGCGTGCGACCGATAGCATGGGTTCCCAAGAGCAACCGCAGATCTTTCGACTCCGCTGCGCTCCGCTCAAGATGACAATGTCCTTGGAGTGGCCTCGTATCACCGGATGCCAGAGAGTAATTCTTCCGCGTCTTAGTGCTTATCCGCATCTGACCTTCCCCGCGCATTTGTTTTTGTGGCCGAGGCAGGAGAGTACGCTCATATGAGACTACGAGGCTACAGTGACGCTACCGATTCAAGAGCAATTCGGCCAGATTGATATCTACGTCTTCGATCAGATCCTGCGTGGGAACATTGAGCCGGGCATGGTTGTTCTTGATGCGGGCTGCGGGTACGGGCGCAACCTGGTTCACTTGCTGCGTGAAGGTTGCCAAGTTTTCGCACTCGATCAGGACCAGGAAGCTGTCGATCACGTTCGCAAGCTTTCGGCATCGCTCCAGACCGGCTTGCCGGCGGAGAATTTTCAGGTTGGGGCAATTGAGAAAATGCCCTTTCCGGAGGACTTCGCGGATGTGGTGCTCTCCAATGCGGCGCTACATTTTGCCAGAGATGATCACCACTTCCGCGCCATGCTGGCGGAAATGTGGCGCGTCCTGAAGCCGGGTGGAATGCTGTTCTGTCGGCTGGGATCCAGAATCGGCATGGATTTTCAGCGCATTCGCGGCAACATCTTTCTCATCCCGGACGGATCGAAATGGTTTCTTGTCGACGAGCAAATGCTTCTGGATTTGACCGAAGAAATGAATGCCGTCCAGGTGGATCCGCTGAAGACGACTATCGTTCAGGATTATCGGTGCATGACTACCTGGGTGCTGCGAAAACGCCGAGGCTGAGTTTGGTTCTGGGAATCCACTAATTGAGGTTTCGATTTGATTCTCGATTTATTTCAGGATATATTACTGGATATAGATTGGGGTTGGCCATGAGCGAAACCTCTCAAGTGCGCGCATTGAAGAATTACCGCGAACGCCTGGGCCAGCGCGGGATGGCGCGGTTTGAGGTGCTAGGGCTATCGACGGATCGCGACCTGATTCGCTTAGTGGCTCGAAAACTGGCCGATCATGGTCCGGAGGCGGAGGAACTTCGCGCCTCGGTACATAGGAAGGTCATGGAGGAACCCAGGAAAAAGGGCGGCATTCTTGCCGCGCTGCGTCGCTCGCCGCTGGTGGGCGCGGATCTCAAAATTGTCCGTCCGCGAATCACGGGGCGCAAGGTTGATCTGTGACGCGCTTCCTGCTTGACACGGACATCATTAGCAACGTGACTAAGCCGGCTCCATCGAGGTCGCTGATTGCCTGGATGTCGGAGCAGGCCGATGAGGATCTGTTCATTGCCTCGCTGGTGGTTGCCGAGATCTGGCGCGGAATCCTGGAAATCCCAGCGGGAAAGAAGCGTACCGAGTTGGAGCGCTGGTTCAAAGGTCCGGAGGGTCCTCGAGCGCTGTTTGTGGGCAGGATTCTGCCCTTCGATGAGAAAGCCAGCCTGATCTGGGCGCGATTGATGGCCGAAGGGGCAAAAGCCGGACAGTCGCGCAGCGCATTGGACATGATCGTGGCTGCGGTCGCCGAGGCTAACAATTGCACTGTTGTCACGGACAACGAAAAGCATTTTCAGGGGTTGAAATTCATCAATCCGATGCGCTCGCGGGGCTGAGATTCTCCGTTTCTCGTCCACCGAAATAAGCCACGACATCTCAATCAATCGAATTGGCCGCTTTGAGTCGCTGTCGCCGCCCCGTAACGGCACAGGTTCCTCCTGATTCTGCTGCGGAAGAAAGCTGGCGGAGCGCGGGCTATAGTGAAATCTGGCGATTCTCACGACCTTGCTCAGGCGTGACCAAGCAAAGCGGTAACTCAACCCGGCCCCTGATTTGGGAGGAAGAAGCGATCGAGGAACCTCGTTTCCGGCGCGTACAGCAAAGTGTGCCTCCATCGGGGCGCAAATTGCCTGGTATGCCGCTGGAGATGGTCGATCCCGATGACGACGATTCCTATCCTGCAGGCGGAGCTCGCTTTACCAAGCCGCGCAACCCCTGGTGGCGCCCTGCCGGCACTACCGGGCGCGTCGTTCTCGGCCTGGGCGCATTCATCGTTGCCGGTGCACTGACGACCTCCATCTTTTTTCTCAAGTCCTACCTGGGCCACGACTCGCGCTTCCGCATTGCGGGGGCAGGCAATATTGAGGCAATCGGGCTGACGGAAGTGAGCCGCACGGAGATGCTCCCGGTGTTTGGCGAGGACATTGGGCGCAACATCTTTTTTGTTCCGCTGAGCGAACGGCGGAAGCAACTAGAGCAGATTCCCTGGATTGAGCGGGCCACGGTGATGCGCCTATTGCCGGACCGCATTCGCGTCTCGGTGGTGGAGCGTCAACCGGTGGCTTTCGTGCGCCAGAGCCAACAGATTGAACTTGTGGACGCGGACGGGGTTCTGCTCTCGATGCCGGCTGCCATGATGGCGCAGCATCATTACTCGTTTCCTGTGGTCACGGGCATCGATCCGCACGATCCGCCGGCCAGCCGCAAAGCGCGGATGGCCTCTTATCAGAGGTTGCTTGCGGAGCTCGATTCCGGCGGGCAGCACCTGTCGGAACAAATCTCCGAGATCGACTTGACCAACGCCGAGGATGCGCGCGTTCTGATGCCTGAGCAGGGAACCGATATTCTGGCTCACTTTGGGGACGATCGTTTCCTGGAGCGCTACCAGCGCTACAAGGCGCACATTGCCGAATGGCGTCAGCAGTACCCGAACCTGGCGGCGGTGGACCTTCGCTACGATCAGCAGGTGGTGCTGGAAATGACGCACGGCACAAGCGCTATCCAGGCTACGCCGGGTGATCAGGCTGGAGCGAGTCCGGGTGCAGACAAGCCAGCGGCCGAGACGCCTGCCCCTGATCCAGTTCAGGTTGCTGCGGCCAAACCGAAGCCCGGTTCGCATAGCGGTGCAAACAGCGGGAAGCCAGCGCAGTCCACTTCCGACAGCAAGACTGAAAAGGCAAATTCAGGAAACAAAAAGGCAAGTTCGGGGGCAAAGAAGGTAAATGCGGCAGCAAAGCCGGCTGGAACAGGTTCTTCTAAGCCGCTTACCGCAGCGCAGAAGGCCGCCATCATCAAGACCCTCACGGCAAAAGACAAAGCGGCGAGAGATAAGAAGAAGCGTGCGGAGGCAAAACGGGCTGCCCTCGATGCGAAGAAACATAAGCCAACCCCAACCCGTCCGACCGGGACCGGAGCCGCGGTTGCGGCCGAGGGTCAGTGAGCGCCATGAGCCAGAAGCAGGACAACCTGATCGTAGTGCTCGACATTGGCAGCGCGTGGACCCGCGTGCTGGCGGCCGATCTGAATGAGGGCGCGCTGCGCTATCGCGGACACGGCGTTGTCGAGTCGGCAGGAATGCGCAAGGGATTGATTGCGGAGCTGGGCCCGGCATTCAAGGCGGTGAAGGCGGCCAACGAGCGAGCCGAGCATGTGGCCCGGATGAACATCGACGAGTGCGTGGTGGGGGTTGGCGGTCCTCATATTCGCGGCCTGAACACGAGCGACGGAATTGACCTGGGATCGCGTATGCGCGAGATTACCCGCGAGGATGTGCGCAACGCGGTCGAACGTGCGCGGTCGATTGAGCGTCCCGCGGACCGAGAGGTTCTTCACCTGCTGCCTCGCCAGTTCATTCTTGACGATCAGCCGGGGATCTTTGATCCGGTGGGCATGGTGGGCGCGCGGCTAAAGGTCGATCTGCACATCGCCACATGCTCCGGGAGCGCGCTGCAAAGCACCGTTACCTGCGCTAACCGGGCGGGGCTTGAGGTTGCCGAGGCGGTTCTCGAATCCATTGCCGCTGCTGAGGCCACGCTTTCGGCTGACGAGCGCGAACTGGGTGTGTGCTTGCTGGATATCGGGGCGCACTCAAGCGACCTGGCGGTGTTTTTTGAAGGGGCCGTGGCCCATACTGCGTCGGTTCCCATTGGGGGGCAACACTTTACCAATGATCTGGCGGTAGGTTTGCAGATGCCCGTGGCCCAGGCCGAGGAACTGAAGCGCCACTACGGAAATGCCGTGGTCACATCCGTCCCACAGCAGGCGGAGATCGAGATCGCCAATCCGCAACCGCGCATGCTGCCGCTGCGTATGATTGCGGAAATTTTGGAGCCTCGTGCGCGCGAATTGCTGTATTTCGTTAAAGAGAGCCTGCGGCAGGGCGGAGTGGTGGATGCGCTGGGCGCCGGTTGTGTACTCACTGGTGGGGGGGCTATGCTGCCCGGTATGCTGGATGTAACGGAGAGCCAGTTGCGGGTTCCGGCGCGGACGGGGATGCCGGTACGGCTGTCCCATATGCCCGGGGAACTGGTTCATCCGGGATTTGCCACCGCGATTGGCATGCTGTTGTATGCCCATCGCGCCCGCGTGACACGTGCCGCGGAGAATAATAGTTTGCGCTCCAAGCTGCGCTCGCTGTTTGCCGCCAGTTTTTAGCGAAGAGTTCTTAGTATTGAGTCGGGAGGCCGAAGCCGAAATGGAACAACCAACGAACGACGCCGGTGGGATGCGTATCCAATATCACGATGAGCCCGTGCGAGGGGCCCGCATCAAGGTGATCGGCGTGGGTGGCGGCGGCGGCAATGCTGTAAACCGCATGATTCAGGCTCACATGGAAGGCGTGGAGTTCATCGCCGCCAACACCGACGTCCAGGCGCTGAAGCTTTCGCAAGCGCCAATAAAACTCCAACTTGGGGTTCGGTTGACGATGGGCTTGGGCGCGGGTGCCAACCCTGACGTGGGGCGCCGGGCTGCGCTTGAAGATTCAGAGAAGATTATTGAGGCTCTTGAAGGCGCGGACATGGTTTTTGTCACCGCCGGACTGGGCGGCGGTACGGGTACGGGCGCTGCGCCGGTGATCGCTTCGCTGGCCAGCGAGATGGGCATTCTGACTGTCGCCGTGATCACGCGGCCATTTGCTTTTGAAGGCAAGCGGCGTTTGCAGCAGGCAGAGCGGGGCATGAAGGAACTGCTCGAGAGCGTCGATACGATGATCGTGATTCCTAACGAGAAGCTGCTCGTTGTGGCTAAAGACGCAGGGTTTTTCGAGAGTTTCCGCATCGCGGACGACGTTCTGCGGCAGGGCGTTCAGGGCATCTCGGACATCATCACCATTCCCGGCATCATCAACCGCGACTTTGCCGATGTGAAGACCACGATGGCCGGCATGGGGTATGCGGTGATGGGCACGGCTGTGCGGTCGGGCGAGAATCGCGCGATTGAAGCAGCGCAGGCCGCCATGGCTTCACCGCTGCTCGAGGCTGGCGCCATTGATGGCGCGCGCGGAATCCTCATCAACATCACCGGTTCGAGTTCGCTGAAACTATCTGAAGTGAATGCGGCGTCGACGCTAATCCAGTCTGCGGCGCATGAAGATGCCAACATCATTTTTGGTGCGGTGCAGGATGAAAAGATGGGAGAGGAGCTCAAGATCACTGTGATCGCTACCGGGTTTCGCGACCAGAGCCCAGAACGGCGAGCGCGGATGTTGAGTGTGGATGAGGCACCGGTTTTCTCCGCCCCCGCCACTTCAGTGCCTCTCGCTCCTGTAGCAGTTTCGGCACTTGCCGCTCCAGTTTCCGTTGCGGCGCCTGCTGTGCCGGTGTCCGCGCCTCCTCCTGTCTCGGTTCCTTTGGTTGCGGCCGAAAACTGGCTGCAAGAGCCCGCTCCTGCAGCCGTAGTTGCGCCTCCGCCTCCACGATTTATGAGCCAGGACGACGAAGAGTTCGAGGACGGGGAAGG
>JBAWCO010000172.1:0-4002 GCA_049590315.1 Occallatibacter sp. | reverse complement strand
GCTGGCAGCACCAATGTAAACGTACCTGCCGCTCGGGCCTATATGGGCTGCCATGATTAAGGAGAATAATAAGGTGAAGAGAATGGACGCTAGCGTCGCAATGATTCGATTTGCATGCTTGATCGTGGCAGGTGGCCCACTCATAGAGGAATTGAAGCTGTGCCCCGTTCATCGCGGCTTTTGGCGATGAGCGGGTCTTCGGGTAAGGCCGTACTGGGACAAGTACCCACATCCCTCCCATCAGACATGGGAACGCACGTCAACTTCACAACCATTCTTGAAGCGCACAGGCACAGTCAGCACAAATCCGTAAAACAACACGCTCTCATAACATTACGTCGGTTCTATGTGCCATCTAAGCACCTTTCACAAAAACACGGTTCAATTCTCTACAACCCTTTCGCTTAATTCGGCACTATTCCAGGTTCCAATTCCAGAAATGCGCAGGCCAACAAAGTTAAACCCTCAAAGAAGTGCAACCAACCATGCCAACATTTCGCACGATTCGCAACCCTCCCGGCGACCGTTTACCGGTATCGCTCTACCCCTCCCAGCCGACATTTCGCCCATCCGCGCACGCATTTTTGCATTCCGATACCGGCGGCTGGCACACCCTGCGTTTTTTTTGAAAATTCCAACCATGGGCAGGTTCCCTATTACCGTGATAGAAAGTGATCGACAAGGAACATCGCGATGAGAAAGATGTTGAGGAGTTATGTCTACGGGGCATGCATGTTAGCGCTTTGCGCTTGGGGCGCAGCCCAGCAGACATCGCCAATCCACACAAAGACGACGACCGAGATGCTAGGCTATCCATCCGATGCGCGTCTGCTTGTGATTCAGGCCGAAGACCTCGGCATGGCCCACTCCATCGATAAAGCCAGCTTCGAAGCTTTAGAGAAAGGCTGGGTGACGACTGCGGGCATTCTAGTTCCCGGCCCATGGTTTCCCGAGGTTCTGCGTTGGTCGCGCAGCCATCGCAATGCCGACCTGGGCATCCGTCTGGACCTCAACTCAGATTGGTCGAGTTATCGCTGGCGTCCTATCTCTGCCTTGCCAAAAACGTCGGGATTGCTAGATCCGGGCGGCTATCTTTCAAGCAGTCAAACCTACGTGGCCCAGCACTCAACCCCTGCTGAAGTTGAAGGCGAACTGCGCGCCCAGATCGAAATGGCCAAGCGAGCAGGCATCCCCATCAGCCACCTGGACAACCACATGCGAGCCTTAACTGTTTCGCCGGCCCTCTTTCAGTCGTATTGGAAAATGGGCCAGGAGTATGGGCTGCCCATCATGCTGCCCAATCAGCAAGTGAAGTCGAGGGGTGTCGCCACCGTGAAGCCAGGTCTCTACAACTTCGGCGGCGTCGACGTGAACCTCGCGAGCCTACCGGTGGATCGCGAGTTGGAGATCATGCCCGGGCTCGCCAAGCAGGACTGGCTGAGCGCCTACGAGAAAACTCTGGATGCTCTGCCTCCAGGTGTTTACCTGCTGAGTGTGCATCTGGGTTACAACGACGATGAATTGCAAGCCATGACCTGGGATCATCAGAACTGGGGCGCACAATGGCGGCAGAACGACCTGGATGTGGTGAGCAGCCCGGAGTTCCAGAAGTTTCTCAAGGACAAAAGATTTATCCTTGTAGGGTGGAAGGATCTGAATAAGGCGATCCCGGAGCAGCATCCGTAGGCAGGATTGGGAGCCGTTTCGATGAGGGCTGAATCATCAATTCGGACGAGTCGCAAGGGGGAGCGGGGCCTGACGCTGGTCGAGTTGATTGTGACGGTAGCGATTCTGAGCATTCTCGCAGCTGCCGCTATTCCCATGAATGTACTAGTGGTGAGGCGGCAACGCGAGCGCGAACTACACCGCGACCTGTGGGAGATGCGCGCGGCCATTGACCGCTACAAGGATGTGGCTGACAGCGGCGCCGTCCAGATCAAAGTGGATAGTTATGGCTATCCGCCCGATCTTCAGACGCTGGTGGATGGAATTGAGGTCCAAGCCAAGAAAGTCAGGTTCCTACGCCGGATTCCGATAGACCCCATGACAGGAAAGGCCGAGTGGGGTCTTCGTTCCATGCAGGACGACCCAACGTCGGATTCGTACGGCGGGCAAAGCGTTTTCGATGTGTACTCAAAGTCGCAGGGTACGGCACTGGACGGCACCAAATACTCCACTTGGTAGCGAGGTATCAGGCCAGGATTGCTGAGCGCTACTTCCTCAGCCCCAGGCTGTGCAGAACCACGTCGTCATCGCGCGTTGCGCCTTTGTCTTTGTAGACCACGCCAAACCCACCTTGGTAGTCCCACATCGTCCAACCGATATGATTCTTCTCGAATGCGGTGCGGGCCGCCGTCAGCCAATGCTCACGAGAGTCCGGCGGAGAGAAGTTTCGGTAGACCCCGAACTCGTCGCACATAAGCGGAACATTCCTCTCGTGTGCCCATTGGGCGGCGAATTCAATATCGCTGGCAATCCGGCCCGCGTCCCAGTGGTCCGATTTGTATTGCAGCAATCGCCAGCGGGCTTCCTCCGAGTCTGCGTGCTCGATGGCTTCCGATACCCCTTTCTCTGTTGGTGGGAAGGGAAGGTTCTTTACATCCAACCAGTAGTCCAACCCCCACGTTGCGCCCTGGTGGGTGAAGATGTGCGGCTCGTAATAGTGGAAGTTATAGATCAGGTTGTTATCCGGAAGCGCAGGCACCCGGATAAGGTCCCAGATATCCGAGTAGCCAGCCCCTTGAACGATGATCGTCGAGTTGGGTGCGTGATGGCGGATCACTTCGATGGACTGCTGGAGAAGACCTAACCAACTGTTCAAATCGGGCGAACTGATTTCGTTCATGACCTCAAGGATGATTCGATCCTGGTCCATAGCACCGTAATGGTCGGCGATCTGCGCCCACAACCGGAGATACTTATCGGCCGCCTGCGCGTTCGAGAGTAAGAGATGCGTGTATTGCGGGTTGGGGTGAAAATCAAGAATGACATCTAGATCGAACGAAATCGCCTGTTGGATCACCTGGTCCAGAAACGCGATCCGCTCGCAGGATTCCCAGGCTCCCTCGCATTGAAAGATGACCGGGTCGACGGGGATGCGAATGTGATCGAAGCCGAGCTTGTGGATGTGCTCCAGGTCGGCAGGCGTTGTGGCTGCTCTGAGCTGCTGAAGCGAGTAGTTTCCGGATTCAGAAAACCAGCCGCTCAGGGCAACGCCATGCTGCAAATGCTGGAATCGTTTCCACGCTAAAGATGAATTCTGGGCGCTTGAAAGTGAAGCTACGGTAACAATAAGAGCTAAGACTATCACGATGCGGCGGGCCATTGAATGCTCTCCCCAAGTTACTAAGGATTTAACTGCAAGAAATCGGCCCTACAAGTATACCCCCAGGCTTTCATTTGGCGTTGTTATTTCGTGATTGCCGAAGTGGAGCCAATCTCCCTAACATGATCATGAATTGTCACAAGCTTCTCTCTTGACCATCCGGACTGCTCCGGCGATACGAGCTGCTTCCACTCGACGCCCGGTATTGAACCCGAATGGCAGCTTGCCTGAAACGCTATCCCAAGCAACCAGCAGGTTATAAACCTTTGAGTTATACGCATGAGACTGAATACAACGCGAGAAGGCTCAAGCCCATTAGTTTAGAGTCGACGGAAATAACGAGCTTCTTGTCTGGAACCTCGTCTTTCACTATCATTCCGTGATCGCCTTTGTATTCGCCAACACTGCCATACCACAATCCCAATCGTGATCCGACCGACTCGTTGCCGCAGCTACATGCCAGTCCATGCTTTCAGCAAGACGCAACGGGCAAGCACAAGCGCGACGACGACACCGAGGAATGGCTCCGATTTACTCTACGGCAGCCGGGTACAAATCTGACGTACAAACTCGGCATCCTATTCAGCCGGAGCTGAAGTCGCTCGGGCTTACCTGCCAGCTCGCACGAATTCGAGAGATGGATTACGATCCAGGGTGTTGACTGCGAAGCGGAAGTG
>JBAWCO010000171.1:0-3132 GCA_049590315.1 Occallatibacter sp. | reverse complement strand
GTACGAATCAGGGGCCTTCTGGGCCAGTTACGCCGGTTGCCGAGAAACCGCTCCACGAGGTGTGGATTCCACGCATACTGAAGTTGCTGGAGAACCCAACGAACCGCTATGCGGCCATAGGGGTGGGGTTGGGGATTATGGTTGGCGTAGCCGTTGCGGCTTATACCTGGTATGGGAGTAACCCGAGCGGACGATACGATCTGGGGCCGGTGATTTCAGATGCAGCCGGGCTCAAAGGCCGCCTGTATGTGAAATGGGAAGATCAGCTTCACTACCGGCTGGAGATTGTGCCGACCTACCCGGAACGGATTCCTGGATTCTCGCTTGCAGCGGGAAACTCACCGCGACCGTTCTCCGTTGCCGTCCAACTGCGGGATGTCCAGGGTTTTGAATTGTGCTCCAAGGAGATTCTTCTGAGATACGATGCCAAGCGGGCGGAGGCTCTTGCTCCTGTGCTCCACGGCGCAGAAGCGGAAGCAGAGACTGCCTCAGACAATTCGACGGCAGAAGCGACCGGCCCTTCGCAGGCGGATGCGGACGAAGCTGCGCGGGAAAAGGGGAAGGACCTCTTCGAACTTCAAGCTGGGCCGGACGGACAGATTGCATCGATCAATGCGCAGGGAAGTTTGCCCTGCTCACAAAGCGCATACGAGAACGCTGTTGCCTGGAGCTTTGTACCCCAGTTTCCATCCGTTGCCGAACAGAAGGATTTGTTGAAGCACTTTAAAGAACGGCAAGTATATGCAGAGGAGCTTGCCCGCAGAGCTGCGAACCCTGTTAAGAAAGCCAAGAAACCCGGCCCCAACACGGTCGTGTTTTTCATCGAAGGGGACGATATGATCGTCGACTATGACTCCTCCTCGGGAGTCATTTCGACCCGCGGAAGAAAGACTTTTTTGATCGACAGGTCAGGCGGAGAAGCCGCTGCGCTCAGGGCGGGCGACTTACCCATGAGGGTCCATTACCGTTGCGACCAGATCGGAAACTGCTCATTGATGACCCAGGGCGCGGGAGTCTTGCATACGCGGTTGAGGAGATAATCCTGGCTATTTCCCGGTATGGGTGAGATGGCACTCCTACCGACTCACCCATAATCCTGTTGATGAGTCACTCGGCGTTGTCGATCTGGGCGCGCTGGAGTTTGTCAGAGTAATCGATATAGACCGATTTCCACGTGGTGTAGAAGTCGATGGAGCCGAGGCCTTCGCGATGGCCGTTGCCGGTTTGCTTGACTCCGCCAAAGGGCAGATGCACCTCCGCTCCGATGGTGGGAGCGTTGATGTAGGTGATGCCCGCTTCGAGGTCGCGAACGGCGACGAAAGCTCGGTTCACATCCTTTGTATAGAGCGCCGTCGAAAGGCCGTAGTCGATAGAGTTGGCAATTTGTATGGCCTCCTCGAAGGTGGAGAACTCGATGAGGCTGACTACAGGGCCGAAGACCTCTTCGCGAGCGATACGCATGCCGGGCTTGACGCCACCCAGGACGGTGGGCGCAAAGAATGTCCCTGCTGCATAAATGCCCTCACTAAGGGATTCGCCGCCAGTAAGCAACTTTGCCCCCTCGGACAGGGCAATGGCTACGTACTTTTTCGAGGTCTCGATCTGGGCTGCGTTGATTTGAGGGCCCACTTCGACACCGTTTTCAAGGCCGTTGCCTACCGCGAGCTTTTTTGCGCGCGATACCAGCTCAGAAGTGAATCGGGCTGCGATTCCCTTTTGTAAAAGGATGCGGCTGGTAGCGGTGCAACGCTGGCCGGTGGTTCCAAAGGCTCCCCACAGAGCGCCTTCGAGAGCCAGTTCAAGATTGGCGTCGTCGAGCACTATCTGCGCATTCTTACCACCCATTTCAAGCGAGATGGGCTTGAAAAGAGCCGCGGCGCGCTGGGCAACCAGAGAACCCACTTCGCTGGAGCCGGTGAAACTGATGGCGCGGACGTCGGGATGCTCGACCAGCGGCGCGCCGGCGTCGGGGCCGAGGCCTGAGACGATATTGACGACACCCGGGGGCAACCCGGCGTCCATCAGCGACTGCACCAGGTTATAAGTCGAGAGCGGCGTATCTTCCGCCGGCTTGATGACGCAGGTGTTTCCGCAAACCAGCGCGGGGAAGAGCTTCCACGAGGGGATGGCCATGGGGAAGTTCCATGGAGTGATCAGGCCCACAACTCCCACCGGCATCCGCACGCTCATGGCGAATTTGTTCTGAAGCTCGCTGGGGGTGGTCTGGCCGAAGAGACGCCGACCTTCACCGGCGACGTAGAAAGCTTCGTCGATTGCTTCCTGCACATCGCCGCGGGTCTCGGCTAGGACTTTGCCCATTTCGCGGGTCATGTCGTGGGCGTATTTTTCCTTGTTCTGGATGAGGAGATTGCCGGCCCGCATGAGGATCTCAGCGCGCTTGGGAGCGGGGACCAGACGCCAGGAGGCGAAAGCCTCCTTTGCGGCAGCGACAGCGAGGGCCACGTCGTCGGCGCCAGAAGCGGGAAACTCCCCCACTATGTCAGAGTGGTCAGCCGGGTTGACGTTCAGGATGGTCTTGCCGCTGCGAGCGGGGAGCCATTGAGTGCCGATCAGATTTTCATATTGGGGGTGATCCATAGGGAGAACCTCGAAGAAACAGTTATCAGTTGTCAGTTATCAAGGCTGCGATGGACCAAGCCTGGAAACACCTGAGTTTACCTTATTGATTGGCGGACGGGCGATTGCAAGGCGTTTACGCAATAGCGATACGGATGCGGCTCACTGGCCTTACAATAAACGGTGAGGTAATCCTGGTTTCCAAATGTCATTGAACGGCTATCCTTCGCGCTCAACGCGCTCGCACGGGCTCCGCTCGCTTTTCAGCATGTTTTCAAGCGACCTGGCCATCGATCTGGGCACCGCTAACACGCTGGTCTTCGCGGCCGGAAAGGGCATTGTTGTCAACGAGCCCTCCATTGTGGCCATCAACAAAAACACCGGTGAAGTGGAAGCCGTGGGCAAAGAGGCCAAGGAGATGTTGGGCCGTACGCCCGGCAACATCGTGGCCATCAAGCCCATGAAGGACGGCGTGATTGCCGACTTCAAGGTCACCGAGAAGATGCTCAACTACTTCATCCAGAAGGCGCACAACCGCAAGATGCTGGTGCATCC
>JBAWCO010000170.1:0-9765 GCA_049590315.1 Occallatibacter sp. | reverse complement strand
CCTCAGACGAATCAAAGCTCAGTGGCTGTGAGTTACCCTGCGGCACAGGCGGCGGGAGATACAAACATTGTTGTTATCGGCTGGAACAGCAACAGTTCGAGCGTCTCTTCAGTCACGGACAGCGCGGGGAACTCGTACCAGGTAGCGGTTCCGCTGGCAACAGGCAGTGCACTGAGCCAGACCATTTATTACGCAGCGAACATAAATGCCGCCGGCGCCGGAAGCAATGTGGTGACGGTGAAGTTCAGCTCTTCAGTCCCTTATGCTGACATCCGCGTGCTTGAGTACAGCGGACTCGTCGCGGCAAGCCCCTTCGATGCCGGAGCGTCTGCCTCCGGGAACAGCAGCGCCGCGAATAGCGGTTCAGCGCACACCACCAATGCGAACGACGTTGTGATTGGCGCTGGCATCACGGCAACAACGTTTAGTGCTGCGGGGTCTGGTTTCACGAGCCTCGGGCTCTCAACGCCCGATGGCGATCTTGCAGAATACGAAGTGGTGTCTACGGCGGGGAGTTACGCCGCCACCGCTTCCGTGTCAACGGGCCCATGGCTCATGCAGGCTGCCGCATTCAAGGCGGCGGGGGACCAGGCCAATAACCGGACATTGCCTACCATCTCCTCGTTCAGTTCCTCTCCCTCGCAGATCGTCGTTGGTTCCTCCACGACGCTGTCCTGGAACGTCGCCAACGCGACCTCCATCGCCATCACACCGGGAACCTTCTCAACAACCACTCTTACTGGTTCGACAACGGTGAGCCCCACTTCGACCACCGTTTATACGCTCACAGCAACCAACGCGAACGGATCGAAGACAGCGACAACCAGCGTCTCCGTCGATTCGACTCCTCCAACGATTCCGGGAAGTCTTACCGCGTCGGCCACCGGGACCTCGACGATCTCTCTATCCTGGACACCCTCCGCAGACAGCAGCGGTCCGGGTCTGGCGGGATATGACATTTACCGCTGTGCGGGAGCGTCGTGTACGCCATCGGCCTTGATTGGGCAATCAACGACTGCGTCGTACGCCGACGCGGGCCTCGCGTCTTCCACCGCGTACACCTACGCAGTGGCTGCCTACGACACGCTTGGCCTGGCTTCCGCGACGTCGTCTCCTGCGAGCGCCACGACGGGAGTTCCCATGGCCGGAACGCCGACGCTGGTGCAGCACGTGGCGACGGCGATGGAGCAGAACCCGTCGACGACGTTCACCATTCCACTGCCGAACCCAGCGGGATCAGGCAATGCGCTGATACTCGGCGTGCAGTATCAGAGGTCGGGATCGGTGACGTCGGTGACGGACAACGGCGGGAACCACTGGGTGTTGGGTCCCACGGTGACCAATGACAATCACACCATGGCGCTCTACTATGCACTGAACGTGGCTGGGGGCACGCAGAGCATCAAGATTGTATTTGCCGGCAATCCGATCGATGCGCAGGCAGAGGCATCGGAGTTCTACAACGTAGAGACGACGTCTGCGCTGGACGGATCGAGCAGCGGCAACTCGACAACAGCGGGAGCTATCACGACGAGCGTAGCGGGGGATCTGATCTACGAGTGGGGGGCGGACCTGTCGGATTCGAACGCGGAAGGCGGGGCCTACAATGCGACGACGAACATCGCAGCCGGGAACGGTTTTACGCTGTTGTCAGCGGATCTTCAGGTCGGCGCCGCCGATCAGTTCGAGGTGCAGCCGGCAGCCGGAGCAATCAGCCCGAGCTTCTCTGCGCCTGGGTCGTCGACTTGGGGGTCTCTGGCGATCGCACTTAAATCGGCGCAGGCGGGGACGCCGCCGCCACCAGGAATCCGCATCGTGCACGTGCAGCACACGCTGCTCGATTCCATAACGGTGCAGGGTCGTCCGACGCCAGCAGTTATGCAGTTTCCGTCGTCGGGCAACCTGCTGGTGGGTCTCTTTAACGGCGCTCAGTGCTTTGTCTCGAGAGTTACCGACAGCGCCGGGAACGCATGGAACACCTCGGCGCCCATCGCCACCTTCTTTGGCAGTTCGGCAGGCGGGTGTACCGGAGGCGCTCAGGTTGTGTATGTCACCAATGCCGTCACCGGATCCACGCTTTCGAATATCAGGGTGAGCCTGAGTGGGCAGGAGTCGAATGGCGACGACCTGTTCAATCTGTATGACGTGACGGGGGCCGCGCCCGCTGCCTTCGACAAAGTGACGACGGCGTACGGGGACCAGACTTCAGGAGGTAACCTGACGACGGTGTCGCTCACGCCGTCAGCGGCCAACGAGCTGGTCATCAACAACACCGCGATTGATTTCCAGACGATCAACGGGGTAGTTGGATCGGGATACATCTTCGACACCGACGTGAATGCCGCGGACGATGACGCGGAAGGCCCCAATGGGACCCCGAACTCCACATTGGACGAAGACAACGGCTATGCTCATATCTTCGAGCCTTCGATGGGGACGGCCACGTTCGCCTACACCTACAACACTCCCGCCAACGGGGGAGTGCAGGTATGGTCGTCTGTGTCCGCGGCCTTCGTGCAAGCGACATCTACGCCGCCTTCAGTTCCCCAGGATCTGGCGGTATCGGGAGTGACGTCGTCGAGCGTTACGCTTGCCTGGATGGAGTCGACCGATCCTAACTATGCATCCTCCGCGCTGTCGTACAAGATCTATCGCAACGGAGCGCAGATCGCCACGACAGCCGAGGGAGCGACCTCGTACACCGATACGGGGCTCGCTCAGGCAACGTCGTATACATACACCGTATCGGCGTCGGACCCCAAGGGGAATGTATCGGCACAATCGCAGGCGGTGAACGCGACGACCTCGCCTCTGCTGCAGGCGCCGGTGATTACCGCCCAACCCGCATCGCAGGCCGTTGTGGTGGGAGGGACGGCAACCTTCTCGGTTTCGGCATCAGGCAGCCCGGCCCCGTCGTACCAGTGGCAATCGGAGGCCGCGGGGAGCGGAACTTTCGCGAACATCGCCGGAGCTACAGGTGCGAGCTATACGGTGAGCAACGTCCAGCCGTCGCAGTCGGGCAGTCATTATCAGGTGATTGTTTCGAACAGCCAGGGGAGTGTTACTTCGAGCGCTGCCACGCTCACCGTCACTTCTTCGGCTTCCGCCATTACTTACGTTCAGAGCATATGGTGCCAGGATGCGGGCGCGCAGGGAACCTCAAGGAGCTGTGCGATTACGCCCAATCCGGGCAACGCGGTGTTGGCGTTCTGCTACTCCACCGCGCAGAATGGCACATACACCATCTCGGACTCGAATGGGAACTCCTACACAGTGGACGCAACCAGCAGCCGCTCCGGCATCTCCGGGGCAATGGCGCATGCGGTGAATGTTGCCGGCGGAGCGGATACGGTCACCTGTTCAGGTGCGAGAACCGGCTACATGAATGTCATACTTGCCGAGTACTCGGGCGTCACAACAGTCTCTCCATTCGACGCGGAAGCGGCGAACAGCGGCACGTCCGCCAATCCAAGCGCTGGATCTGTGACCACGACGCAATCTAATGACCTCATCGTTGCCGGCTTCGGCAACAACAATTCGGCGAATTCAACGCTATCCGCTGGATCTGGATTCACGCTCCGCAAGGGAAGCGGCAATGGGACATCCGTCTTCGTAGGAGGGCTAGAAGACGCGACAGCTTCTACGGTCAGCAGCTACACAGGGAACTTCACATACAGCGACACCTCAGGCAGTTGGGCGGCGGTGATGGTCGCGCTCAAGAACTAGCTGCTTCAAAAGAGCCGGCGGCACACATGCCGCCGGTGCAACTGATCGCAGACGGGATCGAAGCGGCAGACGAGGCACTCATTGAGCAGCGGATCGGCACTCTGGCCTGGGTGAACCTTGGGTCAGGGCAGATCGCGCTGCCTCAAGAATCGTTGTCGGTTCGGGGCCGCTGCGATGGTGTTCAGATTCGAACACGTCTTCTCGCTTCCGGACACCGGAAACCCTCAGGCGCTCAACAAGAAAGCTCCATCTATCTGGGGTCAAGCATGTTAGGTTGATCGTCAGATGGCATGCTAAGTGCTACACTCTGTAGCACATCAAGGTGTACGGGGGCTGCATGAGGGTTTTGATCCAGGATCTCAGCTACGCTTTTCGCCAGTTACGCAAGACGCCGGGCTTCACGATCACCGTGTTGTTGACGCTGGCGTTGGGCATCGGCGCGAACTCGGCTATCTTCACGCTGGTTAATGCCATCCTGCTTCATAACCTTCCTGTGACCGATCCCAAGACCCTGATCCGCATGGGCGACAAAGATGATTGCTGCGTGAACGGCGGCTGGCACGATAACGGAGACTACTCGCTGTTCGCGACAGACTCGTATTACATGTTCAAGAAGAGCCTGCCGGAGTTTGAAGAGCTTGCGGCCATGGAGTCGGGGTACGCCTGGCGTCCTATCACTGTGCGCCGTGCGGGCCCGCAGACCGTTGCCAAATCCGTCACGGGCACCTTTGTCTCCGGCAACTACTTCCGCGTCTTCGGGCTTTCGCCTTCAGTTGGCCGCCTGTTTTTGGACGCTGACGACCAGAAGGGCGCGCCCATTACTGCCGTGATGAGCTACAGCGCGTGGCAGCAGGATTACGCCGCCGACCCGAGCGTTGTGGGCAGCACGTTTTACATCAACACCAAGCCGGCCACGATTATCGGCGTAGCTCCTCAGGGCTTCTACGGCGACCGCATCGACACCAATCCGCCCAAGTACTTCCTGCCGATGAACGCGATGGACGGAGTCATCGGCGCGCCGTACTTTAACGACCCCGATACGCAGTGGGCTTACATTATCGGCCGCATCAAGCCTGGAACTTCTGTCGCGGCGTTGCAAGTCAAGGCCAGTACGCTGCTCAAACAGGAATTTGCGCCGCTCAAGACATTTACCGATAAGCGAGCGCAGAAGGTGCTTCCCCTCACGCACGTTGTGCTGACGCCCGGCGGGGGTGGTATTCAAAACATGCAGGACGGCTACAAGGATCACCTGCAGCTTTTGCAATGGATTGCTGCACTCGTCCTTCTTGTCGCATGCGCGAACATCGCCAATCTTCTGCTGGTCCGCGGCATGAGCCGCCGCGCGGAGCTCTCCATCCGCTCGGCCCTGGGCGCACAGCGCAGCCGGATCGTGCGCCAACTGCTGACGGAGAGCGTGCTGCTTTCCGGCATGGGCGGTCTGCTCGGACTCGCTGTCTCCTACCTCGGAGCCCACGCGCTGCTGGCGCTTGCCTTCCCTGATCAGCACAACATGCCGATCAACGCCGCGCCTTCGCTGCTGGTCATCGGCTATGCTTTTGCACTTTCGCTTGTTACCGGAGTGCTCTTCGGTCTCGCCCCCGCGATAATGGCTGCGCGCACTCAACCCGCCGAGGCGCTGCGTTCGAATGCCCGCACCACTGCCCACGGAGCGTCTTTCCTGCAGAGGGCGCTTGTGGTTCTGCAGGCTGCGCTGTCGCTGGTATTGCTGGTGGCCGCGGGTCTCTTTGCGCAGAGCCTCAACAAGGCTGAGAACGTGGACATGAGGCTGAACACGACAAACCGCTATATCGCCCACATCAATCCACAGGCGGCCGGCTACAAAAACACTGAGGTCGAGCCCCTTTACCAGGGCATCGTGGACCGTTTCCACGCAATTCCCGGCGTTGTCAAAGTCGGCCTCTGCACCTACACACCGATGGAAGAGAACAACTGGGGATCAGGCGTAAAAATTCAGGGAGAAAACGATATCAATAAAGGCGCCTCCTGGGTGAAGGGCACTCCGGAGTACTTTGACTCCGTGGGTACGCACGTTGTCATGGGGCGCGGATTCACATCGCAGGATACGCTGAACGCGCCGTCGGTCGCCGTCGTCAATAAAGAGTTCGTCAAGCAGTTCTTCGGTAATCGCAATCCGATTGGCCACCGCTTTGGCTTTTCTGGTCCGGCCAAGATGCAGCAGGATGGAGCGCATGAAATCGTAGGCGTGGTAGAAGACACCACCTACACCAGCGTCTATTGGAAAGACCACGCGATGTACTTTCTTCCGCTCACACAGCGGGCCGGCATCGTAAACGACCCTGAAAACCCCATCGAAAAAGACCTCTCCATGTACGCGGGCGCAATCGTGATCCAGACCAGCCGCCCCTTTCCCGGCTTTGAAAAAATTGTCGGCGATACCCTGGCGGGCATCAATCCGAACCTCACCGTCGTTAAGTTCCAGACCTTTCAGCAGCAGATTGACGATCGTTTTATCGAGGAGCGCCTCATTGCGCGTCTCACTTCGCTCTTCGGCTTGCTGGCGCTCCTGCTTGCCGCCATTGGTCTCTACGGCGTCACTTCATACACCGTCGTCCGCCGCACGCCGGAGATTGGAATTCGCATGGCCCTGGGAGCGGCGCGTGCCCGGGTCATCGGCATGATTATGCGCGGGGCCATGATGCAGGCTCTCATAGGGCTGGCCATCGGAATTCCCGTCGCCATCTTCTGTGTACGTTTCGTCAAATTGCAGCTGTACGACATCACCAGCGTCAACACAACGGTAATGGCGGGAGCCATCGGCGTGCTGGTTCTCGCCGCATGCATTGCGGCTCTGATCCCGGCTCGTCGCGCCGCATCCATCAACCCCGTCCAGGCTCTGCGCGTTGATTAGAGCGGTTCCAGGATAGATATACCTTTCCTGGCGTTGTACAGGGTCGCCGCTCCTTGGGGTCGCGTCGACTTGACTGTATTGCCTTCGGGGTTCAACAATCCTGGAACCGCTATAATGCCTTGTTTATCGGATCGTCTGCGGTAGCGGCGACACATCTTCAATCCAGATTAGCGAATCAGCGCGCCTGCGGGCCACACAGATAGTTTCCCGATGCCCAATCTCGGTCGTATAAACAAGGCATCATTGCGCGCAGGCGATCAGGGTATGACGCCGTGCACTCCGGTCCCGGAGCCGGCAAAAAGGAACTCCCACGATGTATCGAGGTAGAGCCACCTCTGTGCACCGAACCAACTCGTCGGCATTCCCGGCACATGAAGCAGGGTGTGGCCATCCATACACATCAACTCAGTCCCGTTCCACGCCAGAAATGTTCTCGACGCCTGGCCAACTTGTGCTGGATGCTCGACGCGCCGCAGGCATACCGGGCATCGCTTCCGCTGATCCTGAAGTACCCACCGCAGGCCAAACAGGCACATGGCAAAGGTTGAGACCAACTGGATGTACATTGATGAATTTGAGTAGGGCGTTGTAAGCGCGTAGCCAAGATCCAGCGATGCGAAGTAGACGATCGGCAGCAGCATGGCGATCTTGACGCACAAAAAACTCCAACGATAGATACGCCTCGACCACGATGTTCGTTGCGGGCTGGGGCTGTATTCTCCCAGAGACACGGATGTAATGGCGGGCAGTGCGAGCAATGCAAGCAGGCTGGCGAACAGATAAATCGTCCATGGTCCCGGCCTGTAATCTTCGATGGAGATTCCCAGAAGGTCGTCTTCAGACTCGTCCGGCTTGTAAGCAGTAATGTGCACGCACTGCGTCCACATTTCCGCTCTCCCGGCATCCGTCAAATGCGCCACGACATATCCTGCGCCGCCGGAGACAATCGCGGAATCGGGCTCCATCAGCCAAGCGTCAACCTTCCCCGGCAGCTTCCAAAATCCGTTCGGCGCAACACCGGCGATCCTCGCAAGTCGAGTTCCGACGCGAAGCACACTACCGGTCACGTGCGGATTCGCGCCGAACTCCTTCGTCCAAATATCTTCGCTCAGGATCACGTTGGGAATATCGTCGTCCGTGCGGCCGTCCGGTTCAGCAAACCGCAACGGCAATCCTAGCAGCCCAAACAGATTGGCGCTGGCGTGCGCCACTCCCCAGCCCGGAACTGCATGTGAGCTGGACATCGCTGCTCTGCGCTCCACTCGTTCCCGAGTGACCCGGTAAAACGCGTATCCATCGAAATACTCTTGCTTGCGACTCTTCCACGCCCTGTACTGCGCGGGTGAGACGGTCGGCGTAGAAGTGTCGTTGTAACCCGCACTCTGGATCAGCACCAGGCCTGGATTGACCTGTCCGGCGACCAGATTGCGCTCCGCGCGCACGCCGGGCAACAACAGCGCGAGCGTATAACAAGCAGTCATCACCGTGGCCAGAAGCAGGACGCATTGTGCGGCCGATCCCTGCGGCGCAGCCAGCTGCATCCTTGCCTGTCCACCCTGCCGTCGCAGGCACAGCGCATCCTGAAAAGCCCCCAGGCAGAATGCCGCAACCTCCCGCTCAGCACACCACGAAATACTGTGCACCGGTGCGCATGCACGCCTCACGTGCCAAAGCTCCGCCCTCCACTCCCGCCCCCACTCCACACGTTGCTTTGCAGGCACCAGTATGGACGCTGCGCCCAGAAGGCCCAAGTCGAAAAGACGAAGAAGCGGATGAATGAGAGGCTTCATACCGACCTAGCCTCTTCGGAGGGAATCAATTTCTCCAGCAATGGATAGCGCTTGCGTGTGGCTTCCAGCGTCCCCTTGCCTGAAGTTGTGATCTTGTAGTATTTTCGCGGCGGCCTCTGCTCCGCATCCGCAATCGACTGGCGCTCCCAATGCGAGCGGATAAGATCGTCGCGTTCCAGCCGTCGCATCGCGGGATACACGGTTCCGCTGGGCAAGCCCGTCATCTCCATGATGCTGAAACCGTACACAAATCCCGCGTCGACTGCCTGAAGAATGAGCGCCGCTGTATGCGAGAGTTTAGCGTCCGCGGCTTTGGTCTGGAAGGCCATGACGCATTCTACCTATGTAGCAATCTACTTGACAATAGGCTATGACGTTTGCTACATAGGGTACTGTGATCCTGATCGGGCGGGTGAATCATGCTTGAACTGCGCGGCGTCTCGAAACGATTTTCCGGTATTGCCGCGGTGGACGATGTGAGCTTCTCCGCGAGGCCAGTGGAGGTAACCGGCTATCTTGGGCCGAACGGATCAGGAAAATCCACCACCATGAAAATGATTACCGGGCTTATCGAGATGAGCGCGGGGCAGATTCTCTTCGAGGGTAGGCCTATCCAAGACGATCTCATCGCCTATAAACGGCGCATGGGTTATGTTCCGGAGGAGCCATATCTCTATACCCATTTGTCGGGCGCGGAATACCTGACAATGGTCGCGCAGCTTCGCAATCTGCCGGCCCGGGAGTCCTCGGAGCGCATCGATGGGATGCTGCGCTTATTCTCGCTCTTCGACGATCGTCACGCTTCGATCTCTGGATACTCCAAAGGAATGCGCCAGAAGATTCTGCTCATTGCGGCGCTTATGCACAACCCTCAGCTCATTCTTCTCGACGAGCCTTTCTCCGGCTTGGATGTTGCCTCATCCTTAGTGTTGCGCAGCCTGATTCAAGAGCTGGCAGCGCGTGGCAAGGTGGTTCTTTTCAGCTCCCACGAACTCGACACTGTCGAACGCATTTGCTCTCGGGTAGTGATTCTGCATCACGGAAAGCTGGTCGCGGACGATTCCATCGAGCGTCTGCGCTCTTTGATGGAACTGCCGACCCTGGAAAGAATCTTCTCGCAGCTCGCCGTTGAACAGGACACGGAATCGATGGCGCGGCAGATTGCGGATCTGATCCATGCATAACTTGATCCAACAACTGATAAACCGCTTGCCGCTCGACTTCCGCATCCTCTGCACGCAGTTTCTCCTCCGCGTCATCGATCTGGAAGCACTGTCAATTCAAGCTGACGTCGTCGGTTTCCTGGGGCAGTTTGCCGGTGTACTCATCATGCTCAGCATCGTTCATGCAACCGTTACT
>JBAWCO010000169.1:0-2410 GCA_049590315.1 Occallatibacter sp. | reverse complement strand
TAGTACTACAGTTGTAACTAAGTGTTAAACTGAGAAAGCTCAGGCAGACTCTTCGCATCATCGATGGAAGAAACGATAGCAGGATGGAAGGATGAGTTGGGGCGAGCGCACCAGCGGATCGGGGATTTGTTTGCGCGTTCGGAGGTGCGGGAGCGGAGCTTGGCCTATCTGGAGGGCTTGCTGAGTGGATGCGAGCGGAAGAACAGCTGGCAGGTAGCGGAGTGGGCTGGGGAAGCTTCCCCTTATGGGATGCAGTATCTGCTGGATCGCTCGCGTTGGGACGCCAACGCAGTGCAGGCTCGGCTGAGCGAGTATGTGAGGGAAGAGTTGGGTGATCCTGATGCCGTACTGGTTCTGGACGAGACTGGATTCCTGAAGAAGGGTATCCATTCTGCGGGTGTTCAGCGCCAGTACAGCGGAACCGCGGGACGGATCGAGAACAGCCAGGTAGGAGTGTTCCTTTGTTATGCCAGCCAGCGGGGCTATGTGCTGCTGGATCGGGAGTTGTATCTTCCCCAGGATTGGGTCGAGGATGGCCCGCGTTGCCGGGCGGCCGGCATTCCCGAAGGAGTCGATTTTCAGACCAAGCCGATGTTGGGCAAGCAGATGCTGGAACGAGCTTTCAAGACAGGCATGGCTTGCGGTTGGGTAGCAGGGGATGAGGTTTATGGCCGTGACAGTAAGCTGCGCCGCCGGCTGGAAGAACGTCATCAGTCTTTTGTGCTGGCAGTAGCCGCAGATCAACGCTTATGGCAGCAGGACATGCGCCAGCATCGCGTGGATGAGATCGCAAACGAGCTGCCCAAGCGCGCCTGGAAACGTCTTTCTGCCGGCCAGGGCGCCAAGGGAGACAGACTCTACGATTGGGCCTTGGTGCGCTGGGCAGAGCATGAAGGTTGGCAACATACCTTGCTTGTGCGGCGCAGTCTGGACGCAAAGCCCGAGTACGCCTTCTATTTCACTTATGCCCCCAAACAGAAAAGCACCTTGAAGACGCTGGTGGCCGTAGCGGGACGGCGTTGGGCTGTTGAGATCGCTTTCCAGATGGCCAAAGGCGAGTGTGGCTTGGACCACTACCAAGTTCGCCACTGGCAGGGCTGGTATCGGCATATTACTCTGGCCATGCTGGCCCTGGCCGTGTTGACGGTGCTGCGTGCAGGCGAGAAAAAAACCTTCCGTCAAGAAGGTTCCTCTCAGCGTAGCCGAAATCCGCCATCTACTCGCCCTCGTGCTGTGGCGCGGCTGGCAAAATCTGGAACATCTCCTGTTTTGGTCTGATTGGCGAAGGCGCCACCAATTTCTCGCACAGTTCTGTCACTACCGAAAACGAGGCTCCTTGCTTCCTGCTAATTAGTTACAACTGTAGTACTAGGAATCGGGAGGACACGGAAGATGTGCTGCAGGAGTCCATCTTGAAAGCCTTCATCCACTTTAGGAAATTCAATCGTGCTTCAACCTTTTCTACCTGGCTCACGCGAATCTGCATCAACTCGGCATTCATGATGCTGCGCAGAAAGCGCGTTCGTCAGAGCATTTCAATTGACGTCGCAAATGACTTAAGTGATAAGGCATTTCGCTGGGAGGTTGCAGACAAGCGAGCGAACCCGGAAGAATCCTATATTCAATGTGAGAACCACCTGCGCCTTCAAGACAAAATCTCTCGTCTTCCGAGGGCCTACCGGCATCTGATCGAGGTCCGTCTGCAAACAGGAGCCCCTCTGAAAGAGATTGCCGAGCTCGAGGGAATCACAATCGCAGCTACAAAGTCACGGATGATGCGAGCAACAAAAGTTCTGCGCAGTTCCCTTGCCGGATAGAAATACAGTCTGCTCGGGATCTGAGACGATTCGGTTGAATTTCGACTAGACCAAGACCGTCACGTCATCGCACCCTCAATGGATAGAAGTAGGAAGCTTGGTCTCCCTCATGGGTCGTAGCGAGGAAATAGGTGCCAGGCGGCAAGTTACGGAGGTCGAGAGCGACCGTCAGATCGGTGTGAAATCCCCGCACATTTGCAACGGCACGACCGGTTGTTTTTCCTGATGCGCCATTGCGATCCGTAGTGACGGATACGACATAATTGCCGCCCGGGCTGAAGTTCGGAAGGGTCACATGGGTCGTGTCCACACCGCGCGGAAGGTTAACAGCCGAATACTCTGCCCCAAGATTGCTTCTAGGAATCACTATGCGCTAAATATTAGTATGATGTGAATTGCCCGGCGAAAGCGATTACCAAAGATTCTCCGACTCGAGGAATGCAGGCTTTTGCTCAGGATGTACTTTCGGGGGTATTCCACGAAATACTGCGTATAACTACTTTATATTCAGTCAGTTCGAATCCCTCCCTCCCGCCATATATTGAGATCAACTCCTTTAAAATCATTAACATAGTTAAGAATCAACACCTTAT
>JBAWCO010000168.1:0-2900 GCA_049590315.1 Occallatibacter sp. | reverse complement strand
ATGAGTTTTCGTGGCTGAATACCCGGCCCGCACCTTCCCCTGTCAACGCTTCGACGCCGCCCTCACGAGCGACTCCGCATGACTCGGGGCCAGCGTGGTTCGCTAAACCTTCACTGTATGAAACTTTGTGAGCGCTGCGTAAAGCGCATCTTGTTTTGATTTGTGGCAGACCGCAATCTTGAAGGATGAAACAGCTCAGAGCGGAACTATGGACGAAGTGGCGCGGTTTGGTATCAGAGCAGAGTCAAAGTGGTCAGACGGTGAGTGTATTCTGTCGTGACCGTGGTCTTCGTGATTCGCTTTTTTACGACTGGAAGAAACGGATCCGCGAGGTCGAAGCTGCGAAGTTTGTGGAAGTGAAGGTGAAGGATTCAAGCGAGCAAAAGAAGCCTGTGCCGAAACATCCTGCGATTGAAGTTCGCCTGAGCACGGGGCGCAGTCTTTTGGTAGAGCCTGGATTCGATGCCAGTCATCTGCGTGCCTTGCTAGCCGTGCTGGAAGTGGAAGCATGATCGGTTTGCCGAGCCTGCATGCGCTGGATCATTCGCAAGGTCCGCGCATCTGGCTTGCAACAGAGTCGGCGGATATGCGCTGCGGTTTCGATCGGCTCGCGGAGCGAGTGAGGTCGGTAGTCGGCCAAGACCCAGTCGGCAATAGCCTGTTCGTGTTCCGCTCGCGTCGTGGAGACAGGTTGAAGATTTTGATGTGGGATCGAGATGGATTTGTGTTGTGGTACAAGCGTCTTGAGGTTGGAGTTTTCAAGCTGCCTCGGCTTGAAGCTGGAACACGTTCCGTTGAGTTGCGAGCCAGCGAGTTGGCGATGATCCTCGATGGGATCGATATGTCTAAGCTGAAGCGTGTTCCGCGCTACGATCGCGTAGCAGGAACCAATAAAGGCAACTTACAGAGAGTTACATCCTGAGATAACATGTGGCGTTCGACTTAGATGCGATTTATAAATACACAAGTGGATAGCGAAGCCAATCTGGTTCCTCTTCCTGATGACAGCGAAGCGCTAAAAGCAATGCTGCGCACGCTGATGCGGGAGCGCGACAAGGAGAAGCAACGCGCTAATGAACATCAGCAACGAGCCGAAGCACAGAAGCAACGCGCTGATGAACACGAGCGTCGTGCCGAACAAGAGGCCAGACGCGGAGACGAGTTGCAGGTCGAGATGTTGCGTCTGCAGCTTGAGTTGGAGCGATACAAGAAGTGGTACTACGGCCCTCGCGCCGATCGCCTGCAATCATCCGCTGACCTGGCACAGTTGCTTCTAAACTTCGCTGAGGAGATGGATCGGAAGCCGGTAAATCCGAACGATCTTCCATCCCGGAGTGAAGCGCAGGAAGAACTTCGACGCGTGAAGAGACGCAAGGGACGGCGCAATCTTGCCAACTTCGAGAATCTTCCTGTCACTACTCAAGTCCACGAGCTGAACTCGGCTGAACGGGCCTGTCCCTGCTGTGGCATCGAGCGCAAAGAGATCGGCACGGACGAAAGCTGGCAGGTGGAATATCTTCCCGGTCACTTCGAACGGATCCATCATCTGCGCAAGAAGTATGCCTGCCAAGGCTGCGAGAGCAACGGCAATAACCCGCAGATGGAAACGGCGGCCAAGCCTGAAATGGCGATCGACAAGGGCATGGCCGGCCCGGGACTGCTTGCCTACATCGCCACCAGCAAATTTTCAGATTACCTTCCGTTGTACCGTTTGGAAGACATCTTCAAGCGACAAGGGTTCGAGATCTCGCGGGCAACGCAGTCGGTGTGGTGCGGAGACATGGCCGATCTGGCCGAACCACTGTGGGAACTGATGGCTGAGCGAGTGCGGGCCTCGCACGTGGTGGCCACCGATGACACGATCATGCCCATGCTGAGCACGGGCAAAACCACCAACGCTCGCATGTGGGTCTATATCGGCGATGATGACTATCCATACAACGTCTTCGACTTCACGCTAAATCGTGGCCGCGATGGACCAAAGTACTTTCTGAAAGATTATCGTCAGGTTCTGCTTGCGGACGCTTACGGCGGTTACAACGGCGTCGTTGCGGGCAACGAGATCACGCGCGCCGGATGTTGGGCGCACATGAAAAGAAAAGTGATCGATGCCGAAAAGTCAGCCCCCGAGATAGCGCGGGAAGCTGTAGAACGGGTGCGTGCTCTTTATGCGATCGAGAGGCAGAGCAAAGATGCTTCCGTGGAAGAGCGCCTGAATCTACGTCAGCAGCAGTCGGCGCCGCTGCTGGCTCAATTACGCGGACGGCTTCTCACCTGGAAGGAGCAGTTGCTGCCCAAGCACCCCATGGCTGAGGCTGTGAACTACGCGCTGAGCCAGTGGACGGAACTGAACGTGTTCTGCTTCGATGGAGCGGTCAGCATCGACAACAACATCTCCGAGCGGGAGATGAAGCGTGTCGTTCTCAATCGAAAGAACAGCCTCTTCGTGGGCAATCCACGTGGCGGCAGAACGGCGGCGATCCTGGCCAGCCTCACCAGCACTTGCCGCCGGCACGACATAGACCCACAGCTGTATCTCACGCAGTTGCTGACTAACTTATCGCAAGTTCGACGAGGGGAACTGCCCAACTGGCTGCCAGACCGGTGGAAAAAGCTTCAGGCGGAGCGCAAGCCTTCGTAGTACCTGTACTTCACATACCGCTCACGAAACTTTCATTCAATACACCTCGCCGGTTTAACCGGCGCACAAGGAGCCGCCTCCTATGTCTTCCCCAAAAAATCCAGGCAAGTCCGCCAGTTGCTACGCGAGTCTCACCGTCCCTGAACTGAAACAATCGAAGACGAGCCAGATCGCATTTCCGGAGTCCTCGAACAGGGCACGGTACTTGTTCATGCTGTCCTGCTGCGCCGCCTCGAACCGCCGCTTCTCTGTGATATCC
>JBAWCO010000167.1:0-8289 GCA_049590315.1 Occallatibacter sp. | reverse complement strand
ACTCAGAGCGCCAACGGCCACGAACTGCCGACGCGTAAAACGGATCGTTCTCTTGCCCGATCGCACCGGAGATTACCTCGAATTCGGCTCACCCGCAAAAGGCTCATCATCAGCTCGCAACGCCACTCTGGCGAGCCGTCGCACAACCCATGCTTCGCGGTTGAAACAATGCCGTCTGTGCCACAAGTCACAATGGCAACTCTGTGAGCGAATAAGGAACTCGGTGCCGGGGATCTTCGGAGACATGAGATCGAGTGGCCTGCGACTCGGTACGGTGCTCTTGGAGAATCTGATTGCATCTCTGTTTTCGTTTACGAATGGGAACAGATGCGTTGTCCGGTTGCATTCGGAATGCTGCCTCTGGTAGATTTTTCCCGTAACGCAAGTACCTTGCGGCAAAACCCCACCCGCCGCCAAAACATTGGCCAAGGAGCATGCCCATGAGTGCGATCGGTTCTTCCCCCTCCTCCTCCCATCCACTACAAGACCTCGAAGAATGGGACAGTTTCCTCGAAGGGCGATACAAGGAAGGCAAGTCTCAAGCGGAGTTCCGTCAGTACGACGCCAACGCTACGCCGGGCGTTGCGGAATTCTATCGGCTGAACCACGAGAACCAGACGGTCGCCTACACGCTCAGAAAGGAAAAAGAATACTTCGGCCTCGACAAAGGACAGAAGACCGTCTGGGAGGCCGCGGAGTTTCTAAACACCCTGGTCGACGATAGCGATCCGGATACAGACCTCACGCAGATTGAACATTTGCTCCAGACTTCGGAAGCAATCCGGCGCGATGGTCATCCCCGCTGGATGGTGCTGACGGGATTCATCCATGATCTGGGCAAATGCCTCTGTCTTTACGCCGAGCCCCAGTGGGGCGTAGTGGGCGATACCTTTCCGGTCGGCTGCGCCTGGTCGAAGGACATCGTATTCCCCGAGTATTTCGCGAAGAATCCCGATAGAAACGTGCCCGAGTATCAGACGAAATTCGGAATCTACGAGCCGAACTGCGGATTGGAAAACGTGCACATGTCTTTCGGACACGACGGCTACATTGCGAAGGTGATGGAACCGTACCTGCGCGACGAATCGCTCTACATGCTGCGATTCCACTCTTTCTATCCGTGGCACCGTCACGGCGCATATGACCACCTCTGCAACGAGAAAGACCGTTCGATGCTGCCGTGGATTCTGAAGTTCAACCAATACGATCTCTATTCAAAGGGACACGCGAAGCCGGATGTCCGGCAACTCAAGCCGTACTATGATGACTTATTCGCGGAGTTCCTGCCCCCAACCGTCGCCTGGTAGTCTCGGAGCGAACCTTCCTCCTGACAGCGCCACGATACAGTGTCCAGATAGCAAAACAGACCAGCGACGAATGTTTGCAGGGAAAACTGCAACACCCGTGAAGTGCGACTTCCCGCTCTAACGCGCTGGCGCGGAGATCAGTTTTAGGTTTGAATCTTTGCCGCGTCGTCAACAACTAATGGCATCAGTTTTTCTTTGCTGCTTTCGATTTTCAGCTCCAACCGATCTTCCTGAGCCCGCTGCCACAACGTGAAGAGGTCAGTGCCCATACCTGCCATCGCGTCCACTTCGCGCCTGGATGGATGCCGCGCATGAATCACCGACCACCCGTCTTCAATCCGCTCTTCCGGTTTGGGGAAGCGTTCCCGGCGATCCAACAGTGGTCCGCAGTGAAAAGTCTGTCGCGCCGATCAGGCGCCCTATCCCCGAATGCAACGCGTCCCGTGATTGCCATCACACTTAAGTTCTAAGCCAGAAGTAATCGTGATATGTGCGTAGCAAACGTGCAAGAATCTGAATGAACGGAAGGTAAGATGAAATCGACTCCGATTCAAAGAGTGCTTCTTGTTGTATTCAGTTTCGGCCTTGTTTGCCTTTCGGGCTGCATGGATTCGGTAAGTTTCAAGCCGGTTTCTACTTCCTCCATTACGAGTTTCACGGCAAACCCCACATCGATTTCGGCTGGTGGGTCCGCTGGCCTGACGGGCGTCTTTGCCAACGGCACCGGTGTCATTACGCCGGGAAATCTCCCTGTCACCAGCGGAGTGGCCGTGAGTGTGACTCCTTCAAATACGACGACCTACACACTTACAGTGACGAGTGCCGCCGGAATTACTGCGACGCAGACGGCTACTGTTACTGTGAGCCCCTCCGCGCCGGTTATCACCAGTTTCACGGCAAACCCCACGTCGATTGCAGTGGGTGGGTCCGCCAGCCTGACGGGCGTCTTTGCCAACGGCACCGGAGTGATTACACCCGGCAATCTCGTTGTCACCAGCGGAACCGCCGTGAGCGTGACTCCGTCCGATACGACGACCTATACTCTCACCGTTACGAACGGCGCAGGAAACACGGCAACCCGGACGGCAACTATCACTGTGAATCCCGTGATTCCCGCGGCGCCTACCATCGCGAGCTTCACGACGAGCCCCGCGTCCATTACGGCAGGTGGGTCAGCAAGCTTGACAGGCGTCTTCGCCAATGGCACTGGCGTTATTACGCCTGGGAATCTGACTGTCACCAGCGGAACCGCTGTCAGCGTTGCCCCGTCAGACACGACCACCTACACCCTCACGGTTACAAATGCCGCGGGAAACACTGTCAGCCAGACTGCCGTCGTCACGGTGAATCCTGCTACAGCCGTGATCACCAGTTTCACGGCGAATCCCATGTCGGTGACGGCGGGACAATCGACCAGCCTGACAGGCGTCTTTGCCAACGGAACCGGCGTTATCACACCTGGAGGTCTCGCAGTTACCAGCGGAAAACCGTTGACCGTCACCCCTGCGATCACCACCACTTACACGCTTGCGGTTACCCCTTCTGCTGGGCCGGTGGTCACTCAGTCTCTTACCGTTACCGTCACTGTTGCGGGTGCTCCGGCGGCTCCCACCGCGCTTGAGGCCACTCCCGGAAACCAGCAGGTGAGTCTCAGTTGGACTGGTTCCACCGGCGCCACCAGCTACTCTCTAATGCGCTCTACAACCTCGGGCGGTCCCTATACCGCGATTGGCACCACCACCGGCACAGTCTTCGAAGACGATGCAGTTGTGAACGGCACAACCTACTACTACGTCGCCGCTGCGATCAACGCCTCTGGCCCAAGCGCGAACTCCAATCAGGCTTCCGCAACTCCCCTTGCGCCGCCCAGCGTGCCTTCGAACCTGGTGGCCACTGCAGGCCCGGGAGATGGACAGGTTAAGCTCAATTGGACTGCTGGGACGGGAGCAACGTCGTACCAGGTGGGCCGATCGACAGTCTCCGGCGGTCCTTATACGACAGTCGGCACTCCCACCGCAACAACGTTTTCAGATACAGGACTGACAGACGGCACCGCGTATTACTACGTTGTCTACTCTGTGAATCCGGTGTCGACGAGCACTGTCTCCAATCAGGCGATGGCCATCCCCATTGCCGCGGTGACCGGTCTTGTTGCAGTGCCCAACGACAAGCAGGTGGCGCTATTCTGGAACTCGAGTGCCGGCGCTACTTCGTACAATATCAACTTGTTCGCGCTGGCCGGATGCGCAGGCGCGAGCACACAGGTCAACACCCCGACGCCACGCTATCTAGACACCGGACTAACCGATGGCACGACCTATTACTTCGAGGTGACAGCGCTGAATGCCACGGGAGCCAGCGCTCCCACCGCCTGCGTTTCAGCCACACCCAGCGCAAGTTCAACCCCGCTGCCTCCACCGCAAGACCCCACCAGGAATTACGTAGGACTCGGCACCTGGTTCCTCAACGACTGGGACGGGAGTTACGCCTACCTGGATATGTTCAAGCAGTCGCGTACCTGGGATACTGCCGCCTGGGGCACCGCGCTGACGAATGTAGATAGTCTTGGCTGGCCAAAGCAGGATGCCTCCACGGTGATCTTTACTGACACCATCGGAAGCGGAACCCAATTCAACGGCGCCTACGATCTCTCATTCAACGGTCAGGCAACGGTTGCCGTCATGTGGTGCAATGGAAGCGTCGCCAACCAGGCTTACAACGCTGCGACCAATACCACCACTGCGAAAGTCACATTCACCGAAAACGGAAGCGCATCTTGCGGCCTGGTTTTCACGAACACCAAGCGCACCGCAAGCAGCACAGCAGGGACTGGTTTCACCAATGCCCACCTTTATCTTGCTGGCACCGATCCAGGCTCTGAGAACCCCTTGGACGGCACAACGATCTTCTCCAAGAACTTCCTGACTGCGATGGGCAAAGTGGGGACTGTGCGCATGATGGACTGGACCAACACCAACGGCAATTACGTCCAGAACTGGGCGGACCGGGTCACGCCAGGCAGCGCCACACAAGCGGGTCTCCCGAACACGTGGACGGGTCCGGACGGCGCGGTTTACAACGGTACCGGAGGAGTGGCTCTGGAGTATCAGATCATCTTATGCAACACACTGATGGTCGATTGCTATATCAACATTCCGATGGTCGCCAACGACGCATACGTCCTTAACATGGCTTATGCAATCGCTTATGGCACGGATGGCACCAACCCGTACACAAGCCCTCAGTCCAACCCGGTTTATCCGCCATTGAATCCGAGTCTGCGGTTCTACCTGGAATACGCAAACGAGATCTGGAACACCAGTGCGGGTGTCTACCCGGTCGTTGCGGATATCTGCCAGTATCTTCCTTCAAACAGTCCGCTCTTTACACCAGACAACAACCCTGGCGCCTCTGGATACAACCAGTACTACACAATCTGGCGCTATCCGGCGTATCGCATGTATTCCATCAGCCAGACATTCGAAGGCGTCTTCGGCTCCGACCAGATGATGACCAGGGTGCGTCCACTGGTTGAACAGCAGCAGGGTAACGGACAGGATACGCTCCATCAGTCTCTGACATGGCTCGATGGCTATGCGCAGAGCCAGGGCACAACAGTCTCAAAGGTGCTGTATGGTGGCGGCGGCTCCGCTTATTACCCGAATGGGCCGGGCTTCAACAATCCGAGCACTTATTTCAGCACCAGTTATCCGGACGCTGCCACATCCCAGAATTGGGCGACTGACTCCATGTGGACCACTAACTATGGCATCAAACACGTCGCTTACGAAGGAGGACCCGGATTGAGTTTCTCGAATGCAGCCGACGTGACCCTCATCGACAACCCGCAGATGGAAACCTTCATGGATGCCTTCCAGACAGATTGGGCGCAAATGGGCGGCGACGTGCTCGTCTATTACAACGTTGAAGGTCCGGGAGACTGGGAGTTCACACCGGACATCAACCCGAACGATGGCCCGTTCACCGGAGTGAATACGCCCAAGTTCGCTGCGCTCGACAAAATTCAAAGTGAGACCAAGGCCGCCGTAACCTTGGGCACGCCTCTGCCCGGAACCCTGAACCTGGCAAATGAAACCAAGGGTCCAGTCAACGGTGCCACCTACTTTCTCATCAACGGCTCCTATGGCTATCAACAAACCATCGGCGGCGAGACCTGTGAGTCGGGCATCGCCACAGGTTCCTACGTAGCTTACCCGGCCAGCAACTCAGGCGCTGCCTTCACTGGCAATCTCACTGTCAGCGGTTCCACAAGTGTCGCGACCCAGCTCGGAATATGGGTCAACGGCGTTCAACAGGGAACAGTGACCATGGCGGCCCAGTCGACTCAGGCTCTTGAAAACAGCACTCCGCTTTCCGTCAACATTCCAGCGGATCTTTCGATGATCCGCTTGCAAGTCATCACGGGTAGTCTTTCCTTCTGCAGCCTGACGGTTCCATAGACGGAGACGGCGCATCTCAAAAATCCTGAGAGCTCGCGGTGCGCCCGGCAACCCACCAATTATCTGGTCCGGACCTGACCAAACGACAAGAGCCACCCGAAGGCGGCTCATTTTAAGCGCTTATATTTTTTTGGTGCCGAAGAAGGGACTCGAACCCCCACACCCTTGCGAGTACGTGGACCTGAACCACGCGCGTCTGCCAATTCCGCCACTTCGGCACGGTACACAAGTTCAGCGAGTCTCGCCAAACCGGCAGCATCTTCGAGTCTCGCAAAAGCAGGTCGCGGTGTCAAATTGTGCCCTACCCCTGAGCTGGATCAAGCAGGAGTGCTTCAGCCCGGAGTCTTGACGCCCTTTCTGAGCATTTCGATCGATTTGGCAATCCGCGCTTGCCGGGTTTCTTCCTTCTTGGCTTCGGTAATCCAGCGGCAATACTCCTTGCGGTGGGAGTAGCTCAGCTTTTCGAAGACGGCAAGAAGGCCCTCCTGGCTCAACAACCGCTTGAACTCGGCCGGCACGTCGACGGTTCGTTCCGCTTCATCCTTCCAGACCACGACTTCAATAACGTCGCCCGGACCTTTACCGATTTGCTGGCGGATGCCCTTGAGCACACCGAGGGTATGGCTCGCAAGTCCGCAATTCATGAGGGAACCGGTGTAAGGCACACCGTCGAGGGTCGATTTCACAGGGACATTGGCCCTAGTGCCAAATTCCTTCTCAACGTCGTACGGGAAAAGCACCCCAGCCCCGCCGCCCATGCCTGCCACGATTGTGGCTGTGAATTTGTACTTCTTCATCGCGGCACCAACTATGCACTGTGCATCCGCAGCAGACGCACCTGGAATTCAAATACTTTCCCATAGGCACGAAATTCAATCAACTGCTTTTTTTACGCCTCAGTTGACAACCCCTGCATTGAAAGCAGAAACCCATCCCTGCCAAGCCTCTCACTTCGAGGAGCCAAGGCAAGGATGGGTCTGTTCTGAGAGAAGATCCGACTTCTGTAAGGGCAGTTCTTACACCAACTTCGCGTCCAGAACGATTTCCGTGTTGTTGGCGAAGAGCTTCGAAATCGGGCAGCCAGACTTGGCATCGGCTGCAGCTTTGTCGAACACTTCCTTGGTCGCGCCGGGGACGCTGGCTGTGGTGGCCAGTGTGATCTTGGTGATCGCGAAGCCGCCATCGACCTTGGCCAGGGTTACCGCCGCCTGGGTTTCAATCTTTTCCGGGGTCAGGCCCGCGCCGCCCAGTTGCGCGCCAAGAGCCATGGAAAAGCAGCTTGCGTGGGCTGCCGCGATCAACTCCTCTGGGGTGGTGCCGCTGGTTGCGCCTTCAAACCTCGTCGCAAAAGAGTAGTTTGCGTCGCTCAACACGCCCGTGGCCGTCGAAATGGTGCCTTTGCCTTCCTTCAGTGAACCTGTCCAAACCGCACTCGCCTTGCTTGCCATTGTCCCTCCTTGGGGGATGTGAAATCCGGTTGTTCCTGTCAGTGGCGCAGCCAGGGGGAACTCCGGGCGCCGGCAGGTAGTTGATGGAGTTAATGCTTCTGGCACCTGCCGGGATGTTGAACGGCAGCCTGCCTCCTTTCCATGCTAATCTGTCGGGCATGCTGCCGCACCGACCCCTGGCCCTCGACCCCGATTTTGTGCCTGATTTTTCACATACCGGTCCGGTTGAGCAAAAGGATGCCCCCGTCGACCATCACTGCCAGGTCTGCCCCACCTGCTCGCACCGGCTTACCGGCCACCACTGCAAGCTGGTCTGCACGCACTGCGGATATTACCTGAGCTGCGCGGACTACTACTGAAGTAGTGAGCGGACTCAACCAGAATTGAAATTGAATGGACGCTGGCTTACCTGGAGCCTTTACTTGGGTCCCTTATTTCGGACCAGGATAAGCACATCCCTGGCATTGCTGATCCACTTTCAGCGTGTTTCCGCCCGCCTCCCGATCCATCAACCACAGGTACGTATCAATACTGTGCCAGCATAAAAGATTGGCCTGGACTGAATTCATCGGCGAAACCAATTCCACATCGTTCCCAATGTGCTCGTAGGGATAGGTGGGCGTCTGCGGCACAACGTCTGTCCGGTTGTAGACGCGGTAGGTGTTGGGAACAACCGAGTCGTACGTGTGCTGGAAGAAAAGCTCGCCCACGCGCGGGCTGGCAAATGTATAGGCTGAAGTTCCCTTGCCGCCGACACCACTGTTGAGGCCAACATCCAGAGCCAGCAGCGTCGCAAGCGCCGCGCCCAGGCTATGCCCGGTAACCGTGATGTTCGATATGCCACCCGCGCGCACGAGATTGGCAATCGCAGAAATTACAGACGGCGAGTTGGGGTCCGCGCCTGCCCGCATGGACCGGTAGATCGCAGTAAAGCCGTCCTCGGTCAACCCTCCGCCCGCATGAATCGGGTTGGGAACAAAGAGAAAGGAGAAGTCGTGAAGCCACTCCAGCAAGGTCTGCGTTCCGCGAACAATCGCGACCAGTTCTCCCGCGGTTGAAGACGCAAGATAACCG
>JBAWCO010000166.1:0-2993 GCA_049590315.1 Occallatibacter sp. | reverse complement strand
GCGTCCGACACCGTCCAATACTTGATCTGCGCCATCTTGGGATAATCTTCGCCCAGCTATGGCCCCCACCGACAACAGAATCGGCGACAGGAATCAGCTTAAACACTATTTACGGATAAGCTCTAAGTCCCAGGGCTTGGTCGGACGAGCGCCAAAGAACTATGTAGTAGACATTTCCCGGGTCCGAAAATCCGAATCTCTACTCCGTGAGCGAAGACCTGCCCGCGGGGTTCCGGGGACTCTGGGGCACCTGGATTGTTACGGTCCCCAACGTCGGCAACCACTGTAGAGTTGAAAGAGGCAGCGCACATTCTCTGTGCTTGTCTTTCGTGCGTCGGGCGGTTTTCTTTTGAGTACTTCTCACAATTCGAACGCGGCGAGCCGCCGTGAATTGCTCACTCACTTGCTGAAGTCTGTGTTCGGTTTTTCTGGCTTTCGCGCGAATCAGCTGGCGGTGTGCGAGGCTGCCGTGGCGGGGCGCGATCTGCTGCTGGTGATGCCAACAGGAGCAGGGAAGTCGCTCTGCTACCAGTTACCCGCCATTGCACGAGGCGGGACGGCGCTGGTGATTTCGCCCCTGATTGCGCTGATGGATGACCAGGCGGCGAAGCTCTCCTCGCTGGGACTGCGCGTGGCGCGGATTCATTCGGGTCTGGAGCGCGGGGTGGCGCGGCAGGCGTGCGTAGATTATCTGAATGGAAGTCTGCAGTTTCTGTTTATCGCGCCCGAGCGGCTGCGCGTACCGGGTTTCCCGGAGATGCTGGCCAAGAAGAGGCTGGCGCTGATTGCGATTGATGAGGCGCATTGCATTTCGCAGTGGGGGCATGATTTCAGGCCGGACTATCGGATGCTGGGGCAGTACCTGCCTGCGCTACGCGCGGGCGCAGACGATGAGGATGCGACGCCGGTGCTGGCGCTGACTGCCACTGCTACCCCCGCGGTGCAGGCGGACATTACTGCGCAACTGGGGATGGTGAAGCCGAGGCTTTTCATTCACGGGTTCCGGCGAGAAAATCTGGCGATCGAGGTGGTGGAGCTTTCAGTGCCGGAGCGTGCGGGTGCAATTTGCGGTTTGTTGAACGACCCTGCGCGGCGACCCGCGATTGTCTATGCGACTTCCCGCAAGAACGCGGAGAACCTTGCTGAAGAGCTGTCGCACGTGAGATCGGGGCGGCAGGTTCGAGCGGCCGCTTACCATGCGGGACTGGATTCGGAGACACGGGAGCGGGTGCAGACGGCTTTTCAGGCAGGCGAGATCGAGGTTGTGGTGGCGACCATCGCGTTTGGCATGGGGATCGACAAGGCGGATATCCGGACGGTGATTCATGCAGGATTGCCGGCGACGCTGGAGGGTTTCTACCAGGAGATTGGCAGAGCGGGACGCGATGGAGCGAAGAGCCGCACCTATCTCATGCATAGTTATGCAGATCAGAGGACGCATGACTTCTTTTTGAATCGCGATTATCCGCCGGTGCCGCATCTGGAACAGGTGTTTAGAGCGTTAGGAGATGAGGCGCGAGCCGTGGAAGACCTGCGGGCCAGTTCGAAGCTGGGTGAAGAGGAGTTCGATAAAGCGCTGGAGAAGCTGCAGATTCATGGCGGGGCGCGCGTCGATTTTAGCGGCAATGTGACTGTCGGCGGGACGGGCTGGAAGAAGACCTACGCGGTGCAGGCGCAATTCAGAGCGGAGCAATTTGAGAAGGTGCTGAAGTTTACTGCACAGAACGAGTGTCGAATGTCCGCACTGGTGCGGCACTTTGGCGACGTGGAGGATGCGAGTCGTGCCTGCGGCGCATGCGACGTGTGCGATCCGGCGGGCGCGGTGCTGCGGCAATTCAGAAGAGCAACGGCGGCGGAGCGGACGCTGGCGCTCGGAATCGTGGACGAATTGCGCGGAGTGGATTACAAGGCTGCGGGAACGCTGCAGCGAAGCGTTGATGGGACGGGACGGATGAGCCGAGGCGAATGGGATGGGCTGCTTGGTGCTCTGTCACAGGCCGGGCTAGTTGCGATGGAAGAGGCCGAGTACGAGAAGGACGGCGAGGTAAGGCGATATCGCAAGGTGAAGCTTACGGATGCGGGGCGCGAGTTGAGACCCGGTTGGGCTAACGAGCTATTGCTGAGTGATGGCGTGGTGGAGGAGTTTGGCGGACGAGGCGAGGGAACTGCGCGCGGCGCGAGAGGCAAGGCTGTCTCGGCGAAGGCTGGGTCCGCGAAGACTGGGCAAGCGAAGGGCGCCAGGGTGGGTGAGGCTGCGACTGCTCCGGTGCGGTTGAACGAGGAGGGCGAGGCTCTGGCGGCGCGGCTCCGTTTATGGCGGGCGACTGAAGCCAAGCGGCTGGGGGTTCCAGCGTATGTGTTGCTGCATGATCGGACGCTGACGGCGTTGGCAGGGACGCGGCCTGCGAATGTGAAGGAGTTGCTGGCGATCGACGGAATTGGCCCGGCAAAGGCGGAGAAATTCGGTGCGACAATTCTGGGACTCTGCAGAGATGGGGCGGTCGAGATGAAGGGCGGAAGTTCAGCCTAGGTAGAAATGATTGCTGTGAAAAAACAGTACTTATAGTGACAAATGAATTACATTCGCACCCCGAATCTTCAAGCTCCTTTAACAGTTTCCATAGCGCCAAACGTCACACTAGACCCGGCGCAGTGGTCGTCGTGCTGCAGCTTGCTCTGAACCTCAATAACGCAAGCCTAAAACTCTAGCTTTGAGGAGTATATGAATCGACCTTTTTGGAGGAGTGTCGTATTGCGTGGTCTGTTAGCGTTGGCCGTGCTTACCGGTTGTCTGCCTGCAATGGCGCAACAAACGCTGGGTTCGCTGAACGGAACCGTGGTCGACCCATCCGGAGCTGCTGTTTCTGGCGCCGCCGTCTCCGTGACCAACACAGCGACAAATATTACTGCAAAAGCTCAGACGCAGAAGACGGGGTTCTTTCAGATATTCAATCTTCCCATTGGGACCTACTCGGTTAAAGTCAGCCATGACG
>JBAWCO010000165.1:0-18545 GCA_049590315.1 Occallatibacter sp. | reverse complement strand
GGATAGCGTCATCCAGCGAGAGATCCAGGTTCTGCCCGGTCGCCTCGCCTTGGGTGATGCTGCCTTGAAAGCTCTGCGCACTTGGCCCTGACGACTGACTCGGCGCCAAACCCACAGACTGCTGCTGCCCCGCCAGCCTGTCCGCGGCCGAGGTGTACACGCCCAAAACTGCAAGTCCCAGCAGAAGCCCGCGGACACAGGGAACGATCGCATTGTTTTTAGGATGTTCTGATAAATTCAAGAGTCTTCCACTCACCGCGATGCGCAAATTCCAGAAAATGAATGCCACTAATGGATGCGGCAGATGGTCAACGCGGTTCTTAAAGTAGTGTACCGGACTACACCCAGGCTCCAAGGGTGTCCGATCGCTCAACTACCGTGCGGCGCCAGCCACCCGAAGACTCCTCGCACCCTCTGTTGCGAGTGTGAATACCACAAACCTCGTCCGCGAGGCTTTTCTAATCCGAATTTCCCTATTTCCTGTCCTGAGTCACCGGGTCGTTGTGGCATGAATCAGTTGCGAGGCGAGCGAACAAAGCCCTTGCCGGAAAAATGCCCGCACTGCAGCGGCATCCCATCCTGCGGCTTTTGGGCCGCCGTGCGCAGCCAGCAACTCGGCGGTCTCGGCCGCGCTAAACCCGGCAACGGCCCGCAGCACAAAAATGGTTCGCACCGCCGAAGGCAGGCTTTCCAGCCACTTCCGCACGCGACTCCGGTCTGGTCCTGCGATCATCCGCTCCAGTTCTGCACCGGAAACGCCTGCCGCGTCCAGATCGTCATCCTCGATGCAGGTTCCTGCCGGCTCGAGCTGTTCCGGAGCCCCAAGGCTGCCCGGATTGCGCTGCTCAATGAGCTCAAGAGCCGCATCGCAGAGCGCCCGGCGGCTGTTCTTGCGTCCTTCAACGGGGTCCTGGCAAGTGGCGATCTCCGCGTTGGCCACTGCCGTCTCAACCAGCCGTACGCTGTCTTCGCCTGCGCCCACGAGCATGGAAGCCATGTTGTAGAGGCCTGCGGCAATCAGTTCGAACATTTCGTCCATGCCTTCCAGGGCCTGGGCAACGGTGGCATCGTCCTTGGGCTGGCCGTCCAGCAGGCCTTGAATTCGGCTTGAAAACGCTCGCGCCCCTGCAGGAATCGGCTTGGGCGGAATCAGACTCTGGGGAAGAGTAAAAGTTTCCTGGACCATTCGGTGGCCTCCTCTTAGGGGATCATTTTAGGGGATCAAGCAACCTGACTCATTTACTATCCTCAACCCGTTCCGCCGGGGAGTCAAACCGGGATGGGCAGGACCGATTTTCGCATCTCCAGCCCCCCGTTTCGTCTTCCGCCATGATCAATTCCGCTCGGCTAGCCTTGCCAGGGCACCTTCCTCAGGCAGGGCAATCCCGTCTTTCGCGTCGCTGCCCCTTGCTTTTTGCTTCCGTTTAACACTGTTTACTCCCTGCATCCTGTATGAGTTGCCTGACAGGGTGTTTTCCCTCGCCTAAAGCTTTCCAGATACCGCCTCCTGGGGAAACGCTGTAGACTGCCAACACGGCGCACTGGATGGACTTGGATGGCGAAGACTACAAACAAACAAAAGCTCTTCAACGGCAGGGACCACTCCTGGATGCAGTTCAACCGGCGTGTCCTGGAAGAGGCCGAGGACCCGGGCAATCCGCTGCTTGAGCGCGTCAAGTTCCTGGCGATCACGGGCAACAACCTGGACGAATACGTTGAAGTTCGCCAGGCCGGCCTCATGCAACGCATTGAGGACGGCTACCGCGAGCCCGGCTACGACGGCCTGCGCCCCGACGAATCCCTCGAGGTGCTTACCGCTGATATTCACGAATTCGTCGCCGCCCAGTACCGCTGCTGGAACCAGCAACTGCTCCCCGAGCTGCGCAAGCAGGACGTCCGGCTTATGGCATGGAAGGAACTCGACGAAGAAGCACGCGCCTTTGCACAGAGCTATTTCCAGCGCGAAGTCGACCCCCTGCTGACGCCCATCTCCATCGACCCCGCCCATCCGTTTCCACGCGTTCTCAACAAGGCGCTCTGCCTGGCTCTGCTGCTACGCGCCAAGCGGCGCAGTTCGGGACCGCAGGTTCTGGGCGTTGTGACCGTGCCGCGCACGCTACCACGCTTCGTCCGCCTGCCCGCGGCTGAGGGGAAATTCGACTACCTCCTGCTTCAGGACCTAATCGCGCAGAACCTGGGCGGCATGTATCGCGGCTACGAGGTTCTGGCTCACGCCGCCTTCCGAGTGACCCGTAACTCCAACCTCTACTTCGAGGAAGAGGAAGCCCGCTCCCTGCTGGAGACCATCCGCGTCGAGCTACACAATCGCCGCAAGGGCGACGCCGTCCGTCTGGAGATTGAGACGGGGGCCGACCCTGAAATCGAAGAGCGCCTTCGCGTCAACTTTGAACTGGAAAGCGACCAGGTTTTTCGCAGTGACGGCCCGGTCAATCTCTCACGCCTCATGTTTTTCAACGGCGACGTCAAGCGGCCTGACCTGAAGTTTCCCCCGTTCACCGCCAAGCCGCTTCATCTGAGCCGAAAATCCACTAACATCTTTGACGAACTTCGCCAGCACGACATACTGCTTCATCACCCCTACGACTCCTACGACTCCGTGGTCGACTTCATCGAGCAGGGCGCCAAAGACCCGGCCGTTCTCTCCATGAAGCAGACGCTCTACCGCACCAGCCACGATTCGCCGATCGGCGAAGCGCTCATTGAGGCCGCGGCAACCAAGGAAGCCACGTTGGTCGTGGAGCTCATGGCTCGCTTCGACGAAGCCTCCAATATCCGCTGGGCACGCAGCATGGAAGACGCCGGCGTCCAAGTGTTTCATGGCGTTGTGGGCCTGAAGACCCATTGCAAGCTGGCGATGCTGGTGCGCCACGACGAGGACGGCGTCACCCGCCGCTATTGCCACCTCGGCACCGGAAATTACAACCCCGATACCGCGCGCTTTTATACCGACCTCAGCCTGCTCACCTCTGACCCGCAGATCACCGAGCGGGTCCACATGGTCTTCAACTATCTCACCGCGCACGCTGAAATCGACGACTACCGCCCGCTGCTGGTCGCGCCGCTCACCATGGCGGAAAGCTTCCTTGGCCTGATCCGCCGCGAGTCAGAACACGCCCAGGCGGGCCGCCCAGCGCATATTGTCGCGAAGATGAATGCCCTGCTTGAGCCCTCTGTGATTGAGGCTCTCTATCAAGCGTCGCAAGCGGGAGTCGAGATCGACATGATCGTTCGTGGACTCTCCATCGCGCGGCCCGGGGTTAAAGGTATGTCCGATCGCATACGCGTGCGCTCCGTCGTGGGGCGCTTCCTGGAGCACTCGCGCATCTATCACTTTGCCAACGGCGGCAACAACGAGATCTATCTCGGTTCGGCAGACTGGATGCCGCGCAATCTCTTCGAGCGCTGCGAAGTCGTGTTTCCCGTCCGCGACCAGTCGGCTATCGACCGCATTCATAACGAGATTCTCCCCGCCTATCTCGCCGACACGGTCAAGGCGCGCGTGCAGCAATCCGATGGATCCTACGTCCGCGCCAGCAAGCTGTACAAGGACGCTCCAAATTTCTCAGGCCAGGACTTCCTTATGCGCCTGGCCGAAGGCAAAGCCGATCTCGACGCGATTCCTCCCGCAGTTCCTGCGATCGCGGCGCCAAAGGTCGTCAAAGAACACAGGATTAAATCCAACGCCGCCGATTAGGACGTAGCGCACGCGGGATCTCGGAATTTAATTGAGAGGAAACATCGATGCCAGCTTGTCCCGCTCAGACTTTTTCGAATATTACTCCGGAGAGATTTGCTTCCCTGGAGAAACAGGCGCAGGCGTCCGGTGTTCCTATCCAGGGAAACAACGGAACAGGGTCGAAATTCGGTGGTCAATTCGCGTGGAATTACGATCCTGCGACCCTGGAGCTGACCATCACGGTTACCCAGACTCCTTTTTTGATGGGTTGCGAAAGCGTGAACGCACGTATCGCTGCCCTGGTTCTGACCCCCGCGGAATGAAATGGCATTGAGCCAGACAAGATCTCCCAACTAACACCTAAGTTCTTTGACACGCTGAGCGCCAACGGCGATTATGCTTTCTGGAAAGGTACAAATCCGCGATGACCAATGAAAGCGTCGAGACGATTCTGAAACAGTTGGGAAAAGCCGTTGAACTGCTCCTGAAACAGGAAGCGGCCCGAGTCCAGTCCTCCGTTCCGGCGGCTGTATTGGATGAAGAAGACGAGGTGGACCAACTCTCCGGCGAACTGCGCCGCATGGCGCACGATCTGCATCAGGCAATCGCGGACGCGGAATAGAAGCGCCTATTCCTGCACACTACGAAGATTCCATGTGAGAGATTGAAGAGCGCTGCCGACCGCCATGGCTCTTCAGAGCGGCTCCGGTGAGACCGCCATGGCTTACGCGTAAATCTGCTAATACAAGCGAAAATTCACTTCAACAACGATCCTCGCCGCAACCGGCTTGCCGTCCTTTAGCGCTGGTCTGAATCGGTATCTCTGAACCGCTTCGAGTGCCTTCTCATCAAGCCCCATTCCGAGCGATTGAATCACCCGCGGGCTTTGTGGGTAGCCGTGCGCATCCACGATGATCGAGATCAGGCAGACTCCCTGGTATTTGTTCCGGCGCGCCTCATCGGAGAACTCCGCCTCCGGCGTCACAATGGGAATGGGACGCGAGACACCGCCAATTCCAGGTGTGTAAACTCCTCCGCCAAAGCCACCGTCGGTTCCGGGGCCGTAACCGGGACCGTTGCCCGGACCGACTCCGCCACCGGGACCTGTGCCAATGCCAGCGTGCCCACCGGGACCGTTAGACATCAGGCTGACGTTGGGCGATTTCTGTACGCCGATATTGGGGAGCGACTGGTCGTCCGGAAGCTTTACATCCTTCGGTACGGCGATCGAGGGATCGACGCGCAGGATCGGGTTCTCGATCAGCGGAACCTGCGGAGGGGCCAGCGGCATGTCCTCCTGCTTCGGCGCTCTGCCTGTGATGGGATCCGTCAGCTCATTGGACCCACCATTGCCGCCACCGTGAGTGCTCTGTGCGCTGGTGGGCGCAAAGAGAGTGAAGTCCTTGAGATGAATATCCGCACCAGGCAGCGATTTTGGAGGAGGGTTCATTGCGGAATGCAATCCCAGCAGAATGGCAAGTGCCAGGATGCCGCCATTCACGATAGTCGCAGTGCCGATAGCCAACGGGTTCGTTCTGGTGGCCATGCGGTCAGAGATTGGAATCGGGATTGAGGTCAGTTCCAGAGGCGGAAGCTTGCGAGGGAACATTGCATCGTGCAGACTCTCATACAGTCCGGCCCAGATGGGCTTCTCTTCGAAACCCCTTCCGAGAAAAACGTTGAATGGATCGTCGTCCGCGCGATGCGCCTTCTCGGCGGGTGCCGAGTCTGACAGATGTATACGCAACTTTTTCATCCAGCCTCATTCCCGGCCCAGTTCCGACTTCGTGGCGAGAACTGTCTTTCCATGGCTCAAGCTTCGTTACGCAATAGACGGGCTGCGGCCGGAGTCGTTACCCAGAACTTTGAAATTGCAGTGGTGCAAATGTCAGGCTGCGCACGGATCGTCGCGGATTCGGGGTAACTCGCAGTTAGAGCATTTCACGCGAGTTCAGCCACCTGGGGACTGCTCTCTGCATCTCCTACAATCAGAGCAGTGGAGACGTCCCTGGCCAATCCGGCAACGCCTGCCTACGTCACGAAGATGAAAGACGCCGTGAGCGGGACAGGCGCAGCGGGCCGGATTCTTGACGCACCCCCGCCGCTCGCCTGGTGGCACCTCACCAGCCTCGACGCTCCCACTGTAGCCGTCGTGTGGACGATTGCGTTCGCCTGGGCCGCGAGAGTCGCGCTGCCTGCGTGGGTTCCCGCGTTGCTGGCGCTCGCCGCCTGGTCGGTCTATATCGGCGACCGCCTACTCGATGCGCGCGCCGCCAGACTGACAAACCAACTCCGGCGCTTGCGCCTGCGTCATCACTTCCATTGGCGCCATCGCCGCATCTTGTTTCCCCTCGCCCTGGTCTCCGCCTGCGCCGCCGTCGTTCTGGTCTCCTGCTTCATGCCGATGGCCGCTGTTGAGCGCAACTCTGTTCTGGGCGCCGCAGCCGTCGCCTATTTCTCTGGCGTCCACTCGCCCCGCAGGTTTCGGCCTTTGCTGTTCCGGCTGCTCGCGAAGGAAGCACTGGTGGCCATCCTCTTCACGGCGGCTTGCGTTTTACCCACCGTGAGCCGTGTTCTGGTTCAGGTCCCAGCACACGCCGCTACAGCGTTATTGCCGCTGTGTGCAATGGCCTTCTTCTTCACTCTGCTCGCCTGGCTCAATTGCCATGCCATTGAGCGCTGGGAGTCGAGCGACGCCCCTTCGCTCTCAGGTGTCTGCGCCCGCGCGCTTGTGCTTGCATCCCTGGGACTCGTCCTGGCAGTAATCCTCGTCGCCACTCGCAGTCCTCGCGCGGCTGGCGTCATTTGCGCCGGTGCAACCAGCGCCTTTCTCCTTGCGCTGCTTGATCGCCGGCGCGAACGCCTATCGCCGCTTGCTCTGCGCGCGACCGCCGACCTCGTGCTGCTGACTCCGCTGGTCGCGCTTCTGCAATGAGCCCTGCACCAGACTTCAATCGCCTTGCCGGCCCTTATCACTGGTTGGAATATGCGACATTCGGCCCCTGGCTTTCGCTGGCACGGTCTGTCTTTCTTCCACAGGTCACTACATGCCGCCGCGGCCTCGTCTTTGGTGATGGCGATGGACGATTCGCCGCTCGCCTGCTCCGCGCGAATCCCCACATCCACATCCACGCCGTCGACGCGAGTCCCGCCATGCTCGGCGCTCTTGTCCGGCGGGCGGGACTCGATGTAGCCCGCGTTCGGACTGAGTTGGCCGACGCCCGTGCCTGGCAGCCGGATCTACCCAACGGCTCCGATCAAGCCTACGATGCAATATTCACGCACTTTTTTCTCGACTGCCTCACTACCGAAGAGATTCAATCATTGGCAGCTACCGTGCGCAGTGCTGCTTCGCCGTCTGCCGTTTGGATCGTCTCGGACTTCGCCATTCCGCCCGGCTGGTATGGCAGCCTCGTCGCTCGTCCGCTGATCTGGATCCTCTACCGCGCCTTCGGTTGGCTCACCGGGCTCGCCGTACGAACGCTGCCTGACCATCATTCAGCCCTCAGAGCGGCCAGTTTCATTCTTCGGGATCGGCGCACGTGGCTCGGTGGCCTGCTTATCAGTGAACTTTGGTCCGCATTGCAGACTAACCAACCCTAACCCCAATTCCAGCCCTCATTTACCTACAATCAAAAAAGTTACAAATGTGTTAATATCGAACCTCGTGGAGCTTGCTCAATTCCCTCACTCCACCTCGGACTTGCCACTATGAATCTCTACCTGATGCGCCATGCAAGTGCTGGAATCCCCCGCGACAACCCCATCCTCGACGCCAAGCGGTCCCTCATCAAGGAGGGAAAAGATCAGTGCATGTTGATGGCTCGCATGTTGAATGCCTTCAAGGTCCAGGTTGACGTCATCGTCTCCAGCCCCCTGAAGCGTGCGCTGCAGACCGCGCAGTTTGTCGGAACTGAAATGGGCTACGAAGCCAAGGTGGAAATCGGCAAGGCGCTGGCGCCCGACGCCAATTACGCCGACTTCCAGAAGCTGGTTGCGAAGTATGCGGACCGCGAAGGCGTCCTGATGGTGGGCCACAACCCAAACATTTTTCAGTTTCTCGGCCACCTCATTACCGGCAACGGCGGCGCCGCCATCCGCATGCGCAAGGGCTCCATTGCCCGCATTGACATGGACCGCCATCCACCTCTGCTGCAGTGGCTCATCGATCCGCGCATGGCCCGCTCCATCTACGCCAACGTGGCAAAGAGCTCGCGGCCAAAGACCTCGCGGAAGTAATCCGCCTCCTTGCGCAGACTCCAAAGCTCAAGCTCGGCGCCAGTACGTCCAGGCGCCAGTTCCAGGTAAACCCGCTTGGGATAAATCTTCGCGGACACGCGCAGCACGTCGCTGGCGCGATCCTGGTTCAGCGCTACGGCCAGCCGCAGCAGCACCACGGCACGGTGCACGTTTCTGTGCTCCTCTGCTGGAATATTCCTCAGCGCGCGATCACCCGGCTGGGGCCGGCTCTTGCCCAGGTAGCGGGCAATGGCCGACACCACGGTCCGCTGCAGCAGCGTGTAGCCGTAAATTTCTGAACTCGACACAATGTACTGCGTGTGCCGGTGATGTCCCTGGTGGTTGATGAACTTGCCTGTGTCCTTCAGCATGGCGGCGGCCGCCAGCCAACTCTCGTACTCTGCCGGGAGTTCGTGCAGCACTTTCAGTTCCCGAAACAGTTGCAGCGCATGGGCCCGCACCGGCTCTGCCTGTTTCGGTTCCACCCCGTACCGCCGCGCCGTCGCAAGCACGCTCTCCCACCGCTCGTGTTCGAACTCTCTGTGCGCCGTTGCCCGCGCATCCTGCTCCGCAAGCATCTGCGCCAGAATGCCGTCCCGCAACCCCAGCGGCGAATAGCGAAAACCCGCCAGCCCAAAGCTGTCCAGCAGCTCGGCAAAAACTTCTGCCCCGGCCACAATGATCTCCGCCCGCCGCGGGCCGATGCCCGGCACCGCTTCGCGTTCCGGCAGCGTCATCTTCGCCAATTTTGTAGCGAGCTTGCGCACTTCTCGTGTCAGAACAAGTCCGGCCGTCCTGCTGACTCCCTTGCCCACCCTGCTCGCTCGCTGACCAGCGGACTTGCAGCCGACTGCGTCGCACAGCGCCGCCGCCGTTCCCGAAGTGGCAATCACTAACGAAACTCGATCCGGCTGAATCCTCCTGTGCGCGCGACGCAGTTCCCGTCCAATCCAGCGGCGCATGCGCGCCAGTCCCTCGGCAGGCGCAGGATCCTCCGCTAGAAACTCTTCGGTCAGCCGGACCGCGCCCAGCGGAACGCTGATGGTGTCCTTGATTCGCTTTCGTTCTGAGAGAGTAATCTCGCAGCTTCCGCCGCCCAGGTCGACCAGCAGCACGCGGCCGGCCACGTCGGGCTCCGACGCCATCAACCCGCGGTGAATCAGCCGGCCTTCTTCGAGGCCCGAGATGGTTTCCATCGACCATCCGGTCTCGGCCTTCACCCACGCCTGAAACGCCGCCCCATTGCGCGCATCTCGCATCGCAGCCGTCGCCACCACGCGGATCTGGTCCACACCATGTGCCTGCACCGCTCGCTGAAACCGCTTGAGCGCCCGGAGCGTGGAGGTCATCGCCTCCGGGGCAACCAACCCCGACTCAAACACGCTCGCACCCAGCCGCGTGACCTCGCGATCCTCCGCAAGTGTCTTCAACTGGTGCGCCACAACCTTTGCAATCTTGAGCCTGCAGGAATTGGAACCAATATCAATAGCAGCAAAAGTAGGCATAAGGAATTAGGCCGTTCTCCGTGCGGGGAAATTCATCTTCAGGGCCAAGATACACCAGCGACCCTTGGCCACCGCTGAGGAGGGAAGGGCGAGCAACTTCAGATCGGCAGAAAGTTTCTCGATCGACCGGGAACTTTTTCTGGCCTCACCGCATTACCAGTCGTGAAGGGCCGTGAAGAAACCTTATGCAAGACGCGGTACATATGTTCGTTCTACACTCGGAGGCTACGAAGTCAACCATCATGGTCGATGCCCCAGAAAGTCCCGATCCGGCAGATTCCACATCGTCTCTCACCGACGAACAGTTGATGGTCGCCTTCTCTCGCGGCTCTTCGGACGCATTCAGCGCTCTCTTTCAACGCTACAAACAACCGCTCTTTGGATTTTTTCGCCGTCGTCTCACCGATCCATCCCAGGCCGAAGAGCTGACGCAAGAAACATTTCTCGCGGTATTGCGCGCTAAGTCGCGTTATGAAGCATGCGCCCTCTTTCGGACATATCTCTATGCCATTGGGTTCAAGATCCTGCGAGCGCACCGCCGCAAAGCAACATTTCGAGCCATGTTTCACGGAATTCAGCCGCCTGGGCATGAACCGTCAATCGAAAACACCATCCACAGCGAGGTACTTCTGCGCGAGAGCGTTGAAAAACTCGACAGCATTGATCGCGAAATCCTGATGCTGCGTGAATTTGAGCAGTTGAGCTACGCGGAAATCGCCGAGCTATGCAGTCTGCCGCTCAACACAGTTCGCTCGCGTCTTTTCCGCGCGCGAATAGCGCTGCATGATTTGCTCGCGGCGCCAGCTTCCAAATCAGCTGCACCAGAGCTCGCCGAATCGGAGGGACGCATATGAATCTCACAACCCATCCTGTCGCCCCCGAAGAAATCATGGCCTGGCTCGACGGCGAACTCTCCAATGCCGAAGCCCATTCTGTTGCCGCCCATGTCAACGACTGCGCCGAATGCGGCAACCTCGCCGCGCAGTTCCGCGCCACGACGCAAGCCCTGTCTAGTTGGACTGTACCGCTTGTTCCGACGCAGTTGGAAAACTCCGTTGCGACGCTAGCCGAACGGAAATCCTCCGGCCAAAGAATACCGAAGCAACGGCTTTTCGTTCGTTCCAGCTTTTGGACTTGGAAGCAGTGGACGCTCGGAGTTGGATTGGCGGCAATTGTGATTCTGGCGGTGGCCTTCCCGACGATTGGGAGCTACTCCTATCGCGAACGCGTCGCAACAAAACGCAGAGAGATGGCGTTTCTCAATCACCCAATCGCCAGTCAGGCGATTGACGGCCAAGCCAACACCGATCAGGAATCCAAAGTATTCAAAGACCAAAGCGAGCCGCTGAACGGTAAAGCTCCGGATTCCCTGCAAACGCTGATCACACCGGGCATTGCTGCCGATTCGAACGGTCTCTTTCATGGCCTTGGGGATCATTCCCAGAACTCATTCAGGGCTGATGGGCACCCGCCATCAGCGCCAGCACCCATGATCGCCCGCACGGCATCCCTCACTATCCTGGTCAAAGACATCGTCGTCGCCCGCTCCACGCTTGACAGCATCGTCGCGCAACATCGCGGGTACTCCGCGCAAATCACGTTCGACCTCTCGGATAGCGCTCCGCCGCGCGGAATCGTGGCATCTCTGCGGGTCCCAGCGCCCGATCTGCCCTCGGCGCTTGCGGACCTCAGAGCGATTGGCCGCGTAGAAAAGGAAAAACAGTCCGGCGAGGAAGTTACCCAGCAGCACACTGACCTCGTCGCCCGCTTGCAAAACTCCCGTGAGACCGAACAGCGCCTTCGGGACATCCTCGCCCAGCGCACCGGAAAGATTGAAGATGTCTTGCAGGTTGAAGAGGAAATCGCCCGAGTGCGCGGCGAAATCGAATCCATGGAAGTCGATCAAAAGACTCTCGAACATCGCGTCGACTTCGCCACAATCGATTTGGAACTCGTCGAGGACTATAAAGCGCAGTTCAACTCGCCCGCCCCGTCCGCGGCCACGCGCATGCATAACGCTTTTGTAGCGGGCTTTCATCACGCAGCGGATGCCCTGCTCGGAATCGTCCTGTTCTTTGAGGAATACGGCCCGGTGATCCTGATCTGGCTCATGATTCTCGGCCTACCATCCTTGTTTGTGTGGCGTCGCTATCGCAAGGTGCGTAGTCGGTTCTGAAGTTGCCACAAATCCCTCCAAATCCGAATGTATCCTCGAACGCTCTCGTTGAGGAGTGCCGTGCCGGGCGGTTGCAGCCGTGTGACGCCTGAGAGGGGGCATGGTGGAATGCGCACAATGTACGGGCTCTTCTCTCTCAATGCGGGTTAGGCGGCGTACAATCCATGCGAAGCGGAGCGGCGCTGGAAGGTCCCAGCAGAGAGTTGCGCTCGTCGTGAGAGGCGTTGAGAAAAGGACGTCTCTAATGGGGCGAAGGAATGCCGTTCTGGAAGAGCCGGATTCTCTGATTCCAACTTCGAGACCTAAGAGGACATACAGTATCCAATGAAGACCTTTAATCCTTGGCAAACTACTCCCCGAAAGACCTCCGTTATATTTCTGCTTGCCGTGTTTTTTGTCTTCGCCAGTTTTGGGTTTACCAGCGACGGCATCAACATGGGGAACCAGGCGCCGCTGCCTTTCGCGCTGTCAGTTGTACTCGTCGCTTTGTTCGCCATCTGCTATACCGTGGCAGGCATATCTCTAAGAGGTCAATTCTGGAAGGCGATGCTGCCCATATTCGCGGTGCAGTTCATATGCATGGGGTTAGTGGGGCACTGGTTTCCCTCGGCGCCCCTGCCCATTCAGATGGACGCTGCGGAAACGGCGCGCCTGCATGGCCGCCTGACGTTCGATGGCCTGGCGGCAATCATTTCTATCTGCCTGGGCTACTCGGGACTTGTCTATGTGTCTATCAGCGAAAGCCGGCGTCACATTCGCGCCCAAACGGAAAAAGCGGCGCTGGAAAGCGAAATGGCCGCCGCGCGCGAGGTTCAGCGCGTTATGGTGCCCGATGAATTGCCGCAGATCGACGGCTATTCCATTGAAAGCGTCTACCGTCCTGCGGCCGAAGTCGGCGGCGATTTCTTCCAGGTCATTCCTCTCAAAAGCGGGCGCACGCTGGTCGTGATTGGCGACGTCAGCGGCAAGGGTCTCAGGGCCGCCATGATCGTATCCATGATTGTGGGAACGCTGCGGACAGTGAGCGGCTACACGGAAGAACCGGCCGAAATCCTGGGTGAACTGAACCGGCGCCTGTGCGGTCACATGCAAGAGGGCTTCGCCACCTGCCTGGCCGTTCGCCTGGAAGACAATGGAAAATTGACCATGGCCAATGCCGGCCACCTTCCGCCGTATGTCAATGGAATTGAGGCCCGGCTGGATGGAGCCTTGCCACTGGGGCTGGTAGAAACTGCTGACTATGAGCAAACGAGTTTGAGTATGGCTGAGGGCGATGGAATTGTGATGATGACCGACGGGATTGCTGAGGCGCACGATAGCCAGCATGTGCTTCTTGGATTTCCACGAGTGGAGGCTATGCTGCGCGAGGGCGCAACGGCGAAGAACGTTGTTGAGGCGGCGCAGCAATATGGCCAGGATGATGACATCACCGTGCTGCGAGTGTCGCGATTGTCATAGATTCCAGAGAAATATTCCGCTGGGTCGTAACTCATAAACCGTCGCAGGAGTTGCCCATGTCCGATGCCACGCAGCCAGCCTTCCACCCGATTCAAATCGTTCTGACCACCGCTGCCTCGCCGGACGAAGCAAACCGCCTGGGCCGCACTCTCGTCGAGGAACGCCTCGCTGCCTGCGCCACCCTCATCCCTGCCGTCCAATCCATATACCACTGGGAGGGCCGGGTTGAGTCGACCACGGAGACGCTGTTGCTGCTCAAGACTGGTCCAGATCAACTTGCCGCCCTTGAAACCCGGCTCCATCAATTGCACAGTTACCAGACGCCGGAGTTCCTGGTGTTGGGCGTTGAAGCCGCCAGCCAGGCTTACCTTGACTGGTTGCAGGCCGCCTTGCGCCCGGCCTGAGACCGCCGTCAGGCTCCGCACCTCACCCCGTCTGGTATTCTGAGCTTCGGCGGATTTCCAATACCGGTAGACGGGCCGCAGTCTCCGCAAGGCGCATAAACCTGGAAACTCGCCCCATAAGTCGTCATGCGCTGGTTAATGATTGGCCTTCTCGTCTCGCTTGCTGCGCTGCTGATTGCGGCTGCTGGCGTGGCGCGCCACATATGGATCCAGCGATCGAAGCTCCGGCACAGACCGGCCGCTGGAAAACTTCCTCAAGCAGCCCCCGGTCAGGTCTTTGACCATACCGAGGAAACAGAATTGGAACCTTGAATTCCCCGACGGAACATGACCCTTCCGCGGCAACGCCAAAGGAAATCTTGTGAACAAGGAACTTTCATTCCCGTTAGCTTCTGCGGCCGCGCCGGCTGTCTGGCTGCGCATCGGCGCCATTGTTCTATTGGGCAGTGCCTTTGCTGCCGTCTGCGCCCGTGTTTCTGTGCCACTGTATTTCACGCCGGTCCCACTCTCGCTGGCGCCTCTCGCGGTCCTGTTGCTGGGCCTGTTGCTTACACCACGTCTGGCTGCGGCTACCTTCGTCGCCTACCTGGCTGAAGGCGCACTGGGATTGCCTGTCTTTGCGCCCACGCCGCTTGTTTCCGGTCTGGCTCATCTCTTTGGGCCCACCGGCGGCTACCTGCTCGCCTATCCGTTGGCCGCTGCTCTGATTGCAATTCTTTATCGCCGAATCGGACGCGGTTTCACTGCCGCCGCACTGTGCGCTGCTGCCGGCAGTCTGGTCATCCTGGCCTGCGGAGCCCTGTGGCTGGCCGTTCTGACCCATGCTTCCATTCAGTCCGCATTCATGCTGGCGGCGCTGCCCTTCCTGCCGGGCGATGTTCTTAAAATCGTCACTGCCGCCGCGCTCGCCACTGGATTCCGCCGCCTGCGCCACCGTAGCGCCTAGTCACATCGAAAAACTATTGCTGCTCTTTTGCCTTGAAAGGATTACCCCACTGTGAGTACACAGCAGACCGAAATCGCGAGCTCCGCCGGCATCATCGATATCTCCATCGCACACAGTCCCGACTCGGATGACGCCTTTATGTTTTATGGCCTGGCGACTAACAAAGTCCGAGTCCCCGGCTATCGCTTCACCCACACACTCTGCGACATTGAGACGCTCAACCAGCGCGCGCAGAACGAGGCCTTCTACGACGTGACGGCCATCAGCTTCCACGCCTACCCTTACCTGCAGCAGAACTACGCGCTGATGGGCTGCGGCGGCAGCGTGGGCGAGGGCTACGGGCCGATGATCGTCTCCAGCAAAAAGCTCTCCCCCGAGGATCTGGGCCGCATCAAGATCGCCGTCCCCGGCACATTGACCACCGCCTATCTCGCTCTGAAAATCTTCAATCCTGAATTGCAGACTGTCACGGTCCCTTTCGACCGCATCATTCCGGAGATTCTGGCGGGTAATTTTGAAGCCGGTCTTATCATTCATGAGGGCCAGCTCACTTACTCCGCAAGTGGTCTATACAAGGTCCTCGATCTCGGTGTCTGGTGGCGCGAAACTACTGGCCTTGTACTGCCGCTCGGCGGCAACGCGATCCGCCGGTCGCTTGGTACCGATTCGATGCGCATAGTCACTAAAGCCGTGCGCGACAGTATTCAGCACGCTCTCGATCATCGCGAAGAGGCACTGGAGTACGCCATGCAATTTGCTCGCGACTTGGATGCACGCCTTGCGAACCGCTTCGTCAGCATGTACGTGAACGACCGTACCCTCGACTACGGCCCGGACGGCCGCCAGGCGATCCGCAAGCTTCTTGACCTGGGCCACGAGCGCGGCATCATCCCCATTGCTCCCCAGGTCGATTTCATCGACTAGCGGCAGAAGGCGCGCTCAGCAGCGAGAACTGAATACGGCAATCCGGTTCATTTCCGCTGCTCCGTGTGCCTCCAGCCAGGGCTCCGCGGCAACAGTCGGCGTGCAGGGTCCCAACGTGCAAATCCGAATCTTCCGGCGCATGGCTTCCCGCCGCAGCGACTCCAGAATCTCGTGCAGAATTGCGCCGGTGAAGGGCGTGTACAGATAAAACACGGTGCCGTCTGACAGATTCGCGGCTCGCACGTCCTGCACAATGAATGCCACGTTCGGCAGATTCAACTCCTGAGCGCAGCGTCGCGCACAATCCACGTAGGCCGCCTCCAGCTCAATTCCAATGCAGCGTGCGTTCGTGCAAATCGACGTCAGCAAAGGAACATGGCCGAGCCCAGAACCGAGATCTACCAGTACATCCTCTTCGGTCAGTCCTGCGCGGCTGAACATATCGAAGATATGTCGCGCCGGCGTAGGTTGATAAGGCACCATCTCCTTCTCTAGATGCGCGGCCTCCACGCCGGGCTCCTGCAACTGCAGCACTCCGCCAATCAACTCATCCAGATAGTCGTAGCCTTCCTCATTTACGAGGCCACCCGAAGCGCGATCAGAGCCATGTTCGGAAAGATATGGAAGCAAGATATTCCGTCCAGCGCCACGCTGAATCTTACCGCGAATTGCCTGGTAGAGCCGTAGGTTCACAGCCTCTAATCGCTCGCAAATCGCTTTCACTCTCTGGGAGATTCTCGGATCGATGAGCCGCGCGCTTTCGTCGGGCATCAGCCATGCTTCAAGGAGGTCAAGCGCCTCAATACGCTGGCGCAGCCGATCAGGCTCGTCCAGCGAAGGATCGCTCTCCAATTCCTCAATCAGGTTCTCGATCGTACTCGTCATTTGTGTGAAGCTCCGTCGACGCTCTGAATTTCGCTGGTAATCCGGTTCGAGACCCGCGGCCACAGTACCATTGGCATCCGTATCAAACTCAAAGGTCATTGAAATGCACAAATAATTTACGGCTACCTCCTAAGTATTCTCTAACCGTCGCCGATGCATCCAGTACGGAGGCTTTCCGGCATGCTCGCCAACAATCCACGCACATTCCTGCTCGCATCCTCTGAGCCGGCTCTTCTCTCCGCCATCGAACCCGCGCTGCTCGCGTCTGGCGCTCGCGTAGAGATCGTCCTCACGGCCGAAGCCGCCATCGCCTCGATGACCGCGTCCAATCCTCCCACGCTGGCTCTGATTGACGTGAATCTTTCCGGTCTCGAACAGGGCATCGGTCATCTGCTCAATTGCGTACGAGCCAGTGTCAACCCTTGCCGCTTTCCCATTGTCCTGATTGCGGACACTGTCACCGAGGAATGGAAGGATCGCCTGGCCGACGGCATGATTGACGACCTGATTTTGCGATCCACTGAAACCCCCTACATGCGCCTGCGGGTCGACATGGTGCTGCGCTCACACCACAAAGCGCGCGAGGTAGAATCCTTGCGGGAAGCTGCGCTGCTGAATGCGCAGACCGACCGCCTCACCGGAGTCTACAACCGCGAAACCCTCCTGGCCATGCTCTTTCGCGAGACAGACCGCGTGCAGCGGATGAAATCGTCCCTGTGCATGATCCTTTTCGACATCGATGATTTCGGTCATTGGAATTCGCGGCTCGGCGCAGATGCCTGCGACGATTTGCTTTGCCAGGTGGTAAGCCGCACTAATCGGTTGTTGCGCAGCTATGACCTGCTGGGACGTCCAGGCAAGGATGAGTTTCTGGTGGCGCTGCCCGGTTGCACCGGCGTCAATGCTGTAATGCTCTCTGAGCGCCTTCGGCTCGACGTCTTCTCTCCACCATTCCGCGTTGACGGCGAGTCCATTCGTCTGTCAGCATGCTTTGGCATCGCCACCAGCCAGGGCCGTTCGCCGGTTGTGGTGTTGCGCGAGGCGGAACAGGCACTACAGTCAGCGAAAGCCGCCGGACCCGAATCCATCCAATCCTTTAGCGGCTGCCCGGACGCCTCCGCCGCTCCGGTAACGTATCTCTCTCCTTCCACCGGCGACGAGCTTCTCGCCTGGTAGAGCGAGGCATGTTGGGTGTCACAAGATCGTGGGTTCCAGTCCTCGCCTTCGCGGCCTGGGACTCCGGCATAATCATCCGATCTTCAAGATGCCTTCTTCGGTTTCTACACCAAGAAACTCCTGAAACACATCGTTGGAAATCAGTCGCCCTCGATCCGTCAGCCGCACTGTCTTGCCGTCCGAATCCAGCAGGCCGTCTTCCACCAGTTGCGCCACGGCTGCCATCGCTTGCGACACTCTCTCAGCGCCGAACTCCTGCTCCAACGTTGCCACTTCCACACCGGCATTCAGCCGCAGCCCGAGGAACCACGCTTCCTCATGCTGCCGATCCGGTGAGAGCCAAGCCGTCTCCAGGGGCACAGGGCCCTCAAGATAGGCTCGCAGATCATCGCTAGTTGTCGATCGCAGAACATAGCCTGGTTCCTCTGACACATTTTCATTCTTGGCCGCGCGCAGCATGGACGAAGCATCCAGACCCAGTCCCAGATACGGCCGCCGCTGCCAATAACGGAGATTGTGCCGCGAAGCAAATCCCGGCCTGCAGAAATTTGAAATTTCGTACTGCTCAAGCCCACCTTCGCCCAGTCTCTCAACCGCCCGTGTGTACATTTGCGCAATGGCGTCGTCCGTCGGCACCAGACCGGCATGATAGCGCGCGCCACCGGCAAGCATCTCCCGACCCAGACGCGAATCCTCGTCCACCTCCAGCATGTACACGCTGGCGTGGGGAACGCCGCTTTCGACAAGCGCCGACAGCGACTCCTCCCACGAAGCAAACGTCTGTCCGGCAAGTCCCGCAATCAGATCCACGCTCAGGTTGGCAATCCCCGCTGCGCGCAGGCGCCGCAAATCCGCTTCGACGACAGCGCGGCTGTGCAGCCGTCCGCTCTCGTGTGCCTCACGATCGATAAACGACTGTACGCCGAGGCTCACGCGATTTACGCCCACAGATACCAGCGCCGCGAGCGTCTCGTTCGCAATTTGTCCGGGCGCGCATTCGACAGTAATTTCCGCGTCAGAATCGAAGTCGAACTCAGCGCGCATCGCGCCAAACAGCCGCGTCAGCAGTTCCGGCTCCAGCAAACTGGGCGTCCCGCCGCCGAGGTACACCGTGTCTACCGTGCGCGGCAAATCC
>JBAWCO010000164.1:0-3544 GCA_049590315.1 Occallatibacter sp. | reverse complement strand
GATAATCGCCGTAGTCGAGGTCTCCAGCTCCTTGCTCAGCAACTGGACCTTCTCCGTCTTTTTCGCCTTTGAAATCGCCATGTCTTCGCTCCGCTACGACATTGATCAGTTGTCAGTTATCAGTTGTCAGTTTTTCCAACCAACCCGATCCCAACCTCTGATCCCTGCTCCTTCGCCCTCACCAGGCTACTATTTCAAATCCTGCTCCCAGCATCTTCGAGCCGGGCACGACGCCAGCCTTAGCAGCAACTGGCAACTGAAAACTGATCACTGACAACTGTTTCTAGTGCTTGCCCGCCGCGTCCGCAACTGCCGAATCCAGCGGAACCCCAGGCCCCATCGTCGAGCTCAGTGTGACGCTCTTGATGTACTTGCCCTTTGCCGCCGAAGGCTTGCTGCGCACAATCGCGCCGATCACCGTCGTCGCGTTGTCAATCAGCTTTTGCGGATCGAAGCTCAACTTGCCCACCGGCACATGCACCAGGCTGGTTTTGTCGGCCCTGAACTCCACCTTGCCGGCCTTGATTTCTTTCACAGCTGCGGCCACATCCAAGGTCACTGTGCCCGTCTTCGGGTTCGGCATCAGGCCCTTGGGACCGAGCACCTTACCCAACCGGCCCACAACCTTCATCATGTCCGGCGTGGCAATCAGTGCGTCGAAGGCGGTCCAGTTTTCTTTCTGGATCTTCTCCACCATCTCCTCGCCGCCCACAAAGTCCGCGCCCGCTGCGGTCGCGTCCTTCTGCCGGTCGCCCGTTGCAATCACAGCAACAATCTTTGTCTTGCCCAGTCCGTGGGGCAGAACAACCGTTCCGCGCACCATCTGGTCGGCGTGCCGCGTGTCCACTCCCAGGCGCATCGTCAAGTCGACAGTCTCGTCGAACTTGGCGTACTTCACCTGTTTCAGAAGCCCAACGGCCTCAGGCAGCGCATACGCCGGCTTAACCACAGCCGCGCGCGCCTTCTCAATGTTTTTGCTGACTTTTGCCATTCTTCCCTCGTCTCCCACCGCTCTTGCCAGTCCGTCTTTGGCGGAAACCTGGACCCTCCCAAAAATGTCGCCGGAGGTTCGAACAGGCTCAAGAACCGTGGTGCCTATGACTGTCCAGGGGTTTCCCCCGGACGCATCTTCAAATCATAGCGAAAGACCAAGGAAATTGCAAATCTCGCGCCGCTTATGTACGGCTCGACTTTCTTTCAGCCGACAACTCGCGCCACCGCGTCCCTCTCTAACCGTGTCCCTCTTTAACGGAGCATAAGAAATCGCACTAGAGCCATGGCAAACGCAAACGCGAATCCATACCCGAAGCTCTCGACGGGAGTAACTCTCTTGCCGCGGTTCGACAGGAAGCGCCCTAGTTGAGACATGACGAGACCGGTAATCAGTGGACTCGCGATGACGCTAATGCCATGGAACCGGGACGGATGGACAAACGGATGTGGATAGGCGGCCACGCTTAAGAAGCCGGCCGAAGCCCCGAGAATGCCAAGGACGATAGTCGTGGCAACCACATTGCCATGAGATATCGATTTGAAGAGCTTGCTGATTGCCCTGAGCAGAAGTGAGGCCAACCCTAGAACGACAATTTCGAAGACTGCCTCAAAGGCCACTTCCGCGATTAATGCAAAAATGCCGCCCAGAAGTTCATCCATCGTCTATGACTCTGATTCGAGGTAAGTATAATCCCCGCCAGCAACCGTTCCTGATGGTCGTTCCCGCATCACCGCCCGCCAGAAAACGGAGCCACTCCAAAACGCCAGTAGAAGAAATCCCCCACTCTGCCGATAAACCCATCACACCCGATAAACGCCGTCAGGCGCAATTCGGATGGGGGGGGTAGCGATGGAAAACCAATTCAATCCGTATCGCGGCTATGACGCAACCACCCAGCAGAACCGCGAAACCGCTGAAGCGTCCTCCTCCAACCTGTCCGGTTCAAACCAGTCCGGACAGGCCTCGCCCTTCGTCAGCGACTTTCAGCAGATACTTGGCGAAGCTTCCGAGCCCGACCCTCTCTTCTTCATCGAAACCTGGACCCTAGGCACCCCCGCCGCCGTTGAAAACTTCAGGCTGCGTCAGCCCATGCAAGCGGCACACCACAGCACTCAGCCCCGCGTCGATCGGCAACCCGCCTACGTCTCAACCCAGTCCTTCTTCCACCCCAACCCCTTCAACTGGTCGGTCTTCACTTCCGTACACACCGTCGCTCCCGACCCCGCCTCACAGCCGTCTTCCGTTTTCTCGGCAACGCCGGTCGCCAGCAACGACGATGATTCCCTTCCCATGACCCTCGACCGCGCCTGCCGAATCCTCGGAGTGACCCCAACCAGCCCGCTCAGCCAGATCAAATCCGCGCATCGCCAATTAGTCATCGAGTGGCACCCTGACCGCCTGCAGAACCAAACGGAAGAAGTACGCCGCCACGCCACCGCCAAAATGGCCACCATCAACCAGGCCTATTGCCTTCTGCGCAACGATCTCCTCCAGCATTCCGCCTGATCCGCATCCTGACCCGCATCACCCCACCAGCGCGTGCCAGAGCTGCTTACCCGAGGCCTGCCACCGCCGCGCAATCTCGTACACAATCACCGTCGCGTACGTCACTGCAACCCATAGGCAGACTTCCTCCACGGGCAACCGGTTCCACGCGGTGATCCGTATACCCACCATCTCGGAGTCCTGAAAACCCCACCATCCATACGGAAGTCCCAGTGTTGCCTCCCACAGAAGGCTGGTCAGCAAAATAATGAACATCGTCAGACTCAGCGCTCGCCAATTGATCACCGGCATCGCCGACGGCAGCAGCCCGGCCGAAGGCCCCAGCGCCCCAACCACCAGAAAAATGAAATACCCCGGAAACCCCGGCTCGGCAACGAAAACCCGCCTGTAAGCGATTGCCGCTCCAATCAGCAAAACCGCCCACACCACCGACTGCAGATGAAAGCGCAGCAACCGGTCAAAGGCCGCTCTTTCCCTGGCATCGGACCGCACGCTGTATGCCGCCAGCCAATATTCATCCAGCCAGATATACATCAGCAGGACAGCCGTGAATCCCGTGCAATAAAACACGTACTCTTCGATCGGCACGCCCCCGCCAAAAGCCGGTGCTGTAATTCGCAGGGTGGCGCCCGGATTGGGAAACGCGAAAAATATTCGCCCGAAAAAGAAATCCAGCCCCAGCCCCATCGGAACCAGCAGCAGCAGCGTGCGCAAGAAGGCCTTCTTCGATATCTTCACGCCCTCCCGCGGCACCAGCCAGAACGCAATCACCACGATCGGCACCACAAACAGCAGCAGACTCACCGTGTATCCGTAAGGCGAAAGGTTTGCCGCCAGGTCGTCACCTCGCGCCGGTCCACGCACCGTCAGCAGAGTCAGCGCCGTTGGAACAGCGACCATCCCCAGCATCGCCAGCACCACCCGCAGACTGGTGCGCGGAGAACCAGCCCCCGAAACATTCCTTCTCTCGCTTGCCATCGGTCTTCCTCCGCCCTCAATCAACTCTCGCCCAACGGATTCAGAAACACGCGTGCAATATAACAT
>JBAWCO010000163.1:0-4321 GCA_049590315.1 Occallatibacter sp. | reverse complement strand
ACTCAGATTGATCTGGACGAATTGCTTCGAGCCATGATCGACTTGTACGAGCCCAGCATGGCGGACAAGGGACTTGAGATCAGGCTCCTCAGCGCAGGTTCAGTGACGATCGAAGCGGATGCCGCGCTGATCCACCGGATGATTGCAAATCTCTTCGATAACGAACTGAAGCATCTTCCCGCAGCCTGCAAGGTAATCATTCGAATTCAGGTTTCGGAAGACTCTGTGTCGCTGGTGTTTGAAGATGATGGACCTGGATTCTCTCCAGAGGTGATGCCTCAACTATTCGAACAGCGGGTCAAGGGAAGAGAGTCAAACGGTCACGGACTTGGTCTTGCATTCATCGATGCGGTTGCTCGCGCACACGGAGGAACTGTGACGGCATGCAACCGCGGAAATGGCGGTGCGCAGGTTACTGTGACACTCCCACTTCTTTCGGGAGAGAGTATAGGCTCGTCTGTCGCGATCATCCACGGCGTCGATTGAAGCCTGCCGACGCTTGCCGGGGAACTTCAATCGACACATTTAGACTGATAGCGTACGGCGGAGGTTGAAACACTCCCTGTTAACTCATATCTCTGGTTGTTGAATACAGCGATCCTTGCACGGCTCCTACGCACGGCTCCTACGCACGGCTCTTGCCCGGCGGCAAGATAGTCCGCTTGCGGCTCCTATACCTGCGATCGGCGTATCAACTAAGGCCGGCTTGACGCTACATCTTGATCTGTGTTGATGTAGGCATCCACGCGTAGTCCGACCGGCAATTGAACACCGGGATCGAGCTCCACCAACGTCTCGAGGATTTTAGTGTCCACTTTCTCCGTTGGCTCGTCGGTGCGGATGTTTTTGCGGCCAAGCTCATTACCCACGCGAACGACATGGCCCGTGAACCGCTGCTTGCCGTAGGCATCCGCGGTCACGTAGGCCGACTGTCCTACTCTGACTTTTGCCACCTCTGTCTCGTCGACATCGACGCGGACGCGCAGGACTGAGTTGTCGCCAATGGTGACGATGGGATCGGGAACGGTGGAGGAGTTGCTCACACTTTCTCCGGCACGATGATGCTTGCGGAGGATGACTCCATCAATAGGCGAGCGAATAAGTGTCTTTTGATAGACGGCCTGAGCCTGCGCCAGTTGAGCCCTGGACAGATCGAGCGCGGCCTGCGCGGCTGAGATATCTTCTTCGCGGGGCTTGTCGTCGATGAGAGCATGGTGCTGCTTGGCTTCGTCGTATTGTGCCTTGGCAACATCGAACTCGCGCACATAACGCTCTTTGTCTTCGCGGGAGATGATGCCCTCGGCAAAGAGCTGGTTATGGCGATCCATCTCCGCATGTGCATTTTCAAAGACGGCGGAGCTCTCCTGTACAGACGAGTAGGCCTGACGGCGCTCCTGATCGCGCGCGCCGTTGACTGTTTTGCGCAGCTCCGCCTGGCGTTGGTTGACCAGCGCGGCAGAGGTTTGGATTTGTGCTTCAAGATCAGCATTGACGAGCACGGCGACCACCTGGCCAGCGTGAACGCGATCCCCCTCTTCAACAAGCACGCTGCGCAGCTTGCCGCTGAGTTCGGAGCCGACCTTGATGTCTTCAGATACGGGCTCGACTGCGCCGGGGCCCGAGGTGTAGTGGCTCTGCTGCGGGACGATGGATGTTGTTGCGGCTTTGGCGTCAGGGTGGCGAGAGGTGACGGCGAGCGTAACGGTGACTGCTATGATGGCCGCTGCCAGAGCGGTGATCCACTGCTTGGGGTTCATGAGGAATTTGAGGTTCATAGGGGCCTCGCGAATGTGAATTGAGGATCGGAATGAGATGAAAGATACGACTGGGATATGACAGGCTCGGGCTGGCGGAGGTTTTCCACGGAAGAGACTACGCCATCTTCGATGTGGACGACGCGATCTCCGAGATCGGCGATGCGGCTGTCGTGCGTGACGACGGCGACGGCGCGGTTGTGATCGTGTGCGAGTTGGCGCATGAGTTCGAGCACAGAGCGGCCGGTGTGAGAATCGAGTGCGGCGGTGGGTTCGTCGGCTAGCAGGATGTCAGGGTCTCCGGCGAGAGCGCGGGCCAACGCGACACGCTGCTTCTGTCCTCCGCTGAGGTCGGCGGGAAATGCTGACGCCTTGTTATCGAGGTGGACTTGCTCAAGTAGTCCTAGCGCCTGGGTGCGAGCGAGTGCGCCGCGAATACCTTTGAGCTCTAATGCGACTTCGACATTTTCAACCGCGGTGAGCGTGGGAAAGAGATTGAAGGCCTGGAAGACGAATCCGATGTGGCTGAGACGGACGCGGGGTAGTTCGCGCTCGCTGAGGCCTGTGATCTCCTGACCGGCGACCTGAAGGCTGCCGGAGGTGGAGCGGAGAATGCAGCCCATGATGGAGAGCAGCGTGGTCTTGCCGCTTCCTGACGGACCCATCAGGAAGAGCAGCTCTCCTTTGTGGAGATCGAGGTCAATACCCTCAAGTGCCCTGACACGCGCGGCGCCCTCGGCGTAGGTCTTAGTAACTCCGCGGACTCGAATGGCTACTTCCATTGCTTTACCTCGCCGGATGCCGGCAACCCTAGCCCTTGAAAACCATGGCCGGGTCAAGATGCGTGACTTTGTTGATGGAGACTGCGGCTGCGATGGCGCACATGATGAGCGTGAGGCCGAAGATCAACAGCGCCATGGGCCAGGGGAGAAGAATGGCGGCGCCGCCCTGCTGCGCTCCATGGACGACAAAGAGACTGACCGTGATGCCCAAGGTGTAGCCGAGCACTGCACTCATGCCTGCCTGCTGCAGGATCACGCGATACACATAACTATTGGGCGCTCCGATGGCTTTCAGTGTGCCGTACTCGCGAAGGTGATCCATGGTGGTGGCGTAGATGGTTTGGGTGACGACGACGATGCCAACCACGAGGCCGAGTAACGCGGCCAGCAGGACGGCCACGCCGGCGCCGGTGGTGAACATCCAGTAGAAGCGCGTCATGCTGCTGAATTGCGCGGTGGTGAGAATGTCCACATCATGCACTCGGATCTGGAGATTGCTCTGCAGCTGTTGCAGACTGACGCCGGGCTGCGCGCGAACGAGGATGAATTGCGTTTGATCTTCCTGGAGGTTCGTAAAATTTTGCGCATTCTTGAACGTCGTGAAGATGTAGGGCGAGGTGGTGAAGGAACGGATGCCGTGCGTCGTGCCCACAACACGCGCACGGTACCCATTCATCTCGAACACCTGGCCGAGATGTGTGATGCCAAGCTTCTTCCAATAGAGGTCATCGACCAGGATGGCATCGGGCGTTTTGAGGTCGGCGACGCTGCCGCTGACGATGTTCCACGGGCCGCCCATGGTCTGATCGGTGTTGAATCCGACCACCTGAACGCTCTCATGGCCGCCGTCTGGTCGCTTCCAATTGGCGAAACGGGCAATGTACTTTTCCGCGGAGGCGACGCCGGGAGTTGCGCGCACCTGGTAGAGCTTGCGCTCGGAAAACAATGCTCCCTGCTCGATGTAGGGGATATGACGCGAGGCAACCCACAAGTCCGCCTTGGAATGGTCGATGAGGCCCGAGGTAGTGGTTGTGAAGCCGAGAAAGAGACCCAATTCGACGACTACCAACACGACGGCAAAGGTAATGCCCGTCAGCGTGACCGCGAGGCGGATTTTGTCGTGAAAGAGATTGCGTCGAGCCAGGGGAGGCATGATCTCTACTCCTTGAAAGCTGCGGGTGTCGTGGGCTGCAACAGTCCGAACAGGATGCCGTTCATCATGGTCTGCGCGCGCTCCTCGAGAGGCGCCCAGCAAACCCAGGCATCGTTTTTGTTGGTAATCTCCAGCGACGCAATGCCATGAACGGAAGCCCACAAAGTCTGGCAGATCAGGTGCGGGTCCTTGAGCTCCGATCGGAACAAGCCCGCCTCGATGGACGAGGTGACGATTGCATACAGAAACGCGTATGCATCTTCGTTGGGATTTCCCTTTCTTTCGGCGAGCGCTTCTTCGCAGGGAGCGGTGGGATTGGGTGTGAGAAACATCAACCGGTACTGATTCGGGTGGTCAACCGCGAACTGGATGTATTCAAGGGCGCATGCGCGCAGACGTTCGAGTGGATCCGGGATGACGGTCAGTTTTTGAAACGCCGCCGCGAGTTGCGCGAAATCCGCGCCGCACAACTCTCGGAACAGGGTCTCCTTGTCAGCGAAGTGGAGGTAGATGGTGGTGGGGGAGTACTCGATGCGTTCCGCGACCTTTCTCATCGTGATCCCCTCATAGCCGCATTCCACAAACAGCTCTCTTGCCGCATCGAGAATCCGTTCCCGTACTTCGTCCCGCTC
>JBAWCO010000162.1:0-6195 GCA_049590315.1 Occallatibacter sp. | reverse complement strand
TTCAATCGTGGCGCGCAGCATCTGCTCGGCGCCGGCATCGCCCAACCGCTTGCGCCAGCGCGTCATGCTCGATGGATCGATCGGCATCCGATGCTGAAAATGCCTCATCCCGCTGAAGTGCTGCCAGTAGGGATTTTCAACCCACGCGGCCACAACGTCTTCATCGCTTGATGTTGGCATCCTCCAGCGTCTTCTGGATGCGCTGGGTATGGCTACTGCGCTCGCGCACAAGCTGTTTGCCGGTACGCAGCAGATCGCGCATCTGCTGGGTCGGCTCATCGGGCACGAAGCTGGCCCGGATCAGCCCATGCGCCATCAGATCGGCTAGCCAAACGGCGTCGTTCACATCCGTCTTTCGTCCGGGAACATTCTTGACATGGGCGGCGTTGGCCAACACCAGTTCGAACTCTCCATCGGAGAGGATGTGCCACACCGGCTTCCAATAGACGCCCGTCGCCTCCATGGCAATATGAGTTGCACCCTCGGTCGAAAGCCATTCTGACAAGGCCATTAACTCTTGGGTGGTCGTCTTGAAGGTTTTAATTTGCGAGGTTACCTTGCTGTCCGACACATGACGAACACAGGCCACCACGGATTCTTTATGCACATCCAGCCCAGCACAGTGCGGGTGCAAGATTTCCATCGCCGCCCCTCCTGCGCCGCTGGCGTGGAACCCCATCAAAGAAACCTGATAAGCGTGCTCCGGGGCTGATAAAACGCCCCTGACACAATCCGGGGTGCTCAAAGGTCCGGGTCCAACTCTGAAACGGGCTCATGGGCACCATTTTCCCTGAACGACCTCTGTGCCCGCGACGCTCCAATAATCTACTACGGATCGATCCCCGTTTCATCCCCTGGGGTCGGCAAACGCCGGTGAATGTCTCTGAACAAAACCTTTCTCTGAACAAAACCTTTCTCTGAACAAAACCTTTCTGCAAAACAGGCACCCCCTCTGTGGCTTCTATGAGACGGCTGGTTGAGTCAAGGTGTTTTTGCTTTTTCATTCATTGGCGTTTTTTTGTTTTTGCCTTTGTCGTTGTCGTTGGAATTCATCTCGGGCTTCTATCCGCACTCGTTGTGAGCCGCAGTGGGCTCGGTGCCAGTTGGGACCCGATAGCGATGAATTGGGGCTGCTATCTAAAGCACGGCCTATGACGGCCAAGCCGCCGAACGCAGTCACCCGGTCACGAGATTGTTTTGTCTTCACTGTTGCTTGAATAATGCTGTTTTGCCTTCGATATTTCTTCAGGCTATGGTTGCAGCTGTTGCTGGTTGAGGGAAGGGTTGGAAACACACTCCGCTGCGCCACATGCTGTGCAGCATTACGGCCAGTTTGCGGGCCACCGCCACGATGGCTCGTTTCTTGCCCCGCTTGCCTCCCGTGGAAGCCAGCTTCAAGCCCCAGCGGCGCAGCGCCGAGTCGGGACCGAAGCGGCCAAGAATGTATTGGGCCGACTGCACCAGCAGACTGCGCAGATAACTGTCGCCGGTTTTCGAGATGCGCCGTTGCGGGTCCGATTCGCCCGACTGGCTTTGCCCGGGACGCAGGCCCAGAAACGCGCCTGCGGAGCGGTTGGCAGCCGCATTCGGCCGATCCAGAGTGAGCACATAGGCGGCGGCTACCAGCGGCCCTACTCCCGACGCCGTGCGCAGCACGCCGATCTCCGGGTATGTGGCTGCCAGCTTTTCGATCTGCCGATCCATGCTGCCGATCTGCCGGTTCAGCAGGGCGATCTGCTGGAGCAGAGGAAGGGCTACCGCGGTGAGCGCGGATGGAATGGACGCCCGGACGCGGACGGGAAGCGACTCGGTGGAACAGGCCGGCAGACGACCACCGGCGCTCTTGACCAGGCCGCGCAATGCGTTGACGATCATGGTCCGCGCCTTCACCAGCGTGGCGCGCGCCTGGATCAGGTTCAGGTCTTGTTGCCTCTCCAGGCTGCGGTGGAGGACCGGCGAGAGCAACCTGGGATCGTGGGCGGCAAAGCGGGTCAACAGCTCGGCGTCGTTGCGATCGTTCTTCGATTTACTGGCGGTGATGGCGGGAATCTGGCGCGCGTTGGCCACGATCACCTGGTGGCCCAGCGCGGTGAGCAGCCGGCTGACCCAGGGCGAATGTGTGCCGCACTCCAACGCGATCCGCTGGCGCGGCTCGTCCTGGAAATGCCGCCGGAACGCGGTCTCGGTGCTCTGGATGCGCCCTTCCTCGACCACTTCGCCCTCCTCGTTCAATAAACAGTAATGGCTATACCGGTCCCCCAGATCCAACCCCACTGTCATCGTCGGCTTATCATTCGCTGCTTCCGTTGGCCGCTTCACTTTGCTAACCTTCTTCATTGGCTGGTCTCCTTTTAGCACCTCGAGTGCGCTGCGGAAAGCCTAGCTCTCCGCGAGACCAGCCGTCTCATCCCATCTAAAGCGCTATTGATTTTGCGGCGCTTGTGGCACGGCTGAAGAGCTTGCTGAAAGGCTGCAAAAACTGGAATGATGATGCAGGTAAATTGCCTTAGCAGTGGCTAAAGCCCGATCTATTTCGCAAGATATATCGGCCCGACTGAAGTCGTGCCCTTGTTACAAAACCAGTCGGAATCGAGTCTTTCCGCAGCCTGTGAAGCCCGCTGGCTTTATGCGGGGGGTGAACCCCCCGCCTCCCTCCGAGGCGGCGTGCGAGGGACCGGACTCATCATCGCGGTCGGGAGATCTTATTGGGATCGGGCACCCGCCGGGTGTTTGCGTACTTGCTTCCCACCCATCGCCCAGCCACCCCACGGACGAAGACCTGTCCGTGGGGACCCCGGGCCGCGCGATGGATGGGGCACTCTGCGACAGTTCCAAAATCACGATCGCATGATTGGTATGTTGAGATTCATGCTTTCCCAAGTCACAACGTTGGAACATGGGAACCCACGCTGGTACGACGATCAGCAGTTAGAGGGCTAGAACTCGAAGCGCATGCCTACCTGGAGGCGGCGGGGGGGGGCGACCGACGTGACCTGGCCGAATTGCGCTGAGGTTTCTATGGGGTCGATGGAGCTCTCGTTGACGTGATTGACTACGTTGAAGGCAGCGGCGGAGAAGCCGAGGCGCGGGGCTTCCTCATCTTTGTTGGCGGTGATGGGGAAGTCGTGACCCCAGCGCAGATCGAGGTCCACATAGCTGGGGTTGGTCTCGGTGTTGCGGCCTACGCCATCGGGGCGGGTGTTGAAGAGGTCGTCGCCATAGGCGTCGGCGCCGGTGAGGATGGTCCACGGGGTTCCGGTGTTGGCGAAGATGCCGGCGGAGAGATTGAAGACGCTCTCGGGCTGGAACATAGCGTACATGCCCATGCGCTGGCGGCGGTCGAAGCCGGCGTTGGACCACTCGTCGTTGGGATCGTACTGGTTTTGCGGGAACCAGCCGATGCCGCCGGTGTCTGACTCGAAGTGAGACCAGGTGTAGCGGCCGAAGCCGGTGAAGTACTTGTTGAGCTTGCCGCGGTAAGAGATGTCGAGGCCATCGCCCTCCCAAAAGCCCGCGGGCTGCATTTGGCGGATGCGGCCATAGGCGGGATTGGGACGCTCGGTGTAGCTCGACTCGGGAGTGGGGGCGTTGATGTCGACGCTGCGGAAACTATCGATGCCGCGGGCTGAATAGACGCTGACAACGGTGGTGGCTTTCTCGCCGAGTTGGCGCTCAATGGAGACGCCGTACTGAATCTGATAGGGGAGTCTGGCGTTGGGCGCAAGCTGCGCGAGAGATGGCGGCTGGGCGGCGGCGCATGTCGAAATTGTGCTCAGGTCCGCGAAGCAGCCGGTTGGTGGATCAGCAGGATTTTGCGAGAGGGTGATGGAGCGGCGACGCGCTGTTTGATAGCGGGTGAGGTCGAGGAGGGGACCGGAGCCGAAGCGGTCGTAGTAAATGCCGCCGCCACCGCGGACGATGGTTTTGCTTTTCTCATCGAGCACCCAGGCGAAGGAGACGCGCGGAGAGAAGCCGAGACGACGATCGCCGAGGAAGTTTTGCCAGTCGTAACGCAGGCCGGGAGTGATGGAGAAGCGCGGGTTCCACTTGAACTGATCCTGGACGAAGGCGCCGATCTCGTCCTGGCTGTAGACGAAGTGGGTGTCGCCGGTGTTCTGCGAGAAGCCGGAGGGCAGGTTGTTCTGGTAGTTGGTGATGGCGGGAACCAACACATTGCCGTTGGCGTCCAGGGTGGGGCCGTAGGTGTAACTGCCGAGGGCGTTGGTATTGTCGTCGTAGGCGCGGCGGTCGATGTGCGGGGTGCCGACGCCGGCCTTGACCAGGTGGCGGCCGCGGGTCCAGGTGACCATGTCGTAGAGGCGGAAATTGTACTCGGTGCCGAGGGAGTCAGCTTGCGCGGAACCGGAGACAAAGTCGCCTGCCACGTTGATGTGCGGTGCTTCAGAGACGTTGGTGGTACGGCTGAAGTCGTGCTCGCCGACGAGGGAGATCTGGTTGAGCATTTTGGCCGAGACGATGGTCTCCAAGTGCGCAACGACATCGTCTTCGCGGTACTGGTTGTTGTAGCCCGCGGCGGCGAGGGTCTGTCCGCCGACGCCCTGATTCTGGCCGGTCCAGTCCTGATAGCTGTATTGGACGTAGCCGGAGTTGCGGTCACTGAACTGGTGAGCGGCGCGGAGACTGAACTCGGTGTCGCGCTGCGGAGCGGCGATGTTGGCTTGATAGGCGCCACTGGGATTGGCCGGCGTGGGCTCAACGGTTGCGCTGATGACCGAGTCCTGGTCATAGAGGACGCGATTGAAGCTGGCGAGGAAGCTGGATTTTTTGGCGTGTGGGATGGGGCCGGTGATGTGTCCCTCGTAATTCTGGCGCTGCTCGAAAGGCTTGGTGGGCGCGAGGGCATTTTGGGCGTTGAGGGCGGAGTTGCGATAGAGGAAGTTGAACTGGCCGTGATAGTGATCGGCGGCGGACTTGGTGACGATTTCCATTTGGCCGCGGCCGGGGTAGTAGTACTGGGCCGAGTAGGGATCCTGATTGATGCGGATCTCCTGGACTGCGGAGGCGGAGACGGTGGCGCGATTGGCCTCGACGCCATCGACCATGAGGCCGGTGCCGCCGGTGTCGCCGGTGTCGCCGACGTTCTGATCGAGGAAGGCGCTCATGGCGCTGGCGTAGCCGTTGTCGAAGATGGGCAGCGCCTTGAGGTCGCTGGAGGTCATGACTGAGGAGTCGCGGTTCTCGTCAGGGGAAGTGAGGTCTTCGCCGTTGTCCGCGTTGACACGCACGTTGGTTGAGAACTGGGCGATGGGGAGAACAATGCGGACCAGTGCGGCTGGCGGCAGGGATGCAGCGGAAGTGACGCTGGACAGGACGGGCGCGGCGATGACTACAGGGGTGCGGACGGTTTCAAATCCGGGCTCGGAGACGACGAGGGTGAAGCTGCCGGCGTGAGGCGCTACGACTTTGAAACTGCCGTCGGGGTCAGAGTGATAAGAGACCGCCAGCGAACCGTCGGTGTTGAGCAGGTCAACTTGAGCGCCGGGAACGATGGCGCCACTTGGGTCAGCTACCGTACCGCTCAAAGAGGGGCGCGGTGCGGGAGCAGGACTGGATGTATTGCCAGCGACGAGAGCTGTTGGGGATAGCAGTGCCAGGAAAAAGGCCAGGATAACGGGACGCATACGCGAAATCTCCAAGGCTGAACGCTAAATGAATCTCAATTGAGCAGTTAAAAAAGCCGTACTTACAACAATTGTACCGCTGACTGAAATTCATTCGCAGCAAATGAGATGGGAATTAGTGGGCTTGCGGTAGGGAATCTCTGGCCTTGCTATTGTGGACGGAATCGTCATACAAATAGACTCCCGCAATGTGAATAACACGAAAAACTTATAGCTGGATGAAGGCGTGATGGGGCAGACTGGCCCGCTACGCGGGTACGCCGTTTTCTGAGGGTGCGAGCGCAGCGATCCAGTCCTCGGCTGAATCGACGAGCACGTCGGGAGGATTGGCAATGAGGCTCTGCGGAGAAAGGCCGAAGGTGCAGCCGACGACCCAGGTTCCGGCGTTGCGCGCTGTGGCCACGTCTACTTCGCTGTCGCCGATGAGGACGGTTTCTTCGGGAAGTGCTTCGGCTTCGTCCATGAGCGCGCGCAAGCCCATGGGATCGGGCTTCTTGAGCGCGAAGCTGTTGCCACCGTAGACGTGCTTGAAAAAAGGCGCAAGGCCTAACGC
>JBAWCO010000161.1:0-4310 GCA_049590315.1 Occallatibacter sp. | reverse complement strand
CTCCAACGAGCTCGCAAAAGAGGCAGATCCTCGTCCAGACTCGGTATCCGATATTATCTCCGCGACTCCTGATAAGGAGGCGAACGATCGAACCGGTCTGGTTCGCCCACGGCCATTCCGCGAGCGCAGGCGAACGCGTCCGCTTGAAGATTCACGGCACGAGGCGCTAGACACCGTGAATCGACTCCTGATTCACCACGAAAGAGCCATTGAAGAGCTGAGAGCCGAGGCGGAAACCTACCGGACCATATTCGAGGAAGCACTGGTCGGGATCTTTCAGATGAGTCCCACCGGCGAACTCCTCTGCGTCAATCGGATGATGGCGCGAATTTATGGTTATGACTCCCCGCAGCAGCTTCTGGCGGAGGGGTCGAATCTTCAACAGCAGCTTCTTGTCGACCCCAGTCCACTGAAAGAGTGGAGAAGTTCGGTTGGGCAAGATGACGGGGCACCCGGCATTGAGGCGGAATTCTTCTGCCGGGATGGCGTGAAGAAGTGGATTTGGCTGAACATGCGCGCGGTGCGCGATGACAGCGGGAGCGTTGTGCATTTTGAGGGCACGGCGGAAGACATTACCGACCGCAAGACAGAGTCAGAGCAGCTCAGGTTTCTGGCCTACTATGACGCCCTCACCGGGCTGCCCAATCCGACTCTTTTCCGGGTACAACTCGCCGACGCAATTGAAGACGCTCGCTTGAGAAAAGGACGAGTGGCCCTTCTGGTTCTGGAACTCGTACGTTTCAAAATCATCAACGACTCCCTCGGACACGAATTCGGCGACCGTCTCTTGCGCGAAACTGCGGAACGGATCAAGAGAGGCGTGGGAGAGGACAGTATTGTTGCGCGAATCGGCGGCGGCGAGTTTGCTGTTGCGCTTGGCAATATCAAAGACGCCCCTGACGCGGTGGCGACTGCTCAAGAAGTGGTCAGAAAGCTGGCTGCCGAGTTTTGCATCCTCGGCCATTCGCTGAACGTTTCATTCAATTTTGGCATCAGCATTTTTCCTGAGCATGCGGTGGACGTTGAAGGGCTGCTACAGAACGCGGATGTCGCGCTGTATTCAGCCAAAGAAGAGGGGCCGAATAAAGCTCGTGTCTTCACCGAAGAGATGAACGTCGAAATCATCGAGCAGTTGACGCTGGCGAATGGTCTGCAACTGGCTCTCGACAGGAGCGAACTGTTTCTCGTCTACCAGCCGCAGGTGAACATTCAAACCGGCACCATCACGGGACTGGAAGCGTTGCTTCGGTGGCAACATCCGCATCTGGGGCTTGTGCCGCCAGCAAAATTCATCGGAGTCGCCGAGCGCAGCGGACTCATTGTCCCGATTGGTGAATGGGTTTTGAGATCCGCTTGTGCCCAGGCCAAGGCGTGGCAGGACGCCGGGCTTGCCGCTGTGCCCGTCGCTGTAAATGTTTCCGCGGTTCAATTTCGCCAGCAAGGGTTCCTCGACGTCATTCGCGGCGTCCTCGAAGAAACTGGCCTCGACCCGAAATATCTCGAGTTGGAGCTGACAGAAAGTCTGTTGATGACCAATGCGGACGTGATGTTCTCAATCCTTCAGGAATTGAGAGAGATGGGAGTGAAGCTGGCGATCGACGACTTTGGAACAGGTTACTCCAGCCTGAGTTACCTGAGACAGTTTCAGGTCAACCGGCTTAAGATCGACCGTTCCTTTGTCCGCGATGTCGCAGTGAACGCCGACGATGCCGCTATTGCGACAGCGATTATTAATATGGCGAAAGCACTGAATCTCGAAGTCCTGGCTGAAGGTGTGGAGAACGAGGAGCAACTACAGTTTTTCCGCACACAGCATTGCTACGAGATTCAGGGGTACTACTTCAGCAGACCCGTTGCGGTTAGCCAGATCGCTGGGAAATTGAGAGCACTCTCGATTGAACCCGCCGCAAGTCTATTTCTGAACTGATCGGTATCAAGTCGGCTAGAAGAGATTTTGGCGATCGAAGCAATCAAAACGGCGGCGGATTCGGCCCGGTTCACCTTTCAAATATAAGGCCGTACGAGATCAACGCTATTCATCATTTTTGCATCCCTCCGAAGGGATGTGAAAGTGGGTCGATCCTGCACGCACTCGCATGGGCAAGTCCCTGCCCCGTGCTGGAAAATAGTCAAACCCCCTGGAATCACAGCAGGTAAGGGGTAAAGGGTGTTAAAACTGTTGCAATGGTGAAGCGAACAAAACCTGGCGCCGAACCGAAGCCGGGACAACCCATCAGCCTGCGTACTTTGGGCGAGTATTTGAACCTTTCGCCGGCGACCATATCGCTGGTGCTGAACAATGCTCCAGGCGTGCGCTCGATCCCGCAGGAGACGCGGGATCGCGTAACGGACGCAGCAGCCAAGTTCGATTACCGGCCGAGCTTTTATGCGCGATCTCTGCGCAAGCGGCAAACGTTTTCGGTCGGTGTGCTGGTGCCTGACCTGAATGACCACTATGCAACACAGGTTCTAACTGGCGTGGAGGAGTACCTGATCGAAGAGGGGTACTTCTACCTGACTGCGAGTCATCGGCGCAAACCCGACCTGATTGAGGAGTATCCGCGGCTGCTGCTGGACCGCTGCGTGGAAGGGTTCATCCTGATTGATACCGTGCTGGAACACAGCATGAAGCTGCCGGTCGTGGCGGTGGCTGGACACAGGAAGTTTGAAGGCGTAACCAACGTGGTGCTGGACCAACGGCGCGCTGCGGAGTTGTCGCTGCGTCATCTTTACCAGTTGGGACACCGCAGAATTGCTTTCATGCGCGGCGGCAGTCACAGCTCCGATGCCGATGAGCGCTGGGAATGCCTGATGACTGTGGCCAGGGATCTGAAGTTGGAAGTGCCGCCCGAGTTTAAAGTGGAAATCCAGATGAAGGTGTCAACGCCGGAGATGGGATTTGGACCGGCCAGCGAGCTGGTAAGCCGCGGTGCTGATTTTACGGCCCTGGTTTGCTACAACGATTTGTCGGCCATTGGAGCGATTCGCGCGCTCAAGGATCACGGATTGCGCTCGCCGGAAGATGTTTCGATTGTCGGATTCGATGACATATTGAATGCGGCATACCACAATCCCAGCCTGACGACGATTCGCCAGCCGCTGCAGCAGATGGGCGTTGTAGCTGCGCGTATTCTGCTGCAACGGATTCGAGGGCAGGCTACTTTCCCCGACGCTGTTGCCATTCTGCCAGAGCTGGTGATTCGCGAGTCGACATGCCCTCCTAATCCCAAACGGATTCGCACGAAACGCGCTTAAGGTAGCACCAACACTTGAACTCCGCTCGCTGCGTCCTTTTGATGAAAAACCTGCTCGCTCGCCTGCTTAAAATCTTCCGGCTTCGCTGTGGGAATGTCCGTGAAGGTTTGCGGGTTGCGATCGGTCAGAGGAAACCAGGAACTCTGCACCTGCACCATGATGCGGTGGCCGCGGCGGAAAGTGTGGAAGAGATCGGGCATGGTGAAGTCGAGCGCGGTTTCCTTGCCGGGAGTGAGCGGCTCGGGCTTCTCCCAGCTATTGCGGAACTTGGCGCGGAATGGTTCGCCGCGCAGAAGCTCCTGATATCCGCCCATTTGCACAGGCGGGGCATCGTGAATTCGCTTATTTCCCTTCATCGAGTCGTCGGGGTCGGGGGCATTCTCCGGATAGACATCTATCAGTTTCACGTCGAAATCGGAGTCGGTGCCCGAGCTCGCTACTTTCAACTTGGGTGAGATGGGCCCCGCGATGGTGATGTCCTCTTCCAGCGGTTCAGTCTCATACACGAGCACGTCAGGTCTATAACTCGCGAAGCGCTGGTCGTCGACCATGTAGCGCTGAGGCACAGTATCAGTGGTATAGCCGACAAAGGGCACCGGGTGGCTTGGGTCGCTGATGTAGGTGTCGACGCTGCTGGCTTCGGACGGCGGTTCGAAGCTTAGCTTGCCGCCGGCGCGGAAGTAGAGGGTCTTCGCTGTGACGGCTTTGGGCGGCCATGCGTCGAAGCTGCGCCAAACGTTGGTTCCCGTCTCAAATACTTCGGCCTTGGGCTGTGACGCTCCCTTGCCTTTGAGGTAATGCTCAAAGAACAGGAATTGAATATTGGCCCGGAAGTACTCGCTGGTTTTTGCATTGAAAACAATGTCGCCGAGGTGATCTCCATCGCCGCGTGCCCATCCGCCGTGGACCCAGGGGCCTTCAACCAGCGTGGTGGGCGTTTCCGGATTGAACTTATTGATTGCGTAGAAGGTGCGGTAAGGGCCGCTGAGGTCCTCCGCGTCATACCAACCGCCAACAACAAGAACCGCACACTTCACGTTCTTCATGTGCTGAGA
>JBAWCO010000160.1:0-5147 GCA_049590315.1 Occallatibacter sp. | reverse complement strand
GAACAACGGCCTGATTGATTTCTTTGTGACCGATTTCGGCGACGACTACAAGGTGCTTTACCACAACGACGGCGACGCGAGCTTTACCGACGTGAGCTACAAGGCCGGCGTGGCGCAGACCACGATTCCATTTGTGGGCTGGGGCGATGGATTCATTGACTACGACAACGACGGTTGGCTCGACCTTTTCATGACGAACGGGCATGTCTATCCTGAAGTGGATCAGCATGACTGGGGCACCACATTCGCGGAACGGCCGCTGCTGTTTCATAACATTCCGGAAGCGAAGGGAACGGGACGACGCTTCGAATACGTGCCAGCGGTGAAGGGATCGGGGCTGGCCGTGGTGATTCCTGGGCGGGGTGCGGCCTTCGGCGATCTGTTCAACGACGGCAAGATCGATGTGGTCATTAACCCTGTTGACGGGCCGCCGGTGCTGCTGAGGAATGTAAATCCGGATAAGCATCACTGGGTGGAGATGAAGCTGGTGGGCACGGGCAAGAGTCCGCGGGACGCAACGTGCGCGACCGTTTTCCTGAAGGCCAACGGAATGCAGATGCGCCAGGATGTGCTGTCCAGCGGGAGTTATATTTCGTCAAACGACCGTCGGCCGCATTTCGGGTTGGGCGACGCAACGGATGCGGGGACGGCGGAGATTCACTGGCCTGACGGAACTAAGGAGTTTGTGAAGCTGCCGGCCGTGGACCGGATTTATACCGTCACCGAGGGTCAGGGGATTACGGCGTCCCTTTGCGGCGGGAAGCCTTGCGAGGTCAAGGGCGGTGCTGCCGAGAAGGCGCCCGTGAAGGGTTCGAAGAAGGACTCGGCGCATTGATGGATTTGCTGAAGTCACATTGAAGTGCAATCTTTCGGCGTAGATTTGTAGCATGAATTGGCGTCGGGGACTTTTGCTGGCTGGGATTCATTTGACCATAGCGGCGCCCATGGTCTTGATGATAGAGGCCAGGGACGAAAAGGCTATGCGCGATGCCGAAGAACGCATCATGGAGCGCGCCGTGGAGGCCGCTATCAAGCCGCCAGAAGCTCCGAAGCTAGCGCCTGATCCAGCCAATTCTGAGCCGCCTGCCCCGGCCAGTCCCGAGCAAGTAGAGCAAGCGGTCTCTTTCAGTCCCTGCGGGATGTGGGTCCACTACGTCCCACAGGTAGTTGTCGTTCAGTCGGCCGATTTGCCTGCCGATTTTCTGGCGCAATGGGAGGAGTTTTGTCCCCCGGCCTGGACGCTCGCGGGGAGGCTACGAAGAATCACGATGTGGCCGCCAACATCCTCTTCAATGGCTACGCAACGGAAAATCGATGCCGGCCTGGGTCTTCTGATCGCCCTGCAGTGGTTTCTGTTGGGCGCATTTCCCTTGGTGCGGAATCCAACTTGGCGAAGATGGTGGGGTGAACCGGGTTCGTTTATCACTGTCTGTGCGGTGCTGGCTGGTTTGCTCGCGTTGATTCCAGCGGTTGATACGATTGCGCGGTTGCCTGCTTTGCTGGCGATGCTGGCTTGGTTCTGTTGGGTCGGGCTGCTAATGTGGGTGTTACTCTGCGGCACTTGGCGACTGGTTGTGCGTAAGCCGGCTGCGACGGGTTAAGCTTTGAGGTCAACGGTCTGGGCTTTGCGACGTCTAAAGGAATGAAAGTGTGATTAAATCCACCATGATGCGAAATCGATCTGTTCTCAGCTTAGCCCTGATGATGCTGGCGTTCGCTTGCCTGTCCATGGCTATGAGGGCTCAGCAAACGGCCAGCGCCGCGCCGAAGCCTGCCGGCGACACGCCTGCCGCAACCCTGAAGATCCAGGCGCGGGAGGTGGTGCTGCCAGTGACAGTGCGCGACAAGAAGGGTGCGCTGGTGACCAGCCTGAAGATCAGCGACTTTGCGCTGACCGAGGATGGGCGGCCGCAGACGATCAAAAGCTTTACGCGGGAGAGCAACCTGCCTTTCCGGCTGGGATTACTGGTGGACACGAGCCGCAGCGTCTCGGGAGCGATGGACAGCGAGCGCAAGGCGGCAGGAAAGTTCGTCGATGCCATGCTGCCTGCGGATCCCAAAGCTGCGACTCAAAAAGACGAAGCGTTTCTGATCCACTTTGATCACGAGGTTGAATTGCTGGAGGACTTTACCAATTCGCGCGAAAAACTGCACCACGAGTTGGACGACATGGGGCCGACGCGGGCCGCGCAGAACTCGAATGGGCCGGAGACCAGCGACAGCGATAGCGGGAACCGCAGCGGAGGAGGGCAATCGCGCAGAGGCGGTGGCACGCAACTTTACGACGCGATTTACCTGTCTTCGGGCGCTGATTTGATGTTGCCGAAGGATGGACGCAAAGCGCTGATTGTCTTCTCGGACGGCGTGGATCGGGGCAGCAAGGAAACGCTGAACGACGCGGTGGACGCGGCCGATCGCGCTAATCTGACGGTGTACACCATCTACTTCAAGGGCGAGCAGGAGAGCAACGGGCTCGGCAACGGCTATCCCGGCGGCCGGCACGGCGGCATGGGCGGCGGTGGCTATCCGGGCGGTGGCGGCGGGTATCCCGGTGGCGGCGGAGGGCGTCCTCGCGGCGGCTCCAACGAGCCGGCCGTGGATGGCCGCAAGATCATGGAGAAGATTGCGACGCGCACAGGCGGCCGATACTTCGAAGCCAAGAAGAAGGACAACCTGGACGAGATTTACGGACTGATTGCCGAAGAGCTGCGCGGACAATATCTGCTGACCTACACACCGGACATGGTGGACAAGGAAGGCGGGTTCCACAAGGTCGCGCTGAAGGCTAACAAAGACGATCTAACGGTAGCGACGCGTGAAGGGTACTACGCGCCTGGCGGGGATTCGAAGTAGGATTCCTTATCGGACACCGATGGGCTAGGCCTCCGCAAGGGCTGCCGATTCTTCTTCAGTGACTACAAAAAAATGGCGCAGGTCTGCCTGACCGAATGAAGTGGTCATGGCAACATCGGAGGCATCGCGGCCCGTAGCCATGAGCACGCGGCCAATGCGGGGCGTGTTGTTGCGGGCATCGAAGGTCCACCAGCGGTTGTCGAGGTACACCTCGAACCACGCACTGAAGTCCATGGGAAGGCGTACTGGAACGCCGATGTCCCCCAGATATCCCGTTGCATAACGCGCGGGGATGTTGAGAGCGCGGCAAAAGGTGATTGCCAGGTGCTGGAAGTCTCGGCAGACGCCTACGCGCTCAGTGTACACATCAAGCGCAGTTTTGGTGGGCCGGGCCATTTGATAGTTGAAGACCACATGGTTGTGGACCCAGTTGCAGATCGCCTGCACGCGACCCCACCCGGGCGCGGTATCCCCGAACAACTCAATTGCGATATTTGAGAATCGATCGACCTCGCAGTACCGGCTGTTGAGGAGAAAACTCAGGATTTCATTCGGCAGATCGCCTACGGCCTGCTCGCGTGCTGACCAATTGAACGGGTCAGGGTTGCCGGAGTCACGAATGACCGTGGTGCTGCTCAGCTTAAGCAGGCCTAGCGGGGCGACGAAGCGGGCACAGCGGTTGCCGAAGCTGTCAATGTATCGGTTGACGTCGAGCCTGGGCTCCGTCTGCAATTCGTCGGGCTCGAGAAGATCGTGAACACGAGACGGGTGGACGTTGAGCAGCGCGACCATCGCGACCGGGGCCGGAATCTCGAATTGAATGTCGTAGGCCAGGCGGATCAGCATTTTGTTGTCGTGGCCTCCAAGCTTGAGCATACGAGACAATCATGTCCGCACCGCAATGTAAATGAGCCGCCCGCTCAGACTAATTGCCGGAATGCGTCGAAACGTGCGCATTCCGGCCTTCGTTCGCAGTTGTTTGCCCCGCTCGGATTGAACGATCAGGCTACAATTCTTCTCTGTTCGGCGGGTGTGGTGATCTGCAACAGTTCATCGAAAAGCGCGCGATAGTGAATGACCGCTGTGCGCAATTCTTCTGTTGTGGCGTCATTTTTCGCTGCGCGTTGCGTAACCTCGTATGCGGAGCGGTAAGGGCCGACAAGGTGTGAATGATCCACCGAGATATCGGCTGCGCGCTGTTCAAACGCTGCCACGGGATAGCCGCGAGTCTGCAGTAGCGAATCAACCAGCTCATCCGCTTCAGCGACAGCGGCTCTGGGTTGATCAACAAAGCGGGACTGCACAATTTCCCATTGGGCAAGGTAGCGAGCGCGCTCTGAGGGAGTGAGGTCTCGAATCTTGAGGTGATGAAGACGCTTGAGGCGAGCATCAAGTGCTGCTTCGGCGTCGCGCCGGCGCCTTTCATTGCGAAGCACCAGGTCATACTCCGGTCCAAAGCGGCTCCGCAGGCTTTCAGTTCTTTTCCTGCTCTGTTGTGCAGCGATGACGATTGCAGCGATGATCAGGATCAGCGCAACTACCCCGGCAATGATTACCACGGGGCTGGTCAGGGTGCTTGAGTCAAAGTTCATGATTTTCTCCTCCGTTCGGACATCCGAGGGCCGGGAGGTTCAAGAAAAGCCAGCGTGCGCCGTTTCTAAAACAAAAAGAGCTCCGTCGGCCAAGGTCGGCACGTTCCTGTGTTGGGATGAGAATCATGGGCTTGCTGTTGCTTCACCAGACGCTGGCACAACAGATGCGCTTCATCTTGAACGATCGAAGTTCGCAACTCTGAACACAGCGATTCGTTGCAAGTCTCAGTTAGCATTGGGGAACTTAATTCCGCCGAAAACACCATGGGCGCGGTCCAAAGACCGCGCCCATGGTGATCTTGCGTGTTTAGTTGATTAGCAGGTGCCGTTGTGGATGTCCGGTGATTGAGTTTCCTGGAGCGCGGCCTGGGCGGCGGCTAACCTTGCGGTGAGCAGGCGGTAGGGCGAGCAGGAAACGTAGTTGAGGCCGATCTTGTGGCAGAACTTGACGGTTTCAGGATCGCCGCCGTGCTCGCCGCAGATGCCGACCTTCAGGTTGGGTCGGGTGTTGCGTCCCTTGGCTGTTGCCATCTTCACCAGGACACCGACGCCCGACTGGTCGAGGGTGGCGAAGGGATCCTGTTTGAAGATGCCGTGCTTCATGTAAGCCGGCAGGAACTGGTTGATGTCGTCGCGCGAAATGCCGAAGGTGGTTTGCGTGAGATCGTTGGTACCGAAGCTGAAGAACTCGGCTTCTTCGGC
>JBAWCO010000159.1:0-5224 GCA_049590315.1 Occallatibacter sp. | reverse complement strand
ACTCCCCTGGATTCGAGCGGAACTAAACGCGGAGCCGGCGCCGGTAGCAAGAACGACTGCTGTACGCCGCGCATCGTACGTATTGAAGTGGGAGAATCGGCCACTAGACCCTCGATGCATTGCCTGTTTCCATGCTATTCCAAAACCACGCGACTGTCCGGGCTTCCAATTTATGGGTTTTCCATTCCGGGACTAGCAACAGTTCCGTCTCCCGGCCTGATGTTCAAAACGGAAAATCTTCTACAGATAATATTGTTGAAGATACGGGCAGGCACCATTGTGATCTTTGACGGAAGGCGCCTGCGACAAGTTGAGCACAGATTTGAAATCACCGTGATCCGCTGACCGCCCATCTTTCGCTTCGTTCTAGCGGACAGTGGGAGACCACACCCCGATTCTCGGCACAACCCTACAGAAGCGCCCGGCGCGAAAATCCTGCCCCCGCAAGCCTACTAACCACTCTTCAACCCGCAGTCCCCGCCAGATTCGCGCTCTTCAAAGCCCAAGCAATCCCTATTTCAAAAAACAGCGTTCAATTCTCAGCAACCCTTTCGCTTAATTCGGCACCTTTCCAGGTGCCAAAACGCAAACGCAGCAGGCCCACAAGGTTAAGCCCTCAAGGTTCTGCAACCACCTACGCGAACATTAGCCCGAAAACGCAACCCTCCAGGCGATCATTGGCCGCCTCACGCGCACCCCTGAAGACCACCCAATCCACCTGAAGGCGTTCTCCATAGGTCCTGACAAGTGGTTCCAGGGAACTGCCCGCCAAGACCGCTATCTATCGTGAAGTCTTTTCTTTAAGCGAACAAAAACATGGCTCTGCTTGATCGTTTCTGGCGAGCCTTTTCCTCAAAATAATCTTCTTGATTGTGATGGCCATCACAAAAATTTCCCCTTGAAGTGCCGATATAAAGCCACCGGCATCTTGGCGAGCAATTCATCCGCAGTCAAGTGGAGCCCGTGACTCAGTCTTTGGAAAAGGGCTATGGAAAACATTTCGTTTGAAGATCAGGAGACGATTCGCGAGTTCCTTGTGGAATCTCACGAAAACCTTGAGCGCCTGGATCGAGATCTGGTCGAGCTCGAAAAACGGCCCACGGATTCGAAACTGCTGAGCAGTGTGTTCCGGACAATTCACACAATCAAGGGAGCTTGCGGGTTCCTTGGATTCTCGCGGCTGGAGCGCTTCACACATCAGGCCGAGAGCCTGCTAAGCCAGTTGCGCGATGGCAAACGAGAACTCGATCCGGAGGTCGTGTCCCTGATTCTGGAGACGGTCGATGCGACAAGGAAGGTTCTTGCTTCGATCGAGGAGAGCGGACAAGAGGGGGATCTCTCGTTTGACGACTTGACAGAGCGCCTGCGTGTTGCGGCCGAGTATCAACCCCAAGGACAAGAGAGTCCGAAGCACGCTCTACCGATTTCCATCCCGATGAAAGAACCGGAAGTCGCGCATGAATCCAGTGACGCCAACGCTCAGTTAAAGAGCGGCGGCTTGGTGCCGGCGCAGCATTTGAATGGGCAGAACGGTAACGCGAGCAAGAAGGACGAAAGTCACCCTGCCGCGCGCCCTGAAGAGGAAGAATCGACCCGATCAAGCGCGGCGGATGCGAATATTCGCGTGGGCGTTGGCCTATTGGACAAGCTGATGGACCTGGTTGGAGAGCTTGTTCTGGCAAGAAATCAGATTCTTCAATTCAATGCAGAACGCGACGATCCCGCGCTCAATTCCACCTCGCAACGCCTTAACCTTATTACATCGGAACTTCAGGAAGGTGTAATGAAGACGCGCATGCAACCGATTGGGATCGTGTGGCAGAATCTCCCGCGCGTGGTTCGCGATATGTCCGTCGCATTAGGTAAGAAGATCGAAGTCAAAATGGACGGCGCGGACACGGAGCTAGATCGGACGATCATCGAGGCAATCAAAGATCCGCTGATCCACCTGGTGAGGAACTCATGCGATCACGGCATTGAGTCTCCGGAGGTTCGCATCGCTGCAGGTAAGCCGGCTCAGGGCACGATGACACTTCGGGCCTACCACGAAGGGGGCCAGGTCAACATCGAGATCAGTGATGATGGGGGCGGAATCGATGTAGCACGGGTGAAAGAGGCGGCCCTCGAAAAAGGCCTGATGCGGCCCGAACAAATGGAAACAATGAGCGATCGGGAGGCGGTGAACCTGATCTTCCTGCCTGGTTTCTCCACTGCGCACAAGGTGACAAAGCTTTCAGGTCGCGGTGTTGGAATGGACGTCGTCAAGTCGTCAATCGAAAAGATTGGGGGTCTCGTTGACATCTTCAGCAAACCGGGCAAAGGGGCAACCATCAAAATCAGGATCCCGCTTACACTGGCGATCATTCCTGGTTTACTGATCACCAGCGGTGGCGAGAGGTTTGTGATTCCGCAAGTCAGCCTGCTGGAACTGATACGGCTTGAGGGCGATACTTCCGAAAAGCACATCGAATTTGTTCACGGCACGCCGGTCTATCGCCGTCGTGGGACACTCCTGCCCGTTGCCTATCTGAACCAGGTTCTCGGTCTGCAGGCGAAAGACGGGAATGAGGCCATCAATATGGTGGTGCTCCAGGCTGAGGACCGCCAGTTTGGATTGGTGGTCGACGGTATAAATGACACGCAGGAAATTGTGGTCAAACCTCTAGGCAAACAGCTCAAGGGAATCACGCTCTACGCCGGCGCGACCATCATGGGTGACGGACATGTGTCGCTGATCCTTGATGTTTTGGGACTGGCGCAGCGATCTGGAATCTTTGGCGAATCACGCGAGAGGGCCATCGCGGCAGAAAAGCCTAAAGTACACGCCGATGTCGAAAAGCAAAGACTACTGCTCTTCCGTGCCGGATCCTTTGAACGGGTCGCCATTCCCTTATCGCTGGTTGCGAGATTGGAAGAATTCTCCGTTGCCTCAGTTGAGCGGGCGGGTGATGGACGAGTGGTGCAGTATCGGGACAGCATTCTTCCTCTAGTCTCGCTTCGCGACGTTCTCGAACCCGATGCGCCTGATGCTGACGGCACGGCCGATCCTCTTCAAGTGGTTGTATTCAACGATGGAGAACACGCAGTCGGCATGGTTGTTGATGAAATTCTCGACATCGTCGAGCAATCAGTCGAAGTGAAGCAAAGGTCAGTGCGCAAGGGTCTTCTGGGCTCTGGCGTTGTTGGGAAACGGGTCACGGACTTTGTCGATCTGAATGCGGTCATCGATGTAGCAAGAAGTGCCTGGAGTCGTTCAGGAGATCAAGAGGCAAGGGGCAAAACCATTCTTGTTGCGGATCCATCCTCCTTCTCAAGAGGACTGATTCGGAGCGGGCTGGACATGGAAGGTTATGTCGTCCTGGAGGCTTCAGATTTGGACGAAGCAGTTCGCAAGCTGGAACGCAATCAAGTGGATCTGGTGGTGGCGGCGCAGGATCTGCCTCCACAAGGAGGAATTACGCTTATCTCCTCAATGCGCAGTCAGGCAGATTGGAAGAGAATTCCCGTGCTTGCGGTAGCGGATTCGCTGGACCATGCTTCACGGTGTCCAGTCGGACCGGATGGCTTCGAGGGCGTATACGTCAAGTTCGATACGTTTGCGATTCTCGATGCAATCGCAAATCTGACATCGTCCAAAGGGCACGCCATGAGGGAGCCCGCAGCGACAGAACAGTGCAGTTCAGAGTACACGGTGCAGAAGTCTTAGCGAGTTGTAGGAACCGTTTCGATGATCGAAACGCAGCAAGGGATGAGAAGAAGGCTACCAGTGGCGATGACAAAAACGAGCACGAAACATGAGATGGAAAAGTCGAGCGACCAACTATCGACGTTCTTTGTGGCGGACCTTTTCTTCGGAGTCGATGTCCTGCAAGTACAGGAAGTTTTGAAATGCCAGCCAATGACGCCCGTGCCGCAAGCTCCCGAGGTAATCGAAGGCTTGATTAATTTGCGGGGACAAATCGTCACAGCGATCGACATGCGCCGCAGGCTGAAGTTACCGACCCGGCCGGAAGAACTCTCTCCAATGAACATTGTGGTGAGTGCCAGCGACGGTGCTGTGAGCCTGCTGGTGGATGAGATTGGTGATGTCATTCAGGTGGATGTTTCGAGCTTCGAGTTTCCGCCGGCAAACCTGAACCCGGTGGCGAAACAAATCGTCCGCGGCGTCTACAAGCTGAAGAACCAATTGTTGCTCGTTCTTGACGCGGAGCGAACAGTGGATCTCTCTATAGGGAGGTCAGCGTAACGCCAATGAAGATTGCGAGACCTGTTTCCGGGAGAGGCAAACAAAGGTTCGGTTGAGGATTCGGCCAAAACGCAAAGCGAGAAGCGGACTATAAGGCAGATAACCGCAAATCAGGATTTGAACCAGACGCCGGCTGCGGCGAGAGAACAAGATTGCAGTGAGGAGCAAGAGAAATGGCGACACATTCCATCAGCGTTCGGCGGACCGCGTCCAGCCGTAATTCATCCAACGGCGCAGCCGTATTGGATCAACCGGAATCGATCAAGCACTCAGGAGATCGGCTGCAGGCGGAGATGCAGCGGCTGGCCGAGGCAACTCAAGAGGGGCGTCTCAGTGAACGCGGAAGAGTCCATGAATTCGAAGGAACTGACCGCAAAGTGGTTGAAGGAGTGAACCGCATCCTAGATGCTATGAGCGAGCCTCTCAAAGTTGTAGCAGAAAATGTCGCCCAGATTTCAAAGGGGAGCATCCCCGCCAAGATCACTACGGACTACATAGGAGATTTTGGTGTCATCAAGAACAATTTGAATGCCTGCATCGATGCCCTTGGCGGCCTGTCGGAATCGGACGCCGTTTTGCAGAAGATGGCGGTCAATGACTATGGGCAAGTCGTAGAGGGACACTATGAAGGCATCTTCGCCACCATTGCCGAGGCTATCAATACTGTTCACAAGCGGTTTACTCACGTCGAATCCACATTAAAGGATGTCGCGCGTGGAGATCTTCATGAGTTGCCCGATTACAAAAAGATCGCACGCAGGAGCGAGGGCGACGAGTTGGTTCCATCGATCATTGCCATGATGGAGAACATCAAGGCGTTGGTGGAAGATGTGAAGATGCTTGGAACAGCGTCAATCGAAGGAAAGTTGACCACACGTGCCGATGCTTCCAAGCACCAGGGTGATTTCCGCACGGTGGTCGAGGGGATGAACCGGACCGTGGATACATTGGTGAACCATCTCAATGCGGTGCCCTCTC
>JBAWCO010000158.1:0-3515 GCA_049590315.1 Occallatibacter sp. | reverse complement strand
CGATATGCACGCTCACCCCGTGCGCCTCAAGCCAACGATTGCCTTTCACGCTCGTGTAAATCCTCAGCGCCTGACGTATATCGATCCCGAATTTGTGCTCTCTCAACCCGGTCGAAATGTATGGGTGCGTATCCGCAAACACATCCGGGTTCACCCTCAGCGCAAATCGCGCCTTCGTCTTCAGCTTCGCCGCGCGCTTCGCCAGCAGCGCCAGCTCCGCCTCGCTCTCCACGTTGAATTCCAGAATCCCAGCCTTCAGCGCCAGATCAATCTCAGCCGCCGTCTTGCCCACGCCTGAGAACACCACGCGCCCCACGGCCTCCGGCGCGGCAGCCATCACCCGTTCCAACTCTCCGCCGGAAACAATGTCGAACCCGGCCCCGCGTTCCGCAAGCAGCTTCAGAATCGCCAGCGCCGAGTTCGCCTTCACCGCATAGCAAACCAGATGTTCCCTGCCCTTGAGCGCTTGCTGAAACAGTTTCAGCCGCTCCACGATCTGGTCGCCCGAGTAGACGTAAAGCGGCGTGCCATAGCGCTTCGCCAATGCTTCAAGCGAGACCTTCCCGCAATACAGAGGAGCACCGGTTTCAGGATGATGAAAAGGACGAGACGATGAAATGGGAGATGAGGTCAAGGCAGGCTTCCAATGGAGAGTTGCTCCTTTGAGCCTACAGCATTCCGCTGGCGCGTTCGAGCCGAGTCCAGCCTGCACTCAATCTGCTTCAGCTCGTCCGAGGCAATCGGCCCGCCCAATCCAGGGCGAGCGGCGCGAAATCATAAAACAAGTCGTTGTGTCCGCGCCCCGGCAGCGAATAGAACTGGCGCGGATCATTCGCCAAATCATAAAGCTGCTTCCCCTGGGACGGCGGAATCACCTCGTCCATCGCGCCGTTCACGATCAGAACTGGCACATGAACATTCTTGATCTTCTTGAAGTTTTCAAAGCGGTCCAGGGCAATGTATTGAACGGGAAAGATCGGATACTCCACCTGCGCCATTTTAGGAATCGACAGATAGGGCGCCAACAGTATCAGCCCACCCACGTGAAACTCCTCCGCCATTTGGGTGGCGATTCCGGTCCCCAGAGAATGCCCGAAAAGAATGATGTTTTCACTCTTCACTCCCTGAGACATTAACCCATAGAGATACGCGCGCGCGTCAGCATACAGACCGGCCTCGGTGGGCTTCCCGGGCAATCCACTGTATCCCCTGTACTCAGCGACCAGGAATCCGTATCCTGCCCCGATATACGGATCGGCAACTTCGGAAGATCCGTACAAACTATCCCCATTCCCATGAAAGAACACGAGAGTGAACGGTTTACTCGTTGCATGCGCATACCACGCCTTCAAATCGATCCCATCCGCTGTTCTTACCGCAAACTCCCTCAAGGCGCGATTTGCCCTCGCATCCTGAAGGCTCACGTAAGTGTGACTTGGGTAGTAGAGAAGGTTTCTTTGAAATACAAATAACAAGATCAGGACGCCGAAATATACAGCGACCGCAATACGCAAGATGCTGCGGACGATCTTCATTTGAGCCCACTTTCACGTACTAAGCTCGCGCTGAGAGAATTATGAACGCTTGTGCTGAACTGCGCACCCTTGACAATTAAACAACAGCATCGATATGGTGACGCAGTCCGTCATACAGATGCTCACACAAAGATGACATTCTCCCAAAAAACCGCCGCCGTCCTAACCGACACCCACTTCCTGGTTCCGCTGATCGTTTTCTTCATCGGCCTGGCGCTCCTCATAACGCTCCACTAGGACATACACGTTGACCCCGTCCCCCACACAGCCAGCCAAGCCCACCGCAAGCTTCGCATCTACCCACACCCTCGGCGTCCTCTGCGCCCTAACCGCCGGCGTCTGGCTCGGTGCTGCGGAAGCCCCCACCAAGCTAGTCAACTCTGGCCTCTCCCCCTACGCCATCTCGCTCTGCATGGTCGCCGGCGTCTTCACCGCCCGCTGGACCATCCCCACCCTCCTCAAAGGCACACGCTACGTCTTCGCCGACCTGGCCCACAACAAGCACCTTATCCTCAACGCCATTCTCGCCGGCATGCTCTGGGCAGTCGCCAATACCCTCACCGTCTTCGCCATTCGCGATGTAGGCCTCACCATCGCCTTCCCGCTCTGGAACACCAACTCCCTCGTCGGCATCCTCTGGGGCCGCCTGCTCTTCGGCGAGCTCAAAGGCGCCAGCGCCCGCAACGTCGCCAAAGTCATCCTAGGGGCCCTCGCCATAGTCGCCGCCGCCATCATGCTCGGCTTCAGCACCATTCATGGCGACGGCCCCCGCGCCACCCATGCCCTCAGCGGCATCCTCGCCGCCCTAGGCGCAAGCCTCCTCTGGGGAACCATGTATGTCCCCTATCGCAAGGCCTACATCAGCGGCATGAATCCGCTCTCCTTCGTCACCGTCTTCACCATCGGCGAGCTGGTCACCTGCTTCGCCCTCGTCCTCGCGCTCGACGGAGGTGCCCACGCCGCCATCTTTCACTCGCCCGACACCAAGCATCTCCTCTTCTGGCTTTTCCTTGGAGGCTTCGTCTGGGTCATCGGCGATCTCGGCCAGCAGTTTGCCACCAAGTATCTCGGCATCGGCCGCGCCATCCCGCTCTCCAACACCAATCAGCTTTGGGGACTAGCCTGGGGCGCTCTCGTCTTCGGCGAACTTTCCCATGCCAACGCCGCACATAAGCTCCTCGTCGTCGCAGGTTCGCTGGTCATGATCCTCGGCGCGCTCGCCGTCAGCACTGCTATCGCCAGCGAGCGCGAGCACGCCTCCACCGAACAAGCCGTCCAGCGCGAGTGCCGGCGTTACAACCTCGACTACGCCCGCGTCCAGGCCATCCACACCGCATCGCAGCCCGGCAACCTGCCAGACAACAACGCCTCAGACACCGACGACCGCCGCCGCTGGTGGGACTACGCCATCCTCGCCGCGGCCGCCAGCGTCTTCGTCTATCTAGGCCTGAACGCGCAACTCCCCGCATTACCCATGAACTTCCCCTGGCTCTCCATCCTCACAATAGTGCTGGTAGCCTCCGCCACCCTCTGCGCCCGCCAACTCTGGAAATCCACCCGCTTCTCTTAGATCGTGGTTCCGAATTCTGCCTTGTATCAGGCCCCGACTTCAGTCGTACCGAAAGAACTCAAAAAGAAACGCCGCGCGCCCCATCCATCGCGCAGTCTCACCGCGCGATGGGTGGGAAGCAGTAAGCCAGTGAGAGCCGCCCGTGAGCATCTGCCACACTGCAGTTGCCGTGATAATCTACTTTTGCGTAAAGGGCGCATCCGGTCCGCGGAAAGCACAGAAGTGCACCTGCTCCAAACAATTCGTTTCCACGAACTGACTTTCAGCCCACACATGCGGACACCGGGCGAGCGAAAGGAAGTTCGTCATGCCGGTTAAGAAGCTCCTTGTTAGTCCGAACCTCGACCACCTCAAACCAGGTGTTCGGCCCCTCCGATTCTCCCCCTTGCAAGAGTGTGTCGTAATGAGGT
>JBAWCO010000157.1:0-2385 GCA_049590315.1 Occallatibacter sp. | reverse complement strand
CGGCTGGATTGCGCATCGGCCTGCTGTTCGTCTCCGGAGAAGAACGCGATTCTGCGGGGGCCAAGGTGGCCAACGAATCGCCTAAGGGGAGCCGGTTTCTGATCAACGGCGAGCCGACGGACAGTCGCCTCGCGCTCGCTTCCAAGGGCGCTTTGCGTGTGGTTCTGCGCGCAACCGGCAAGATGGCGCACTCGGCGTATCCGGAGCTGGGTGACAGCGCAGTTCACAAGCTCGTCGAGGCGTTGGGGCGTCTTTTGGCGCTCCCGTTGCCGGTGACGGAAGATGTCGGTCCCAGCACGCTCAACATCGGCCAGATTCAAGGTGGCCACGCGCCCAATGTCATCGCCGACAAGGCCGAGGCGCAGGTGCTGGTGCGTACGGTCACCGACTCGGGCCCGGTGCGCGCGCAGTTGACTGAAATCGCAGGCAATCTGGCAGAGGTGGAGTTTACGCTCGACACGCCCTTCATTCGCATGCGCGCCGTCGAGGGACTGCCCACCATGGTCGCCAAGTTCTCGACCGATATTCCGCAGCTCTCCAACTGGGGAGAGCCGGTGCTGCTCGGGCCGGGCTCCATCCACGTGGCCCACACGCCCGATGAGAAGCTGGCGAAAAAAGAGCTGTTGGAAGCGGTGGATCTCTATATCAAGGTAGCGAAGCAGTTGTTGAAATAGGGGCGCCGTTTCTCGATCGAATCAGTTCCTGGCAGCGGCATGACGAGCAGCTTGCCGAGCACTTCGACGAGCTTGTGTACGGCGCTCTCTCCCAATTCGGGATAGGCTGAGTGGGCCATTTTTCCGGTGGACTTGAAGGCCGCCCGCAAGGCTCCCTTGGATGCCAGGGCGACCCGGTTGTCGGTGGGCTCGCCGTTGATCAGGAAGCGGCTGCCTTTGGGTGTCTTATTGGCGGCCGCGGCTCCGGCAGAGTCGCGTTCTTCGCCGCTGACAAAGAGCAATCCAATCTTGAAGCCAGCCCCGCGCAGTGCTTCAGCAGCGGCGACCTGGGCCGCCAGAATGCCTTTGGCGTCGCACACTCCACGGCCATAAAGGAATTCGTTATCCTCGCTGAATGGGATGTAGGGCGGAACAGTGTCCATGTGGGTCGAAAAGACCAAATCCGGCGTTTCGCCGGCTGCGCACGCGTAGACGTTCCAGCGCGGGCCGCCACCGGCATTCTCCCTTGGCTGTTCAACGGGAGTCTTTTCCACACTCCAACCGCGCTGGGCAAGATAGCCGGCAAGAAAATCGCCCACCGCGCCTTCGTGGTAGGTGGTCGACTCAATCTCGCACAATTGGCGTGTAAACAGAATGGGGTCAATGGAAACAGTTGGCGAATCAAGATCATTCATGATGCTGCAAGAATAACTCATGGAGCGCTTCGTACCATTTGATGAAATGAGCGAAACCGGCGCGAACCGCGGCTTGATGCTCCTCCGCAAAGCCGCCATTTCGGATAGGATGTATCCTCGAAAAGCGCGTAGAATGGAGGTTAAGAGTGCCCCCACCACCCTTTCAGTCCAGTCCAGCTTTGCGTTCAGTTGGCTGAAGGAGCAACTGCGATGACCCCGGCCAGCGATCCCGCTCTCGACTCACTGCACGCCACAGCGACCGGCATTTTTACAGGCGCCATCGAAGCATGCAGCATTGCATCGGCCTTTGACCGCCGCATTCGCATCGAGGGCAATGTGCTGCACCGCCTGCTGCCCGATGGCAGCGGACCGGAAACGATCAATCTCTCAAGTTACAAGCGCATCTTTGTCATCGCTCTGGGCAAAGCGGCCAGCCCCATGCTTGAAGTTCTGCTCAGCCGCGTGAAACGCCGCATGGGAATGCGGGGCATCTGCTGCTCCAACCAGTTGCCCAAGAAACGCAACTGGCGTTTTCGCTACTTTGAGGGCGGCCACCCTGTTCCCAACGAGGAGTCATTTGCAGCAGCCCGTGCTGCGCTGGTGATGCTCAGGAAGGCTCGCAAAGACACGCTGATCTTCTTCCTCATCTCCGGCGGCGGTTCGGCCATGTTCGACTTGCCGCTTGACCCTCACATCTCTCTCGACGACACCATCGCCTTCCATCAATTACTGCTGGCTTCGGGCGCGCCCATCAGCGAGGTCAACACACTGCGCAAGCATTTCTCCGCGGTGAAGGGCGGACGGCTGGCCATTGTCGCACCGGAGGCGGCAAAGATCAGCCTCCTGGTTCCCGATGTTCCATTGCGTTCGCTTGATGCGCTCTCTTCCGGTCCAACGTCGCCGGACCATTCGACTGTGGCCGAAGTTCGTGCGCTACTGGAGAAGTACAATCTGGCGCCCAAGCTGCCACCCTCCGTTCGCGCCTTTTTTGAGCGCACCGATCTGCCTGAGTCGCCGGGAAACAAAGGTTGGCATCC
>JBAWCO010000156.1:0-5219 GCA_049590315.1 Occallatibacter sp. | reverse complement strand
TACGCCTGTCTGCTTGTAGAGCGGACATTGCGCTGGCGTCTGCTTGCGGCAGTAATAGCAATTTCCGCATGGAACGTGGTGGAAGACCATCACCCGATCGCCTACGTCATAGCGCGTGACGCCCTCGCCCACTTCGACGATGGTTCCCGCCATCTCATGGCCGAAGATGCGCGGCGCGGAGTGCGAACCGCTGTGAATCTTCTTCAGATCCGTCCCGCAGACGCCGCAGGTCGCCACCTTCACCAGTAACTCACCTGGTCCGATCGAAGGCACGGGCACAGTCTCCACCCGCATGTCGTTCACACCCCGATAGACGACGGCACGCATGGTGGCGGGAATCCTTGCAACGCCATGCGCGGCTCCCGACTGGCTTTCAATGTTTGAGATCTGGGTAGCCATTCTGTTTCCTGATTGCTCCTCGCTCGTCCAACAGATCCAGCAGTGACTCCGCCATTCTCTCAGCGGCCTCTCTGCTATTCTCGCGCATCCGCACCAGTGCAGGCCAGTACTGTGGTCTTATCAGCGCATAAAGGATAAACCCGGCCATTCGGAATTGCCCATTTTCTCCTATAAAGCGATTGAAATCAGGTAATTGATCTCTGAATCCGTCGCTGACTCCCTTCACGCATCGAAACGAAATCCCCCGCATTGCAGCCAATCGCGCCAGCGCTGCCGCCTCCATCTCGACAAGACCAGCCCCGTAAGCGCCTGCCAGCCGCTGTTTTTCCGCCTCGTCGGCGACTCTCGGGCTTGTCACAACCCAGGGACCTTTCCAGTCCAGAGATCCCTTACTCTCGGCTTCAATTGGAAACCGTTCTCCGGTCCGCGCATCTATCACCCCGGACGCGCGATATGCTTTGCCGGGCACAAAATCATCGCTCAAGGCCCCCGCAAATCCGGCAGAGATCATCAGGCCGACGCTCCCATCTTTCTCGACTTCAGCAAATGCTTTCGTGGCCTGATTCACGCCGGCTCCTGCGCAGGCCGCAACCCATTGGCCACGGGCGAACTTCCAACGCCACAGTTCCACACCGTCACGGCGCTCGTACAACCAGCCGCGCACCAGCGGTTCCAATTCGCCAGCCATGGCGGCGATGATCGCGGTGCGGGTCATGAGCGCGGCCCAGCGGAACTCTCAATTTCGGTTGTCGTCAAATCGGCACGCGGCGACAGAAGCACCAGCGGCAGTTGAACCAAGAAAGCGCCCCCCATCGACATCCGGAACCCGGCAGGCCAGCCCTCGTAGACTGCCACCGCAGTCATAGCGAACGGCACCAGAATCGGTAAAATCCACAACTGGCTAAGATGTAGTTCCCGCAGCCGCCCGATCGTTAACAAGGGCCACGCTAACACGGAGAATATGAAAAACACGAGACTAAAAATCATGTAGGCTCGATCATGAGAAGTCCAGCTTCTCACGACGTCAATGGTTGAATCGAGAAGCAGTATGGCCACAAGTCCGTAGGTCCATCGACCAACGATTCCTGAATTCGAGAAGATTCTAGTCCGGTTCATGGTCTTTTCCCACATCAAGCTATGGCGCATATCCATGCGCTCGAAACCACTCAATCGCCGACCGCATCGCCGGGTAAACGGGCAAGATGCGAAATCCCAGCTCCTGTTGCGCATGTGCGCTCGAGGCGAACATCTTCTTGCGCCCCATCCGCACCTCTTCCAGCGTAGCGCGCGGTTCAAGCCCACGGATCCTTCCCGTGATCCATTCTTCAAAGAACGCATAGGTAGCTGCGACCGCAAAGGGAATCTTCACCGTGGGCGAAGGGATGCCGGTGATTGCCGACATCTTATCAAGAATCTGTTTGAGCGTCAGGTTTTCTCCGCCTAAGATATAGCGCTTTCCAGGAGTTCCCTCTGTCAATGCTGACCCATGGGTGCGCGCTACTTCCGCTACGTCCACCAAGTTAAGGCCGGTATCCATGTAGGCCGGAAACTTTCCCTTGAGAAAATCGACAAAGATGCGGCCCGTGGGTGTGGGCTTGGCGTCGTTGGGCCCAATTGGCGTGGTGGGATTGAGAATGATTACCTTCTGCCCGCCTTGCGCGGCTTTGATGGCCTCCTGCTCGGCGAGAAACTTCGATCGCTTGTAGTGCCCGACCATGTCTTTGAGCGAAACCGGCGTGTCCTCGTTGACGACCAGGCCATCGGTCCTGAAGTGCATGGTCGCCACGCTGGAGGTATAAACAAACCGGGGAACGCCAGCCTCCCGCGCCATTCGGAGCAGTTCCCGCGTCGCATCCACGTTGGCGCGATATATTGTCCGGGGGTCGGGAATCCAGAGCCGGTAGTCGGCGGCGACGTGCATAACGGCGTCGCATCCGGCTAACGCCGGTTTCAGCGACTGAGGCTCGAGCAGGTCGCCCACGTGCGTGTCACCGACGATGCCTTCCAGGTTAGCCAGATTGCTGGTCTTGCGCACCAGCAGGCGCAGATCAGCGCCGTCGGCAGCTAGTGCTCGCGCCACATGATGGCCTACAAACCCGGTGGCGCCTGTCAGGAAGACTTTCATATACCAGTTGTCAGTGGTCAGTTATCAGAGGTCAATTCCAGCTCGCTCGACACAACTGATCGGGACACAACAAAGGATAGTCCATTGGGTGGCCTGAATCTATATTAGATTCAGCTGTCAATGACAACCTAAGACTGCACCTGCTAGTCGAGTGCCTCGGGCACCAGCGCGATATTCTTTTCGCCAGCCGCCTTGCGCTCATTGTACTTGGCAACCCAGTCTTCCCAGTGCTTGCCGGCAGCGCGATCCTTGCCGCTGAACTCGACACGAGCAATCTCGGCATAGCTCACCTTGCGCTTTTCGGGTGCCTTGGGCGTGAAGTACTGGACATAGGAGTCGGCAAGCGTCGTACCACTCAGGCGATTAAAAACGTACGCTTCAATGCGTTCGCCGTTCTTCAGCGTCAGGGTTACATCGCCGCGATAGTCGAAGGCCTTTTCTAGAGCCTGGCGCACGTCTTCTTCGCTTGCAAACTCTGGAATCCAGCCCTCAAGATTAGCGCGCTCAAAACCCGGGGCGACTTCCAGTGCATCCACCTGCTCACGCGTATATTTCATCACCTCGGCGCTCATGCGTTGGTTTCCTCCATGACGCGCTCTGCGCCTGCAATCTGAACCAGCGACGCATGGCTCTCAGTTTTGAAGTCGTTCAGCACCTTCATTGCATGCTGGTTCTTGTACGAACTGAAATTGCCCTTGACCATGCCCCAGAAACCCTTCAGCGACAAGAAACCATCCGCGACTGCGGAAGGCTCATAGCCGCAACTTACCATGCAATTGGCGCATTTGGGGTTGCCGCTGGCGACGCCATACTCTTCCCATTTCGTCGTCTCGATCAGTTCCTTGAAGGTCTCTGTATAACCATCCTGGAGCAGGTAGCAGGGCTTCTGCCAACCAAAGATGCTGTAAGCAGGCGAACCCCATGGTGTGCATTCGTAATCGCGATCGCCCATCAAGAACTCGAGAAACAGCGGTGACATATTGAACTTCCACGATTTTTTGCGATTCGACAGAATGCCGCGGAAAAGCCGGCGTACCTTGGCGCGGCCCATGAAATGGTGCTGGTCCGGCGCTTTATCGTAGCTATAGCCCGGCGAGAGCACGATACCCTCTACGCCCATCGACATAACCTCGTCAAAATAGGCGCGAACGCTGTTCGGATCTACGCCATCGAAGAATGTTGAGTTGGGCGTGACGCGGAATCCGCGCTTCACTGCTTCCTTGATGCCTTCAACCGCGATATCCCAACCTCCTTCGCGACAGACGCTGAAGTCGTGATGCTCGCGCTGGCCATCGAGGTGGACAGAGAAGGTCAGATACTTCGACGGTGTGAATTCCGGCAGCCGCCGCTTCAACTCCAGTGCATTGGTACAAAGGTAGATGTACTTCTTCCGCGCGACGAGGCCGTTGACGATCTCCACAATCTGGGGGTGTAACAGCGGCTCGCCACCCGGGATAGAGACCATAGGCACGCCTGCCTCTTCCACCGCGGCGAAACACTCTTCGGGTGTAAGCTGCTTCTTCAGGATGTGCGGCGGGTATTGGACTTTGCCGCATCCCGCACACGCCAGGTTGCAGCGGAACAGCGGCTCCAACATGAGCACCAGTGGATACTTCTTATTGCCCTTAAGCCGTTGCTTCCACACGTATGTGGCAACCGTCCACACCTGGGAGATAGGTATAGCCATCTTCTCGTTACCCTCCAGCGCCAATTGCGGCGCGTTGCATAGCCCGGCTGTAAGCGGTCAATGCCAGCAGCGGGAAATATTGGCGGTACAAGGTGTAAGCCAGGTAAAAGACCTTGGGGAAACCGGTTCCAGTAATGATACCCTGTCGCGTCATTCCCTCTCCCATCGACTCGTCCCAGCTGCCATCCGGCATCTGACGAGTCAACAGCCAGCGCACACCCTTTGCAAGCGAGTCGGACCGATCATCCCCGGCCGCCAGCAGTCCAAGCAGCGCCCAGGCAGTCTGAGATGGGGTGCTCGTACCAACGCCGCGCGTATCTGGATCGTCGTAGCTGCCGCAGGTTTCACCCCAGCCACCATCCGGATTCTGCACCATCCTGATCCACTCCGCTGCCTGCTGAACCTGCGGCTCATTGTGGTCAAACCCAATCGCATCCAGTCCGCGCAGCACCAGGAAAGTTCCGTAGATGTAGTTCACGCCCCAGCGGCCGAACCAGCTTCCATCCGGTTCCTGCTCCTTGAGGATGAATCGAATCGCCTTCTGCACACGGCTGTCGTCGCGCGTGTAGCCGTAGTTGGCCAACATCTCCAGAATTCTTCCCGTAATATCCACTGTCGGCGGATCGAGCATTGCGTTGTGATCTGCAAACGGGATGTATTGGAAGATCATTTTCGTATTGTCTTTGTCGAAGCTTCCCCAACCGCCGTTTTTGCACTGCATGGCGAATTCCCACGCAATGGCCCTCTGTGCTACCTGGTGCTGGTAGCGCTCGCGTGGGTTTTCCACCTGCTTCAGCGCCAACAATACCTGTGCCGTGTCGTCCGTGTCGGGATAGAACTCATTGTTGTACTCGAAGTACCAGCCACCGGGCTCGGTGTTGGGCACCTTCACTGCCCAATCTCCCTTATGGCGGACCTCCTTCGACAGCATCCAATCCGCCGCCTTGATCATGCGCGGATCGTTGCCCGGTACCCCTGCCTCACCCAAGGCGTAAACAGCCTGTGCCG
>JBAWCO010000155.1:0-2514 GCA_049590315.1 Occallatibacter sp. | reverse complement strand
GGAATATTGAACTTTGCCAGCGCCGCTTTGGCTTGCGTCTGCCACGCCTGCGTGGGCTCAGTGGCCTGGTCAGGAACGCCGATAGTGAAGCGCTGATGCTCGTAGGTTGTGAACCAGAAGAGCTTGTCCTTGATGATTCGACCGCCGGCAGAGTATCCGTAATTGTAATTGCGCACTTCCTGCTTCACTGGAGCGGTGAATGGATTGGTGGCGCCGAATAGCTCGTTGCGGTTGTAGTAGTAGAAGCTGCCGTGTAGCGCATTGCTACCGGACTTGAGCGAGAGGTTCACGCTGCCACCGGGGTTGCGTCCCGATTCCGGCGCTGCCTGCGTTTGCGCGGAGAATTGATCGACCGCGTCGATGGGAAGGATGATACCGGCGATGCCGGAGACGCCGCCCTGATTGACTGCCGGAATGTTGTGCCAGAGATCGTTGTTGTCGATACCGTCAATCTGCCAGTTAATCTGGTTAGCGCGCGTACCGTTCAGGGAGCCGTACCCACCCGCTCCGCTATTGGAGAAACCCGGCGCGAGAATGATCAATTGGGTGAAGTCACGACCATTGAGGGGGGTAACCTGGAGCGCCACGCCGCCAACCTCGGCAGTCTGCGTGGTGGATGTTGTATCGAGCGTGATGGCTGCCGCGTCCACTTCGACGGTGGTCGCAGTCTGTGCGACGTTCAACTTGACGGGCAGCGTATAGATTTTTCCGGCTGTCACCGGTATTTTTTCTACCTTGGCGGTTTGAAAGCCGCTTGCCGACACCGAGACCATATATTCACCCAGGGGAAGATCCTGGAAGGTGAACTCTCCGCCGGTTGACGAGATGGTTTTGTGCGATACGCCGGTAGCCGAATCCGTAGCCTCTACGACCGCTCCGGGCACTACCGCGCCCGATTGGTCGGTCACCGCGCCATTGATGCCACCACGGAACGTCTGGCCAAAGCTTGTGGCGGGCAATGCGAAAAGCACTGCGCAGGCCAGAAGCCAGGCACTGAATACACTTCGATTAAGTCGGTGATTCATTGCGTCGATCCTCCAGGTGATGCAGGTAAGGTTGTGGTTTGGCGCGCCCTGTAAAAATTGAAAAGTAGATACAGTTGAGCGGGCGCTCATGAACGCACTAAGGACTATTTTTTCTTGGGGTGTTTAGAGGGATGGAATGTTTGCAGGTGAACTTCCATTCCCAAATATATGAAGAATTCACATAAAGAAGCAATAAAGAAACGCGTAAAAACTGCGCATTCGCGCCGGCACAAGCCGTGTGCGGCGAACTTCTACTCGATGCATTCCTGCTCCCAGACGCGCACCATCAAGTCTCCGGAAGGTCGGCGAAATGCCACCACCAGCGAGTCCTCGGTGCGCGGACGCCCACAATATCCCTGCGTCTCCACGGCAGACTCAGGGACGGTCATGGAGCAGGGACGCGGCAAGGAAGACTTGATTGCGCCGGCAATCATGTTGGCGATCTCCTTGGTTGCGTCCAGAGCATCGGCCTCGACGACTGTTTCGATTGGCTGCATCATCATGGCTGCCGTAGCTTCATAAGCCAGGGCGCAGGTCATCCTCAACTCGATGCGGCCCTTCCAATTGCCGGAGAGATTTACGCTCCCCAGCAGATGCCCGGCGCCCACGCAGAATTCCTCGGGGATAAGCTCGCGTTCCAACGTTATGGCCAGCATCTGTTCCCAGAACTGGGAGTTGGCCTTGATGACGGATTCCTCGTCAAGTTGAGCACGCATGGACTGCACCTCATTCGAAACAAGCTGGGTGATCGATAAGCCGGTTCTGTGTATCTGAATCCCTTATCGGTCGATTCTCAGAAGAAGTTCATGACACGCTAGAGTGATGGATTTGGGCGTAATTTGAAGATTCCCATAGTGAGGCGGATCACTCAACCGAGTGTCCGGTCGCACATCTTCGCGCCACCCGGAGTGGGACCCTTTCCACTACGAGGTGAAGCCCATGCCGGACTCCTCTGCAGTTGCCGGTCCGGACACCAGCAGGAATCCGTGGACACGACCGGCTTTGATTCTGGTAGCTACCGATTTAAGCGACCTGGACCGATTGATGCCGCATGCGCTTGAACAGGCAACCGAGTCGAGTGCGCGCCTGATCCTTTTCCATGTGATGGGTACAAGCGCGGCGGTTGCGACCGATGCCATCGGCATGCCGTACTACGATCCATCCAGCGCGCTGGAGTTTGCAACCAAGGCCCTGGAACCGTGGTGCGAATTGGCTGGACTTCAGGGCATTCGGTGCGATGCGCTGGTTCGAGAGGGTCATCCAGGGCAAAACATTACGGCGGCTATCCGCCAGTTTCACGCAGATCGCGTTCTGCTCGGTACCAGAAGCCGCAGCCGGCTGGGCAAGCTGCTTCTGGGATCCGTGGCGGAACAAGTCCTGCGCTCGGTAAACCTCCCGGTGATCACCGTGGGGCCCGAGGCTCGAGTTCCGGCGGCAAGACGCGAACGCGTCGTGCTACATGCCACCACACTTAAAGAGACCTCGTACC
>JBAWCO010000154.1:0-4104 GCA_049590315.1 Occallatibacter sp. | reverse complement strand
GCGTCGGTCAATTCCGGAAGCGGGTCGTCGATGCGGGTTTCAAAAGCGAAGACGAGGCTTCCGTCAACCTGCATGGGCGTTCCGGTCTTGTCGGTCGCGGGCTTTATGGTCCATTTGCGGACCTGATCGCGAGTGGAGTCGTCTACTCCTCCGTTGTCAGAGTTGAGCGGCCAAACTTCGCGAGCCCGGCCTTGGGAATCGAATGACACGTAGACTGCCTCCCTGCCCTTGACGTTGCCGGAGTGAACCGTGGGCCAAACGATAGGCGGGTCGGCGGCGGTGACGCGTTCCATTGTCTCAGGGCTCACCTGCAACTCGCGGAATCGGTCCTCGTCTGTCGGAAACGGGGTGAACAAATTGGGGGCTACCTTGGCTTTTGACAACTCTTCAAGCACAGATACCCGGCCAACCAGCTTCGTTCCAGATTCCGGATCGTCGGAGAGCGTGCGTGCGATCTTCTTCTTTCCGAAGCTGCGGTAGTCGTGGAATTCCATGCTATCGCCGGGGCTGCCGAAGAATTTCATCATGCCGTCGTCGTCAAAACAGAGATTGAAATACACTGTCGTCGACCGGTCCGTCGACCCTATTTTGGCCTGGGAGCGGGCACATGCGTCCGTTTTGGCACCGTTAGGAAAGACGGTTTTCTCGATCATGAGACCGCTGCCTGTCCACTGAGGTGCATTCGGGACAGGGTCAAATACGCCCTTGACGAAGTTACGAAGCCAGACAGGGAAGTAGTCGCCCTCATCCTTTTCCGTCTTCTGCCCACCAACGACAACGATGGTTTGTTTCATACCGTCTTTGTCCGTTACCACTCTGCGCCATTGATCGGGCGAAGCCCACCACTCTTCAAATGCGCCCTGATAGGGGGATTGAGGATTCTCGGGTTCGGAGACTTCAACGCGAATGTGGAATGGGCGCGCGCCTTCGCCGGTGAGTGAACCCTTGGCCAAGGCTTTGCTCACGGCGTCGCCGATGGGAACGGAAGTGCGTTGAATCTGACCGAGAGAAGCCGAACATGCGGTGGCCAAAATCAGAGCGACAAAAAATAGATTTCTTTGCATGTGGACAATTTACAACATCAATTTCGACGGGCTATGGACAAAATGGCGCGGGTCTCTGAGGTTCTTGCCAGCAGAGGCTGATGGACTTAGGGCCGGGAGGCCCTCAGTACAGCCGGTCCTGAGACCGGCGCTACGGTCTAGCTGACGCCTACTTTGTATCTGGGCCAGAGGGGGCGGGTGGCGTTGTGGTCGATTGCGGGTTCGGCGTCGCACTCTACTTCTATTACTGTGGCGGGGTGGTCGGGGGGGTGAAGCGGGAGGCCCGTCAGGCGGAGGGTCAGGTCGTCCTGGGTGAACTGAACGCGCTGGCCGGTCTTGAGGATTTTGGCCGAGAGGACTTTGGGCTTCAGACCGGCGATGGCGATGACGGCTTCTGGCTGGTAGAAGGTTAGCCACTCGGCTGCGGGGGAGTGGCCGGGCCAGAACTGCTGGTGGATGTAGAGGGTGTTGCCGCGGCGGGTGTAGTTGGCGTTGGTGTTCCAACTGAAGTTGCCGCGCTCGGTTTCATAGATGGCTTTGCCGTTGGTCTGAAGCCACTTGCCTACGGCTTCCAGACAGGTGACGGATTCTTCCGGGATGGAGCCGTCGGGTTTGGGGCCGATGTTGAGCAGGTAATTGCCGCCGCCACGGGCGCAGGTGGCGAGGTTGGAGACGATAGTCTTGGGGGTCTTCCAGGCGTCGTCGAAACGGTTGAAACCCCAGGAGTCGTTGAGGGTCATGCAGGTTTCCCAGGCACGGCCGGATTGGGCGGCGCGGATCTCCTGCTCGGGGGTGGCGAAGTCGCCTTCAAGGCCGTTGCGGTTGTTGACGATGATTTCCGGCTGGAGGGAGAAGACCATTTCATTCATGCGCTCGGACTCCCACTCCTGGGCGTTGAGAGGCCAGTCGACGTCGTACCAGAGGACGTCGATTTTGCCGTAGTTGGTGAGGAGCTCGCGGATGAGGCCGTGGGTGTAATCGACAAAACGGCGGCGGGCGGCGGGGTCGGTTTTGCAGGTGGCGCCGTCGGGGTGGTGCCAGTCCATGAGGGAGTAGTAGAAGCCGACGCGGAGGCCTTCGGCGCGGGCGGCGTCGACGAATTCGCGGACGAGGTCGCGGCCGGGACCTTGCTGGGGGGCGCAGTAGTCGGTGAGCTTGGTGTCCCAGTGACAGAAGCCCTCGTGATGCTTGGTGGTCATGACCATGTACTTCTGGCCGGCAGCTTTGGCGAGGCGGGCCCAGTCGCGAGCGGCGTTGGGCTTGGGGTTGAAGTGCTTGGCGAGGAGCTCGTATTGGGGGATGGGGACGCCTTCAACCTCCTTGGCCCACTCGTGCTGGCCGATGACGGAGTAGAGGCCCCAGTGGATGAACATGCCGAATTTGGCCTGATGCCACCAGGCCATGCGCCGGGTGCGGGTGGCGGCCTGCTGGGTTTGGGATGGAGACGGTTGGAGAGCAGGCTGCTGAGTCGGCTCAGCTTCGATGTTGGCGGCGGTTAGGGCTACGGCAGAGGCGGCAGTGAGCTGCTTTAAGAAGGACCGTCTCGAAGATTCATTCCAATCCATGATGGGCTCCGTTTGGTGGCTGGATTTGCTGCACGAATCACAACCGGTTTTGCGTCGTTGAGAATATAGCAGCCTCTGGGGACTATGGAGCGAAGCGGAGACTAAGATGTAGGGGTTCGCGATGGCGGGGACGGGGGAAAACGGATGAAGGCGCATTTTCGGTTTGGGAAGAGCGGTCTTGAGGTGTCGGTTCCGGAGGGGTTCCGGACCCAGGTGATCATGAGCCACACGGCAAAGGCCGTGGATGATGAGGCAGCGGCGCTGGATCGGGCGTTGGACCATCCGATTGGGTGCGATCCGCTGGCGGTGATGGCGCGGGGGAAGAAGACGGCGGCGATTTCGGTTTGCGACATTACGCGTCCGGCCCCGAACGGGAGGACGCTGCCGCCTGTGCTGAAGCGGCTGCATGCGGCGGGAATTCCGGTGGAAGGGATCACGATTCTGATTGCCACAGGGCTGCACCGGGGAGCGACGGACGACGAGGTGCGGACGATTGTGGGTGAGGAGATTGCCGCCAAGTACAAGGTGGTGAGCCACGATGCGAAGGCGATGGGCGAACACAGGTCTCTGGGCGAGACGGGACGGGGCACGCCGGTCTATATCGACGAGCGGTTTATGGCAGCGGATCTGCACATCACGCTGGGGTTTATTGAGCAGCATTTGATGCTGGGATTCAGCGGCGGGCGGAAGCTGATTGCGCCGGGACTGGCGGCGCAGGAAACGATCAAAGTGATTCATTCGCCGCGGTTTATGCGGGAGCCGCGGGCGACTGAGGGGTCGATTGCGGACAATCCGCTACACGCGGAGTTGCTGGAGATTGCGGGGATGGCGCGGCATGATTTTGCGCTGGATGTGACGCTGACGCAGGAGCGGGGGATCAGCGGGGTGTTTGCAGGCGATCCGGTGAAGGCTCATGCGGCGGGGGTCACGTTTGTGGAGACGACCTGCCTGGAGCGGCTGCCGGAGCCGGTGGATGCGGTGATTACGAGCGCGGCTGGGTATCCGCTGGATTTGACTTTCTACCAGACGGTGAAAGGGATCACGGCGGCGCAGCATGTGGTAAAGCCAGGTGGGCGGTTTCTGGTGGTGTCGCAGTGCGCGGAGGGGGTGGGGTCGCCGGAGTTTGCGCGGCGGCTGGCGGGGCTCAGGGGTTTCAAGGAGTTTCTGGACGAGATCAAGGGCGCGGCAGTGGAGGTGGACCAGTGGCAACTGGAAAGGCTGGCGCTGGTAGGGGAGAAATTTGAGCTGTTCTTCTTTACCCCAGGGGTGACGCGCAGCCAGCTCGGGTTTTTGGGGGATTGGGCTTACAAGAGCCTGGACGAGGCAGTAGCGGCGGTGCTGGAGGGGTTGCCGGAAGGGGCGCGAGTGGCGCTGGTGCCGGAAGGGCCGTATACGTTTGCGCGGGCGGAAGTCGCGGTGGTGGCTTGAGAGGCCGCGGGGCAGCAGGGCAGCGTTGTAAAAAACCATAAATAGAAAGGCTGATAGATAGGTGGAAC
>JBAWCO010000153.1:0-6611 GCA_049590315.1 Occallatibacter sp. | reverse complement strand
GAGCAGCACCATGGACTCGTTGGCAAGGCGGTGCGCCAGTGCGCGATGTTCGGCGCTTTCAAGCTCTTTTTCGTCGATCTTCGAATAAGGCACCATTTCAGGCGGGTCAAACATGCCCAGCTTCATCCGCGCAGTGTAGAGCCGCACCAACGCCGTATCAATCTCGCTCTCCTTCAGGAGGCCTTGCCTATAGGCATCGAAGTACGGCCGGTAATCATGGTCATCGTTCACCTTGGCGAAGTCGATGCATTCGTTATCCATGCCGCGTTGAATAGCCAATGCCGAAGCCTCAGCCTGAGTCTTGGTGAAATGATGATCGCGATGGATGTTGACGACCGCATCGCAATCCGAAACCACATAGCCCTGAAAGTTCCACTTGCCCCGCAACTGATCCTGCAGCAAAAACTCATTTACACAGGCAGGCTGGCCATTGATGCCGTTGTATGCGCACATGACTGAGCCGGCTTTGCCTTCGGTTACGGCTGCGCGGAACGCTGGAAGGTAAGTATCGACTTCGTCATGCTTGCTCACCGTCACATCCGCAGTATGGCGCGTCGGCTCCGGTCCACTGTGTACAGCGAAATGCTTCGGCGTGGAGATCACACGATAGTACTTCGGATCGTCACCTTGCATGCCCGTGACGAAAGCGACCGCCATTCGCCCCGACAGGAACGGATCTTCGCCGTAGGTTTCTTGCCCGCGTCCCCAGCGAGGATCGCGGAAGATGTTGACGTTCGGCGCCCAGAAGTCGAGACCTTCGAAGACATTGCTGTGCCCTGCGCGCACGGCCTGGACGTGTTTGATGCGGGCTTCGATTCCGATCTGGATGGCCATGCGGTGAATGGAATCCGGATCGAATGTCGCTGCCAGACCCACGGGTTCCGGATACTCGGTGACTCCGGGACGTTGCACGCCATGCAAGGCCTCGCTCCACCAGTCGTAAGCCGGAATGTTCAAACGTGGCACGGCGCGTGATTGATTCACAAGCTGCGTGACCTTTTCTTCCACGGTCATACGTTGAACAAGATCGGCGGCCCGCTGTTTCGCGGGTAACTCGGCGTTCAAGTACGCAGGATGGTCGGAGCTTTGGGAATATAGTCCTTCAGCACAAATGAGCATGACAATTGAAAGCAGAATTCGGAAGTTCGTTTTTCGCACGTATCTCCTGCTGGAACCGATTGGATCTGTTTCGGATTCGGTAAACGATTACAATCCTAGCGCAAGCAATCTGCATCGCGCGCAACGAATGACATGCCCTGGGATTGAAGAAGTTCTATTGAAAGAGCCTTGGCGCGAAGTCCTTCAGGTCCCGGCGCCACGTCTGCCACTCGTGCGCGGTGCCCGGCGATTCGTAGTAGATGTGCTTGATCTTCGCATCGACCAGCGATGAATGCAGCTTTTCGATACCTGCGTGCATCATGGCGGGTTCGTCGGTCCCGATACCGATCCAGAGCAGATGAACCTGTTTGGCAAAAGCTTCCGGATCGGCAAGCACCCCATGAAGGTCGGTCTTCGGATCGAGTCCCTTGTTGCCCCCCATCATTTGCATGGCCGCCCCGCTGAACCCTCCGATGTAAGAGAACGTGTCGAGGTGATCGAACGTCACCTGGAAGGTTTGCATGCCTCCCATCGAAAGCCCGGCCATGGCGCGATGATCGCGATCGGAAACTGTTCTGAAGTTCGAATCGATATAGGGAATCAGAACCTGGGTCAGATCGTCTTCAAATGCCTGCGCGTTCTCCTGCATAGCCTTCATAAACTCTGGCGAGCCGAAGGGTTTTCCGGTCAGGTCGGGTGGGATGTAGCCAGCCCGTCTGGCGTAACCGTTTGCCATCACAATGATCATCGGTTTCGTGCTTCCCGCTGCGATTAAGTTGTCAAGGATAAAGTTCGCGTGGCCTTGCTTGATCCAGCCCGTTTCGTCTTCCCCGCCGCCGTGTTGAAGGTAGAGCACGGGATAGCGCATCTTCGTCGCGGTGTCGTAGCCCGGCGGCGTATAGACCATCGCATGGCGAAAGTCGCCGGTGACGCTCGAACGGTACCAGATCTCGCGCACCTGGCCGTGAGAAACCTCCTGCGCAAGGTAATACGTTGCCCCCGGTTCAGGAATCTCAATTGCGCTTGCGTCCTTGCTCCCACCATAGAACGCATGGCTACTCGGGTCGCTCACTTCCGCTCCGTCGATGATCAGCGTGTAATAGTGAAGTCCCGGCGCGAGCGGTGGTGTGGTGACTGTCCAAAATCCGTCCGGCTGCTTCTCCATATCCAATTTCGGTCCGCTCCAAAAGTTGAGTCGCACCTTTGCGGCTTCAGGGGCCTTCACCCGGAATTGAGCTTTGGAGGAACTGTCAACACGCGGATATTCCGCACCGGAGACATTGGTCGTCGCCGAGCGGAATTCGTTGATGTCCTGCGCGCAACACAAGCTCGCCATGGCAAGCAGTGCAATTCCAATCCTTTTCATAGATTGAATCCTCATTAGTCCATTGCGATAATGTTGATCTGCACTTCCCTTTGGGGGACTTGCAATTCAGTTGCGCATTCGACGCCGCCCGTTCCCAAATGCGTTATCTCGTGCAGTCAAACTCCGCCCCGCGCGACCCTCATCCCACTCTCCTGGCGAGCAAATCGCAATTGTACGCCACGAGAATTCTCAAAAAACAGTCGCATTTGCGTGCCTACTACATCGATTTATTCGATATGTTCTGCAAACGCCAATTGAACTCTCGACGCTGGCCCGCACTGCAACCTCAAGTGATGTTATTCAGTTAATTCATCGTTGATTGTCTTCAAGATCAACGCTCCCAACGACGGATGAGCAGCTCTGTGCACCTGGGAGCTGGACTGGAGAACACCCTGGCGCACAGACCGGTCATAAACCGGACTCGTGCGCCAGGGCATGTGATATCAACCCGTGTTCGTTTAGAAATACGCCTTCGCGCCGAGCTGGAAGATGCGCGGGTCAGCGACGGCGTTGACTGCGCCGGCGGTAGGGTTGAACCCGCCGGAGTTGTTGAGAACGCCATTGTTCACACCAGTGAACTGGGTGTGGTTCCAGGTGTTGAAGGTCTCAACCTTGAACTGGACCCCAGTTCGTTCGTTGAAGTGGAAGTCTTTGAACAAAGACAGGTTCCAGGAGTCGCGACCCGGGCCTTTCACAAAGGCCTTGGGTGCGTTGCCAAAGGTTAGTGGCGCGGGCTGAGCGACCGCTCCCGCCGGATTGAACCATTGCGTCGCTTTATGCGGATAGGTGATATTCCCAATCTTGTCCGCATAGCTGGTGCCGTCCCCGAGGCCGAGCGTGTTGGTACCCTCATTGATGCTTACGGGATTTCCGGCTTGCATGTTCGCGACGCCGGAGATAGACCAGCCTCCAGCCACGTTATGGGCAAGCCCGCGCGAATGAGCGAATACCGGGATGTTGTAGTCGAAGTTGACGACCGCTATTTGACGGCGGTCGAAGCCCGCTGTTCCAACCTGGTAGGCCGGGTTTGCGTTGTTCATGACGTTGTTGAAGAGCTGGGCGTCGATCAGATCGAAGGCGTGCGAATAAGTGTACGCAGCGCCCATGGTCAAGCCCTGCCAGCCGGTTGCCCGGAAGGTAGCCTGCAGACTTTCGTAGTGGGAGTTCGCCTCGTCTGTTTCCAGATTGACATTGTTAAAGCCCAGATACGGGCGATAGTAATTGGAGTTGGTGCCCGCGGCCCCGCCGCAAGCTGGACCGCAAACGTTTATACGATCTGGTGTATCGCTCGCGGCCAGGATGTTGTTATCGATTAACTCCGACAGGTGAGCGGAGGTGTTGCCCACAAAACCCACAGTTGCAACCATATTGTTGCGCAACTGTTGCTGGACACCGAGGTTGAACTGGTATACCGCCGTAATCGGCAAGTTGGTTTGGATGCCCGTGAAGCCTTGCGGGGTGGTTGGCGAGGCTCCAGCGCTGGTACCGTTAACCCAGCTGCTCGTGGGGTTATCCATATATGCGAAATTGGTTGTGGCGCTGTTGCTGAATGGGACATTGGCGCCCATGTTGTACTCTTCGTTGCCGGCATTGCGTTCGAAGAAGATTCCGAAACCGCCGCGCAGAATGGTCCTTTCCCTTCCGAGCACATCGTAGGCAAAGCCGACGCGCGGGCCGATGTTGTTGTAGTGGTTTGTCACCAGATTGCGGGAAATCCCGTTCCTTCCAGCCAGACCAATTCCATTCATATAGAACGGAACATTGGATAGAGTAATTCCTGGAACGGTAGTGAATCCGGGACCGTGGGTGTTCAAAGCGCCGCTTGTTGGAGACGTGAACTGCGCCGTATCGGCCGTAACCCACAGGTCGGGGTAGAAATTCGACAAGCGGTTGTGTTGGTCATAGGCATGGGGCAGAGCTTCCCAGCGCACACCCAGGTTGAGCGTGAGCTTGGGGCTGAGGCGCCAGTCGTCCATGGCATAGAAGTCGTATACCCTGTTGGCGATGTGTACGAAATCCTGCGTCTCCGCCTGGTTGAAATAATTGGCATCGCCCAGCAGGAAATCGGCAAGCCCGATGCCATTGACGGCTTTCGTGCAATTCGGAGGGCCAGAGCATCCGGTGGCGGCGCCGTTGAAGTTGTATGTTCCCGCGGTGTCGGTGAAAATCTGCTGGGCCTTCACGGTCCACATGAAGGAAAAGCCGAATTTGTAGTTGTGCGCGCCCTTGGTCAAGGACAAGTCGTCTTTCCACTGGTCGCTGCGCCAGGTATTCGTCCATGGCCAGTTTCCATTGTCCATGGTGGCGCCATAAGAACCGCCGCTGATCTCAATGCCGGGGACCTTGTCGATGGTATTGGCGCCGGGGAAAAGCGGGTTAGTATTGAAACCGCTCGGGGTGTGCCAGGCGCCCGTGTTGGTGATGAGAATGTTGTTGCCGTTGACGTTGAAAGCAGCTTCGTCGAGCAGGTTGGGGCGGATCTGGTACGTGAAGTGGAGAACAGCTGCCCAGGAAGGAACGGTTTCGAGCGACCCGATCGTGGGATAGGTATTGCCGGTCCAAGCCACGGTGGGAGCCGACTGGCTGAGCGAATCCCAGATCATGTGGCTGAACAAGCTGAATTTTTCGTTGAACTGGTGATCGACGCGCCCAATTTCCTCGCGGTAGTAGGTGGCGGTGTTGGCCGCTGAATTGTAATACGTCCCGGTCGAGTCGTTTGGCGACAGCATATAACCGGTCGCAAGGTAGGCCGCGGCTGTTGGGTCGACAAGTCCAAGCGGAATGGTGTCGTTCGGGAATGGCTCGCCTGGAGTCAATCCGAAGTTAGCGAGTTTTGCAATTGCAGCGGGATCGGTCGTTTTAGGTACATAGGCTTGCCCCTCACCGGTCAAGTTGGGGGCGCTCGCCACCTTTGTACCCGAAGAACCGAATCCGAACATCGCCGCGGTTGGCACCAGGTTGTGAATCGAGCCGCCTTGGATCTCTCTACGCCATTCCTGGTTGTAGAAGAAGAAGGTCTTTGGATTGGCCGACCTGAACTCCACCGGGCCGCCGATGTTGAATCCGGGCACGTTGTAGCGAAGCTCCGCTTTTCTTGTGCTTGGATTGGCTAGCTTCGTCTGTTTCAGGAAGTAGGCCCAGGAGTCCAGAGCGTCGTTGCGATCATACTCCCAGGCTGAGCCGTGGAACTGTTTGGTGCCGCTCTTGATGGATAAGCTGGTCATGCCGCCGGAGGAGTTGCCCAGGTCAGCGGCATAGTTGCTGGTTGTGATTGTGAATTGCCCAAGCGCGTCCTGAGAAGGGGAAACGATAAGTATGCCGCCGCCGCCACGATCGTAGGATTCGCCACCATCAATGACCCAGTTGTTGTCGTCTGATCGCATCCCGTTGAACTGGATGCTCCGCGTCTGGAACTGGGCTCCGGGGGAATCGAAGTCCGGCATATTGGAGGCCGCACCCGGTACCAGTTCTGTGAGTTGGAGAATGTTGCGTCCGTTGGTTGCGATGTTAGTGATCTGGTCCCCGGTAATGGTCTGGCTGATGTCGTTGGTTTCCGACTGCACCTGAATGGCGTAGGCCTCGACGGTGACAGTTTGTCCCTCGGTTCCAACCTGAAGAGGGATATCCACGCGGACGGTGGCACCCACGTTGAGCGAGATGTCCTTCTCGTCGTAGGCCTTGAAGCCCTGCGCCTCGACCTTGACCTGGTAGTGGCCGATGGGAAGTTCGCGGGCACTGTAGTTGCCCGTGCTGTTAGACGTGGTGTCGCGGATGAATCCGTTGTCCAAATCAGTGATCGTGATTTTGGCGTTTGGGACAACGGCTCCGGCAGGGTCGGTGACCGTTCCCATAATGCTGGCGGTTTCCTGGCAGTACGCTCCAGTGCCTAGCAAAACATACCCGACAATGAACAACACGGGTACTCGCAGCATGTGATAGATGTGTTTTCCAAAGGTGTGCGCTCTCACTATGTCCTCCTCAAGAAACAGTTCTGGTCAGAAGTTTTCAAGACAACGACATGCGCATAACTGCCCTTCGACTGAGGGGTGGGCTTTGCTCTAGGGTTGTCTCAAGTTCTATTCATTTACCGCCAGTACTTAAGCAGGCAAAGTTGCAACTGTGAAGGGGAGTCACGGTGTAGCAACGG
>JBAWCO010000152.1:0-8590 GCA_049590315.1 Occallatibacter sp. | reverse complement strand
CAGTTACAGAAGAGCCCTCAGCCAGGAAGGCGGAATCCGGGCTTCGCATCAGGCACTCGGCAATATCGTTCCCATAGAGCGCAGACACGTTTCCAGAAAATCCGGCTCGTTTCGCGTCTCTCACGTTCCACCGGGGGTGTTGAACTTCGTATTCTAAACAACCGCCGTCTGCCTGTGCGGCGTAACCCCAATAGTGTTCCGTGATGAACTGGCTCGCAGAACCCTCCGGCGGAATGAACCTTGCACCTTCGGTTTCGATCCACATCGAAGATCGATTGGCTCCCGATCCCCATGAATACTCTGCCTTCATTCCTTCATTTTCCGCGCAGGATTCAACGCGATGAGACATTGGCATGTAGGAGTACTTCTCATTGAACGCAAGCCGCGCGATGGCTGCGACCGCGCGTTTTGGGACCAATTCACGAATGAAAGCTACACCTCTTTTGGAGGACCGCCGGACATAGAAACGAAGGTTCACTTCCTCGAATGACTGGTGAAACGGCACCGGAAATCCAAACATGCGCGTACGGTTGAATTCGAATCCAACCAGACTTAGATAAGTCGCTCCGTCGAATGCATCCAGTACGGTTCCCGAGGGGACGAATTCTTCCAGCAGAGAAGGATTCACTGCATAGTTGAGCATCAAGAGGTTCTTCCACTCGGCGTTCAGGAACAGACTCTGATCTCCCATGTGCTCAACCATCCAGTTCGCGCCGCGTCGCTTCTGCCCGATCCTACTTCTTTCCCCTGCTACCCCGCCCGCCCAGCAGGCCTTCCAGTTCTTCCTTGAATTCGCGCACATCCTTGAAGTCGCGATAGACAGACGCGAAGCGGATGTAGGCCACCGTATCCAGCCCTTTGAGGTGCTGCATGATGAGTTCGCCAACCTCGCTGGTGGTGCGTTCGCGCTCTGGAGCGTCGACGAGGTAGGTCTCAGCAGCGTCAACGATCGCTTCGAGTTTGCTGGCTGGCACGGGACGCTTTTCGCAGGCTCGAAGTAGCCCGCTGAGCACTTTCTGCCGATCGAAACGCTCGCGGCGGCCATCTTTCTTGACCACCATGTAGGGAATCTCATCAATGCGTTCGTAGGTGGTGAAGCGGCGCAGGCAGCTCTCGCACTCGCGGCGGCGGCGGATGGAGTCGGCTTCCTTGCTCTCACGCGAGTCGACAACCCGGTCCTGCGCGAAACCACAATAGGGACATTTCATGCTTGGCTGATTCTAAATCAGCGGCTGTAGCGGGGGGCGTCAGGGGACGGCAACCAGCAGCGTCTTGCTGAGGGCAGCGGTCACGCCGTCGAGCATGTCGAGAAAGGCCGCGGCAAGCGGAGGTGCGTCGCTGTCCAGATGCCAAAGAAGTTCCGCATTGTTCCATGCGGCCTCGCGGGCAGCGGCCACGCTCCAGGCAGCCAGCGTGTTGTCAAGCGAGGACACGGGCGGCACGGCTTCGCCGAGAAGGCGGACGTGGAGGGTGGTTTTGGCGGTTTCAACCAGGCTATCGAGAGTGGCGTTGAGCGCGGTGTAGTCGTTGTACTGAACGGTGCGGTGCTGGGGCACGATGGCGGTGGCCTGGCAGGTGCTGAGGATGGCCTGCGGCAAGTCGTGGTTGATGTGGGCATTCATGCCGGCCAGCGCGAACTGGATGCGGGCGATAGCAGTCTGATTGCGCACATTGAAGACAGCCTGCCAGCAGCCGGGCGTGGGCGCCCCGGAAAGCGACGATTGGATGGCCTCGAAGTAGTGGCGGGCAAAAGCGACGTCGAGCGAGGAGATCCAGGCTGGGTCAGTAAATTCCGCCTGGCCCACGGCGGCCGCGTTATTGACGCCCGCCAGCACCGCCTGGGTCACCTGAAGGTAGAGCCAGTTGAACCATTTCAGGCCGTCGCCGTCGACGCACGTAGCTTCGATGGTCTGCATAATCTGGACCACGTCGGGGACAGTCTGCTGCGGCGACTGGACGGCGGCGAGGAGCGTGGCGTCGTAGGGGAACATGGGAGAGCCATCATAGCTCGGGACGTTCGGAATTGGAAAGCGGATTGCGCCGCGGGTACAGCGCCAGGAGTGGCTAGCTCAGGAATTCGCCGATGGCCGCGACGACCGTTCGCTGCTCATCTTCGCGAAGCTCCGGGAAGATGGGGAGGGCCAGGACCTCGTGCGCGGCGCGCTCGGCTTCGGGGAAGCTGCCTTCCGCATAGCCTAGACTTTGCAGGGCGTGCTGCATGTGCAGCGGGACGGGGTAGTAAATCTCCGAGCCTATGCTGCGGGCATTGAGAAACTCGCGCAAAGCGTCGCGTCGATTGGTGCGGATCACGTATTGGTGCCAGACGTGGCGGGTGCCGGCGGCCTGATGGGGCAGGACGATGCCGCGAGTTGGGTAGGGTCCAGGTTCAGCGAGGCCTGCGGCAGTAAAGAACTCGTGGTAACGCTCGGCAACCTCGCGCCGGGCCTGATTCCAGCCCTCAATGTATTTGAGTTTGACCCCAAGGATGGCACCCTGAATTCCGTCAAGACGGGTATTCCATCCGATCTCATCATGGTAGTAGCGGCGGCGCATGCCGTGTTGGCGCAACATGCGGGCGCGCTCGGCCAACTCGTCTGAATTGGTGGTGACCATGCCGGCATCGCCAGCGGCGCTCAAATTCTTGGTGGGGTAGAAGCTGAAGGCGGCGGCATGGCCGAGGCCGCCAGCTTTCTTTCCCTGACACTCGGCTCCATAAGCCTGGGCAGCGTCTTCGATAACCTTAACTGCGTGCTCTCGACCAGTGCGAAGGAAAAAATCCTGGGCCGCGGTCTGGCCATACAGATGTACCGGCAGCACAGCTTTGACAGTCCTTCCTCGAGGTTCATAGAGAATGGCATCCACCGCCGCCGGATCCAAGTTGAAGGTGACCGGGTCAATGTCGGCCAGAACAGGTTTCGCGCCAACGCGCAAAATGGCGCTTACTGAAGCGAAAAAGCTGAATGGAGTAGTAACAACAGCATCGCCGGGGCCGATGTCGGCAGCAGCCAGCGCCAGCCAGAGGGCGTCCGTTCCGGAAGAGCAGCCGATCGCATGAGCTACGCCGAGTTGGTCCGCAGCCGCCTTTTCAAAGTCAGCCACCGGTTCGCCAAGAATAAATTGCTGGGTGTCCAGAACATGACTGACCGCATCTAACAATTCCTGATGCAGCGGTTCGTACTGCCGTTTGAGGTCCAGCATGGGTACTGGGTGGGCGGTTCTACCGGGACTCCGATGGGCAGGCAGTGTTTCTTGCACGCATCTATTTTATCAGCGGCGCGGTACTGGCAATGCCGGTTGGCGGGACATGAGCCCCGCGGGAGGCAGGCTCCTGTCGGGGCTTGCGAAGGAGGTTGAGATCGGTCCGCGTTATCTTTTTTGACCAGCCGGGCTGGGACGATCCGCGGAGTTTTTCCGTTCGAACCCTGGAACAATGGGTGCTACCAGACCCTGATTTGGCAGAAAGGGCCCACGGGAGATTAGGTCCGGGACCGTCGGCAGGGTTGAAAAGGATTGTGAATGGCTGTAATGTTGAGCCATTGCGGGACTTGGCGGCAACTGGGTTTCCAGAGCCGCGCCTGCGTATTTGTTTTTTCACCCGATTCAAGGGCATTCCAATACCAACCAGAAAGTAGGAGATCGGCACATGGAAAACAAGCCGGCACAAAATATTCAGGATACTTTCCTGAACACCGTTCGCAAAGATAAAACCCCCATAACGATTTATCTGGTAAGTGGGGTCAAACTGACCGGAAAGATACGGTCGTTCGACAAGTATTCAGTGCTGCTGGAAAACAACAGCCAGGAGCAGTTGATCTTCAAGCATGCCATTTCGACTGTGGTGAGCAACCGGAGCGTGATGCACACTGAGCATCGCCCCATGGCCGTCTCAACGGGAATGGGGCCGTCCGCTGTGTCTATGCCGGGCGCGCCGCCAGCTACTGCGGAGACGCGATAGCTCGCGAGGAGCAGTCTCGATTGGCAGTTGAGAAGGGCAGGACCGGCCACTCCGGGGGAACACCGGAGCGAGCTGTTCTGGTAGGCGTCGAACTGGGAGTTCGCAAGCACAACAACCGCGCAGGCGTGGCAGGCGCGCGGTTGGCTGCTCTGCGGGCGGACTTCGCAGTGGACGAAGTGTTGCCTTCCGAAGAAACCTCGACATCTGGGACTGGACCTCTTCTTCACCCAAACGCCGGATTCTCTGGTCAGGTTGCGTCAGGCACGTCGCCGGGTCTGGACGCCGAAGAGTCCATGGCCGAGTTTCGCGAGCTGGTGGCCAGCGCTGGCGGGCATGTGGCTGCCGAGTTGATGCAGCACCGGTCGCGACCTGACCCGGCCACACTGATCGGCACAGGCAAAGTGGAAGAGATTGCAGGTGTAGCCGCTTCGGTCGAGGCGGATCTGGTTCTCTTCGACCATGATCTTTCACCAACGCAATTGCGCAATCTTGAGGCCGCACTGCCGTGCCGGGTATTGGACCGCACGCAGCTTATCTTGGACATCTTTGCCCGCCATGCACGAACCAGCGAAGGCCAGCTGCAAGTGGAATTGGCGCAGCTTGAGTACATGCTGCCCAGGCTCACGGGCCGGGGCAAATCGATGTCGCAACTGGGCGGCGGCATTGGCACCAGGGGCCCGGGCGAAACCAGGCTGGAGACGGATAGGCGGCGGATTCAAGCCCGCATCGACCACCTGAAGGGCGAGCTGGACGCGGTACGCAGGGTGCGCAAGCAGCAGCGGCAGCGACGGGAGTCGGTGCCGGTGCCGACGGTGGCCCTGGTCGGCTACACCAACGCCGGCAAGAGCACCTTGTTTAACTGTCTCACCGGGGCGCAGGTACTACAGTCGTCGCGGATGTTCGCCACGCTCGATCCCAAACTGCGCGCCATTGAGTTGCCCAGTCGCCGCAAGATCCTGCTTTCCGACACTGTAGGTTTTATCCGCAACCTCCCGCATACGCTGGTCACCAGCTTTCGAGCCACGCTGGAAGAGGTTGCGCAGGCCGAGGTTCTTCTGCATGTGAGAGACTCAGCGTCGACCTATGGCGAGGAGCAGAAAGCCCAGGTAGAGAAGGTTCTGGCGGAACTCGACACGCTGGGCAAACCGCGCATTGACGTCCTGAACAAAATCGACCTGCTTGGCCCAGACGAGCGCCATGGGCTTGAGTCGCGCGGCGAGGTGATCGTTTCAGCGCTCACTGGCGAGGGAATGGAAGTGCTGTTGAAAGCCATTGACCAGGCTTTGCATTCCGACCCCCTGATTGAGGCGGAACTGCGGGTTCCGCAGCACGAGGGCGGAGTGCTGGCGGCCATTGAGGCTGGAATGACGGTGCACAGCCGGGAGTATGAGGGCAACTTGGTGCGGCTCAAGGTGAGCGGGCCGGCGTCGCTCGTGGGACGGTTGCGCAAGTATCGGATGCGGAGCCAGCAAACGCCCAGTATTGAGTAGCAATTACAACGTTATTTCTCCCAAAGACGGAACCTCAAGCGTCGCATCGACGTATCTCTCCACTAAGAAACGCCAGGAAAACTGTGGAGTTCAGCCCGATGACAACGGTGCCTGTGCAGTTGAAGTCCGGGCGAGCAAAACTGCTTGCCGCGTGCGGTCTTACAGCAGTCATCGTTCTTCCGCTGCTGCCTGTCGGTCGATGGATTGCGCCCGGAGATTCCCTTACAGCTTTGTTGACCCGCGAGATGGTCTGGTGGATCTACGCGGCAGCAGTCGTGCTTTGGCTGGCCATTGTCGAACGGCTACCCTTAACTTCGATTGGCTTTCGGTGGCCTACTTGGAAGACACCGCTGTTCGCGGTCGTGGCCGCCGTGGCGATGCTGTTCATTTTCGCCCTTCACATGGGCGTGATTGTCCGGGTTTTCCATCTGGATACGACTCGAATTCTGGAACAACAACGGATGATTCTCAGCCACCCTTACTGGTTTCGCGTCCTACTTGTACTGCGGGCTGCGGTGGTTGAAGAGATCCTGTTTCGCGGGTACATGATCGAGAAAGTCCGCCAGCTCACCGGTAGTGGCGTTTTGGCGGTCGCTGTCTCTGTGCTGACGTTCACCTGGGCACACTATGCGGGATGGGGGCTGGTGCAGCTCATTCCGGCATGCGGCGCCGGAGTCGTCCTCGCGCTTCTATACGTGACGCGGCGCGACCTGCCCTCGAATATGCTGGCTCACTTCCTGACGGATGGGGCAGGCTTTCTTTTAAGATGAGCTCGAGGACACTGAATGAATCCCGTCGAAGGCGGCACCGCTCCATCCATCACCACGCTTGAGAGCCGCGAGATCTATCGCAACCAATGGCTGCGGCTGCGCGAGGACAAGATCCTCCGCTCGAATGGACAGCCGGGCATCTACAGCGTGGTGGATAAGGACGACTGCGCCGTCATTATTCCCATTGACCATGGACGCGTGTGGTTGGTGGAGCAGTTTCGCTACACGGTTCAGGAGCAAGCGGTGGAGTTGCCCCAAGGTGGATGGGAGATCAAAGTTGACGATCCCGAAGAGCTGGCGCGCGGAGAACTGAAAGAGGAAACCGGCCTGCACGCCGCGACAATGACTTACCTGGGATGGATGTGGATTGCCTACGGTTTCACGCGGCAAAAGCAGCATGTCTTTCTTGCCACCCAGCTCACTCATACCGAAAAGGACCCCGATCCGGAGGAGCACGATATGCAGGTGCGCTCCGTAACAGTGGCGGAGTTCGAAGAGATGATGGTCGTGGGCGTAATCCGCGACGCCAGCACGCTGGGCGCGTGGGGTCTTTACCTGATGTGGAAGGCGCGGCAGGGCTGAAACGTGCCCTGCCTTCTAAGCCTAAACCGGGTGGAATCTCTTAACGGCACGAACGGTGAGCAATACGAAGATCACCAGCAGAGCCAACTGGGTAAGCCCAAAGACTGGCGATGACATTGTCGGCGCGGCGTCCTTGAGCGCGGGAACCTTGTCAAAAGTTTGCGCAATCAGAACAAAGAAATTGAAGTAGAAAGCCACGCAAACTGAGATGACGTAAATCGAACGCCATGAGCCGTCAAGTTTCTTGACGTAGAGCCCAACGATCGCCAGAATCAGCACAATGATTGACAGGATTCCGATGATGATTCCGGGGGTAACACCCTTGAAGGGAAACAGGAACCCGGTGAGGCTGGTCAAGACCGTGCTGATAAAGAAGAGCGCGGTCAGAATACGGAGCCGCCGCGAGGTGAGCAGTCCGTACATCACGAATATTCCAGCGCCTATTCCAAGCAGACTCAGGAAAACGTGCAGAAAAGTGAAGTTCGCCAAACTCAAACCAAGAATCATAGTTCTATCCTTTCGAACAGCGAGAAAGTAGCACTGCTTTCAATGCTGACCTGAGGGAGGGAGAAGGCGCAGCACACACGGCGAGTCTGAATCTGCTTACCCAGCGGCGGCAACCAGCAGGGATTCCACTTTCGTGTCCGGATCTCGCGCAACTTTCAACGCGGCAAGATTACCATAAGGCGCAAGATAACTCGCCATTAAATCGTAGGAAAGGCGAACGCCGTCATCATGATCGCCAATGAGAATGTTGACGGGGGAACACGAGGCAGCATCTGGAACATGCTCCGCCGACTCGGGTACTCCAGTGCGATCGAAGATGAGTTAGTTGTGGACTTCTGCAATGAAATCCTCTATTTTGTCACCTGAGGAGCTTTCCCCCATGAGCTTTCTCTGTTCGTATCCACGTGTCCCGCTGACGGTTCAATCGGCGCCGGTTGTTAGCAAGGTGGCTTCGATTGCGTACTAGGAAATCAAGCCTTCAGCCGCTTTCTCAAAGATCGACCAGGCCCTTCTCGGTGGAGGCTGCAACTACGCCCGCCCGGCGTCGGTTTCGCTTTCTCGCGCTGGCAAGCGCTGCCAGCTTGCTGCCATGTCTGGCTCTCATATCTTGCAGCAGTCTTTCCCACCCGATCACCAATCCCGAAGCGCCGGATTTTTCGCTGGCTTCCACGCCCGCCACGGTCGCGCTCGTCTCCGGCGGCGCGGGACAAACGATCAGCGTGAGTGCCGTTCCGTCGAATGGCTTCTCGGGGACGGTGACGGTCGCCATCAGTGGTCTGCCCACCGGAGTGACTGCGAGCCCGGCAACGCTCACCCTGATTCCAGGCGCTGCGCAAAACGTGACGCTCATCGCTGCGTCAACGGCAGCAGCCGGCACCGCAATGATGGCGCTGACTGGGACTTCGGGAACTTTGAGCCACTCGGTGACGGTTGCTTTGACCGTCTCCGCACCTCCGCCCCCAGCTCCCGACTTCACACTGGCCGTGTCGCCAACATCGCTGACGATTATGGCCGGGGCGACTGGTTCGAAGGTAAGCGTGCTGGCAACTGCGCTCAATTCTTTCAGCGGGACTGTTTCAATTGCCATCACCGGGCTTCCAGCTGGAGTTACCGCAAACCCGGCGACGCTCACTTTGACTCCGGGCACCGCGCAGAACGTGACGCTCACCGCTGCTTCCACGGCGGCGGCCGGCAGCGCCACGGTGAACCTCACAGGAACTTCGGGGAAGCTGAGTCATTCGGCTACGGTTGCGTTGACCGTTTCCGCAGCTCCGCCCCCTCCGGAC
>JBAWCO010000151.1:0-7925 GCA_049590315.1 Occallatibacter sp. | reverse complement strand
CTCATCATCCGGTCGAGCAGCGGCCGATTCAAATCGAGAATGAAAACGGGAAGACCCTGCGCCACCGCTAGCCGCACTCCGCCGGTGTGCGGCCACGAATCCGATGTCGACAAAACGGCCTTGATCGCAGCCCCAGGGTAACGCTTCTTGGCTTCTTCAATCACTCCTTGCATGTAGAGCCCGGAGATCGGCGCTTCCAGAATCACAATCCCGTCCGGCTCTTTCACGATGGTTGAGTTCCAGGATCCGGGGAAGAGATCGGTCCCCGGCGCCAGTGCCGTGTCGGTCTTCACACGAAATGGCCGGTTCCAGCCCACCAGATGCGCACTCTGTTTCACTGCCGCGGCATCCATTGCAAATGCCTTGTCGTCGATCGGGACGTTGAGTTCAACGTTGAGCGCCTGCTCTGAACTCCACACCACGCCGTTTCGTTCTTCCACCAAGTTGGTGGGAAAACTGATGCCTTGCACGACCTTGAAATTGTCGAAGTAAATCCGCTGCTTTACGTCTCCCCAGAAATACCAGAAATCCTGAAACTCCTGCGTAGTCTCAACCGCATCCGGAAGATGGTTGAAGGGATTCAGAAGCAGATGGACCGGAAGATGCTGCCAGGTGAAGGCAACCACCGTGTGAGAAGTCTCGCGCACACTCTCTGGAGCTTCAAAATGCAGGTCAGGCGCATTGATTGCCGTCAGCAGAACCCGCGCCGGCCCCAACGCCAGCCTCTCGCGCGCAGCTACCTGGGTCGCCAGCCCGCACGGTGAATCACCACCCTTCGAGCGGCGAACTCCACCGTCAGCACCCACAATTACTGTCGCTTCGGTGTCCGCTTGGTTCAGGTCGGATTCGGGCCAGGTCACCTTAGCTTCCGTCAACATCCGTTGGCCGGCTAGGTCCATCGTGACGACGTCGTGTTCATATGATGCGATGAATGGCGCCTGCCGATAAGACTGTTCCATCAGCAGAGTGTGGCTGACGGTTTGTAGTCGAACGCTCTTCAACGCCTCCAGCCGCCCGCGGCCACCCATCGCTTCCAGCCCAGCTTCCACACACTGCTGCGGGCTCAGATGTTCGCACCCCGGACTCGCCACGACCTGACCATCTGCGATCTGTCCGCCCTGCTGAGCGCTCGCGACAATCCATGAACCTGTAGCGACGAAGAAAACCACCCAGACTTTTCCCATTCATTGGCCTCCGGTTGTCATTGACTGAAAATGCGGAATAACCGTAGGACGTATTCCAACTGAGAACGTCGTTCCATCCCCAACAAAGACAGAGCTCAGCCGCGGGTCTGAGTCTGTGCGATCGCGAACTTCTCTTGTAATTGTGGAAGTATCCATCCCCCGAACCCCGCATTCCGCACCCGGTTCAAGCGATTGGCGGTTCAATCACAACCTCTGGTCCCACCAGCGCAATGCTGGCGCCCCGTCCGTTATCGATATAAATCCCGTTCTCATTGACTACGATCATGGCTCCGCTTGCGCCCTTGAGCACGATTCCGCTCGCCCATGAGCCGGTCGCGTCGCTCAGCACCAGCGAATTCTGACCCGCAGTCTGCAGCACGATGTTTTGTCCGGGGGGAACCGGGGCTGGGGAGAGAGCCCACACCGGAACATCCGCCGCCACACTCCAGAACCCGCCTGTCCAGATTGGAAGGTCGGGATTCCCCTGCTCGAATTCCATCCACACCTGGGAGCCTATGGGAGGAACGATGAAGCATCCTGCGCGGATTCCGGCCGCGGGCACGCAGGGCATGGCCCAACTGGATGGCGTCTCACCGAACACGTCTGGAATCTGCGCCACTATGCGTCCAATCTGCATCGGGTCGACATTTTGGACCACCAGTCCACGGTATTTCCCGTAGTAGCGTGGAGCAGTTTTTGCCGCCGGATCGTCAATGTTCATATCGTTACTGACCTCGCCATCGAGCCCATATTATCTCAACCCGCTCTGCTCTTTCCGCGCAAGACGTTCCTTGAGCTGCTCCCGATATAAGCTCGGCGGCAACTCAACCCCCTCGCCTGATTCATAGAATCCTCCCATCGCCCCAGCCTGCGGATGGTCTTGCCTCCCCTTGCTTGAAATCGCGCCCTGTAGAGCCGTTTTCACGACCCCCATTTTACTTGTGACGCCAACCACCTTTGACCGCCGTCGCATCCGGCTTTGAACGCCCCAAATCACCCATCGCTCCCATCGTGAACACCAATTTGTGATTTTCATCACATCATTGAGCCCCGGTGAATGCCAACATAGGGTGTCGGTACCTGCCGGATCCCCACCGCCGGATCAAATCTTCGGAGTCGAGAAATTGAAGCTGGACCCATCTACTTTTGTCGCCGACCCGGTACTGATTCAGGCGCTTGAGAAGCGATCGACCTCGGTCTCCTGTGACGAAGAACGCATCCTCTTCCGTCAAGGAGAGTCACCTGTAGGCCTCTTTGTCCTCAACAGCGGCCAAGTCACCCTCACCATGGATTCCGCGCTCACTGAAGCCATCGTTTCCGTCTCGGCTATCCCCGGGTCCGTTCTGGGGCTTCCCGGCCTGGTAGGCAACCAGCCCTACACCCTGACCGCTATCGCCCACGCCAGCGCACAGCTAAGCTTCATCACCCGGGAAGACTTCACTTCCCTCATGCAGACCGACCCGCTCATGTCTCTCAAGGTCCTGCAAGTCCTTGCCGCTGAGGTTCGTTCCGCCCGCAACGCCATTCTCGATCTCTGAGTTCCGTCTCCACCCCGCCAGCCCCTGTCCTCTGCAATCTGTAATCTGCTTTTCGGGCATCTGACTGTCATCTGTAATCTGTCACCTGTCATCTGTCTCTTCGGTTTGACCTCCTCCAGCCCATCCTGCGAAACTCGTCTCAATGCAATATCGCGGAAAAGTGGAGTATTCCCGGGAGCGGAAGCTCCGCGACCACAACACACCCCTCTACAGGCTCTGCCATTGGCCCATCTGGATTTGGGTCTTTTTCCTCACTCCGGGCCCTCTCACTTTTTCGCTTTTTGCGGGCGGTTTTCAATGGGGCAATTGGATCTGGATGGCCGTGGTCCTGGTCGGAACCGGCATCGCAGGGCTGCGCGGTCAGGCGCCCGGCATGGAGCCTCGCCCCTATATCCTTCGCTTTGACGAGGACCGGCCCAATCCCCTCTATCGCCGCGTCTGCTACACCTTCGCCTGGAACGCCGCCATCAACTTCGCACTGCTCAACCTGGTCGGCCTCATCATCGCCGCCATCACCGGTACCTGGTACATGAAGCAGATTTACGGCTTCGCCTACTTCCCGCTCTGCGCCGTCATCTTGTTCCTCGGCGCCTGCGGTTGGCTCCCCCGTGTCGGCTTATCCACCAGGGGAGAGGGCAGCGAGCGACGCTACTTCTACGGCACGGTCTGGTCCGTCACCATCGGTCAAACCGTCCTGCTCATCTTCTGGAAGACGTTGCCCCATACCTCGATCCCGGTTGCAACCGCCAACTGGATCAAGCTCGCTGTTTACGTGGCTGTGCTTCTCTTCGTGGCCTGGCTCTCCTACCTCGGCAAGCTCCATCGCACCCGCCCCATTCTGCCAGGAGACGTGATGGTCGCCGACTAGCACGCAGCCGCGCCTGAGGTCCGTCCTTCTTCGCCTCAAGTTTGAGGCGGGCGTGGCGATTATGCGCTCGTTGACACCCCGTGAAAGATCGCAGGAGCCTGGGACCGCTATGTAAGTAGACACAATCGCTGAAAATCGTCGGTTTGATCTGCTCGGCCTAATACCCTCTTTGAAACGTGTAACGCACTCCTCAGTGGACCATGTAAACGCCGTTTACAATGGTTGGCAGGAGGCCCTTTGCCCGTCAAGAAGGCCAAAGTCCTGCGTAAGGCCAAAGGCGAATACCACCACGGACACCTGAAGGCCAGTCTCAAGGAGGCGGCACTTCGTCTTGTGCGAGATCGAGGTCCGAGAGGCTTTTCGCTGAATGAAGCCTCGCGACTCGCCGGTGTCTCGGTTGCGGCACCTTATCGTCACTTTGACGATAAAGACGCGCTGCTCGCAGAGATCGCCCGCGATGGGTATGAGCTGCTTGAGCGCGAAATACACAGCGCCGTTGAAAAGGCTGACAACCTTCGAGACCGGCTTGTCGATTCCGGAATGGCATATTTGCGTTTCGCGAGAAACCATACGGATTACTTCAATGTGATGTTTCACTCTGGCCTCGATCGATCGAAATATCCCGAGATCGATCGCTCGGCAAAGGCCGGTCTCGGAGTGGTTCTTGGTCTCGCGCAACAGTATGAACGTACGCAGGAGCTCGCAGAATTGCGCACAGTCTCCGCCTGGGCGCTTGTACACGGACTGGCAACACTCGATCACGACGGCGCGCTCAGGGCCACCGCCGGCATGAGCCGGTCTTTGGAGCAGTTCCGGCCGATCCTCGAGCGCTTTGTGGATCGGCCCTACATATAATCCGATAGGCCGTGCAAGTTTTCCTGCGACCAGCACACAGGACACGCATCCAACCCAATGTGAACGATGCTAACATCGAATTCATCCAGTTCAATGTGAACAATATTAACATCGAATTCTGAAGGAGCGGCAGCATGTATCACGCCATAGTGAAGCGGATCGCCAGGAAGAACTTTGAACGAGTAAACCAGAAGGACTTCGACGCTTTGGTCAAGGACTGCGTCCCCAACATTCATCATCGCTTTTATGGGTCGCATGCCCTGAGCGGTGAGCGTCATGACCATGAGGCAGTGCGCCGCTGGTTCGAGCGTCTCGGACGCCTGGGCCCTGGACTTACTCTTACCGTCCATGACGTCTGGGTGAAAGGACTTCCCCATGACACCACGATCATCATGCGGTGGTCCGCGACGGATACCCTTATCGACGGCTCGCCCTACAGGAATTATGGCGTACACATCCTCAAGATGCGTTGGTTCAAAGTCGTCGATATCGACGCATATGAGGACTCTCAAGCCGTAGCGGAGAATCTCAAACTCCAGGCGGCCCACGGGGTTCAGGAAGCTGCGGAGCCACCGATCGTGAGCTGAAGCCTCCCGCGCATCGTTGTCGATTGCGGTCTCCTTCCCTGGAAGACAACTAAGATTCGACGTCGCCACACCTAAGTGTGCCTAAGCACAGTTTGGTTTTCTGTGCTCAACGGGGCCTGATCGCTCTCGCCCCTCACCCCCAAACCACTACTAAGGAGAACAGCATTTATGCAATTGACCGGCAACACTATCCTCATCACCGGAGGCGGCTCGGGCATTGGCCGCGGCCTCGCAGGAGCCTTTCACAAGCTCGGAAACAAGGTCATCATCGCGGGCCGCCGCAAGGACGTTCTGGACCAGACGACCGGCGCTAATCCTGGAATGGCCTCAATCCGCCTGGACATTGATGATCCGGCAGCCATCCTCGCATTCGCGAAAAAGATTGTTGCCGAGCATCCCGCACTCAACGTGTTGATCAACAATTCGGGCATTATGCGTCTTGAAGACCTGGTCAACCACCCCGAAGACCTGTCGGGGCCTGAGGCTGTCATCACCACAAACCTGCTGGGCCCCATCCGTCTGACCTCGGCCCTGCTGCCTCAACTCGCCAGGCAGAGCCACCCGGTCATCATGAACGTGACGTCGAGTTTGGCTTTCGCACCATTGGCTTTTGCGCCTGTGTATTGCGCAACCAAGGCCGCCCTGCACTCCTGGACAGAGTCGCTGCGCTACCAATTGAGCAGGACGGGGACGGAGGTTATCGAACTGGTGCCGCCCTATCTTCAGACCGAACTTACCGGTTCTCGTCAAGCAAGCGATCCAATGGCGATGCCGCTCAACGACTTCATCTTGGAGTCGATGCAGATCCTCCAGTCCCTGCCCGGCGTCGCGGAAGTCGTCGTCGAAAATGCCAAGCCGCAGCGCTTTGCCGCTGAAGGTGGAACACAAGGTTACAACGCTTTGGTAAATGGCTTCAACGATGCAATTGCCAAGATGATGTCAGCATAACTGCTCCCTCAAAAAGGCCCGGAACCGTCCTGTATCGGCGCATCCGGGCCGCAACAGCCTATCGCGAATTAGTCATCCCGGGGAAAATGGGGCGGTGCGCATCCAGGCGAAAGGGATCGCGAGGGTAGACTTGCAGTTATGTTGGCGAATGAGACGCTGAATCTTTGGAAGAAGAACCTTGGAGTTGTTCCGGACAATATCTGGGAGCAGGTCGGCATCACGGTCCTCATCTTGGCCGATAACTCCCTGACCGAGTTGTCGCCAAAGTTGGGAAAGCTGCAGAATCTTCAAACGCTTGATCTGGGCCACAATCAGCTCGCCGAACTACCGGAAGCAATTGGAGAGCTCAAAGACCTGCGCGATTTTCTCTATTTACACGACAACCGGCTCACGTCATTGCCTGAATCGCTGAAGAACCTGCAAAGACTTCGATACCTGAACATCGGCGAAAACCAGTTCTCAGTTTTTCCCGAGTCCGTAACTTCGATGAGCGGCCTGGTTGAACTGCGCGCAACAGATAATCAGATTTCAACTTTGCCGGACTCGATTGGGCAACTGTCGAATCTGCGCGAACTTCATCTCAGGAACAACAAACTCCGCACGCTTCCATCTGCTATTGCGAAATTATCCGAGCTTCGTCAGATCGATCTGCGCGGCAATCCAATCGAGCTTTTGCCCGACGAGATTTCTGAACTGCCCAGACTTGAAAAGCTGGATCTGCGCTGGGTACCGACATTGCAGCCACCGGCATGGCTTGATGCTCTTGAAGATCGCGGCTGCCTCGTTTACAGATAGTCCTCTCCGGCAACATCTGGTCGACAACTATCCCACCAACCTCCGGGCAAGCTCTTCCACCTCCGCAACAATCTTTCGCCCGAAGTCGCCCGCCTCTGCCACGCGCACCCGCGTTCCCATCCCCATCACCACAAACTGCGCGTGTTCTTCGTTCTCAAACTCAGCTCGCACCGCAACCCAATTCTCAGGCCCGTCACCCGCGCCGACCCCATTCTCGGCTACGCATTGCGTGCACCACATCGAGAGTGCTCGAACCGAACCAGGCGCCACACGAAGCACCACCGCAAATGGACCGCGCCGCCCCTCAAATTGCGTCGTCGATTCCTTCCAGTAAGCCGCCAAATCAAACTGCGCCGGCCGCTCGAATTTGCTCGCCAGCGGTGTCACCGCCGCCATTCTTGAAACGCGATAGGTTCGAACGCCGTTCGTCCCACGCGCCACCAGGTACCAGCTCAGCCCCTTGGCAACCACTCCCAGCGGATCCACAGTGCGCGGCCCCTTCTGCCCATCTGCCCGCGTGTAATCGAAGGCCAGCCTCTTCTCTTCCGCCACCGCCTGCTGCACCACAGCCAGCATCGACAGGTCCTCACCCGTTCCCCGCCATCCCGTCGGATCCACATGCAGCCGCTCGCGCATAGTCGCCGCCTGCGCCCTCATCGGACCCGGCAGCGCCGCCATCAGTTTGTTTAGCGCACTCTCCGCCGCGGCCATCAATCGTGGGTGCCCAATCGCCCGCGGCTGCGCCATCAGCAGAGCCCGAAGTTCCGCCTCATCCAGTCCAGGGACCTGTGTCCGCCACCCTTTTTCCAATTCCCATCCGCCCTGCGCCCCGCGCACCGCCGATATCGGAACGCGCGCCGCACTCAGTGCCTCCATATCGCGATGAACGGTCCGCTGAGAGACCTCCAGCCGCTCCGCCAGTTCGCGCTCCGTCACCCGGCCCTTGGCCTGGAGCAGCATCAATGCCGAGAGCAGCCGATCCGACTTCATCCCTGAAATTCCGCCTTCCGTCCCAACAATTTCTACTCTCTCAAATGAATTATGACAGCAGTTGTCATATATCCCCCTCTAATCTCGAAATGTCGAACAACGATGAACACAACAAAAGGAGGTCCACCCCATGTCGCTCGAAGCCCTCACACTCGATTCC
>JBAWCO010000150.1:0-1861 GCA_049590315.1 Occallatibacter sp. | reverse complement strand
CTAGCGGGGTGCTGACGAAATGTACAGAGTCATACACCCGGCCCAACAAGTTTGTACCGGTTTCCATTCCTTTCGGATCCCCTGGCCGCGCCGGCCGGACATCGAATCGAACCCCCAGGTGTTGATTCTGCGACCAGTACTTGAGGATCTTGCGCGACAGGTGATTCGATGCACCCTCAAGCTTAGAAATGATCTCCTCAGTCCTCCTGGAATTGAGCAACTCATCCACATTCAAGCGGGCCAGGTCGACCAACCCGAGCATCGGGTGGTCACCCTCCAGCAGAGCCTTGCTCGCCTGACGTGCCTTTAGCGCTTCAATGTTCACATGACCCGGCATCTGGTAGTACTCGTCAAAATAGAGAAACTTGGGCAGCCTCGGCCTCAGAAATCTGTCCCAGATATACAGCGAAAGACCCCGATCCACCAGCCTTAGAAGAGCGGCTCGTCCTTGCTTCGAAGCACTTGTCTCCTCCAGAGCTTTCGCATCTGCCTCGGCTGCTCTCTGCTCCTCGGCATCCGCGATGTTTGCAATTGCCGCCATCGCGGCCGCAGTGTCCTTGGCCTTCTGTTCTGCTTGGCCGTACCATGCCGTCACCAGCGTGTCCAAATTGGTCCAGGTTTCCGGAGGGATTTCGCCCTCCATACTCGCCTGCCTTAGAAGCGTAGCGCCAGCCACCTTCTCATCTTCGCGGAGAGTCACAAAGCTTTCACCCGCGTAGCTGCGTTCATATCTCAACTGCCTGCCGGCCAGCACTCCCTTGCCGAGCTCCGCTTCAATCACCTGCAGCTCGGCATCTTCCACCTCAAACGTCGCAGAAATTGGAATGCTGTGGCTGCGTGTCTCCGCCTCCACCGCTCGCCGGTAATCCTCCACCTCAGCGCGCGGATAGTCATCGGTCACATCGAACTTCTGATGCTCGGGGATGATCGGGTTTAGTCGATAAAGAGCTTGTAAAAGCGTAGTCTTGCCGGACTCGTTCTTGCCTACGAGACACGTCACATCCGACACATCGATTCGACCCGAGTCGTAGACCGATTTGAAGTCGCGCACCTGAAAACTGACTAGTCTCATTCTGTATTCGCCTTGTCTGGGATATCCACAATCATATCGGTTGGGCCCCGGCCAGTCATTTTAAATATGAAGATCCACACCCACCAGTTATTCCTATTACAACACGCGTGAGAATCACTATGTATCCGGGTACCCATGAGTTTGGAATCTCAATCTCGGACCTTTCCCATAGAGAGGCTTCGAAGGGGCAGGCCGGAGACTTCTGCTGGGCACTTTCGGCGCTACACTAACAATCTCGCTGATACAAAGGATCGGGCAGACCGCCGGCGGGCGCGGACCGTGTTTGTGGGTTTGAGTCCGAATCTGGAACTGCAACCCGCAAAGGGTGTCGACTCCAGCACTTAAGTATTAATGTCTAATCGCATTGTCGAGACGTGCGCATCCTCACTAGGCGCCTTGGAGTCCCGGCAACCTCATCGCGATCTTCCTTCTTCGCAAGCCTATTGAGCGTCTCCTCTATTCTCTTCGACCGCGCCTGAATCTCCTCAAACGCCAGGTGGAACAGCGCACGAAATGCGTCGCTCTTTCCCTTATGTACCAGCAGATGAGGATGCGTTGAGCTTTTGCATCAACATTGAATTGACATTTAACTTGGCGTAGATACCTCAGCCCACAATCAAAGTTCGCGGGGGCTTGCCGCCGTAATCTATAACCACAAAAAACTCGGCGGGATGAAATAACTCCGGACACAAACATCTGCAATGCGCTCACGGTTCGTTTGACATACAGTGGATCCTCTAAACGCATCACTTGTTCACGAATCGAAATGGTGTATAGTTTGACACGCTA
>JBAWCO010000149.1:0-1613 GCA_049590315.1 Occallatibacter sp. | reverse complement strand
CATACAGGCATCCGATCTTCTTTATTCGGATCCGTCCTTTGCAGCTCTTCCCAATGGAACGACACTGTATGCCGGCCAAATCATTGGACCACCAAGCTATTGGAGCGGCGCCAATGACAAGCGTTATGCGCTGGATGTTGTGTATCAAAGCGGGACGACGGGAACTCCGAATGGCGGGGCAACGACATGTACCGGCAGTGCGGGGACCAGCGTGCTAACTTGCACGAGCGCGAGCGATTTGTCAGTTGGGCAGAGAATCACCCTTGGGAGCGACGCCAACAAGACAATTACCTACGTGGATGCAACCAATCCCGGTGCAGTGCGGGTAAATCTTGCGAGTACTCTTGGGGCGACACACTCGACCGCAACGATGCTGTCGTTTTCTGCTCCGGTACTGGGGCCGGAGATTCAGATGCCAACGAAATCTCCGAGCGTGCCGACGACCCTGGCATGGACGCAAGGAGATGTGGAGCAGAACTCAGCGGCCGCAGCCAACGGAGTGGCGGCCTGGGTCAATGTGGCGGGGGGAACGCCGGGAAGCTGGGCCGGAGTTCCTTTGGGCGATAGCAATGGGCAGATCACGGCTTCACAGATTGCGCTGTCGTCTCGCCAGGGCATGGACGCAAGGGTGATGACGGCCGGGACGGTGTCGGGAACTGCGAGTCCGCTTTGCACGGACGCAAATGGCGGCGTGACAACTTCCGGGTGTCCGATCGGGGCTGTTGTGACGAACACCCCTGCATGGCTGATGAATCTTGGGACTGGCGCGGATGGGAGTTACGAATACAGCTCAACGGCGAGCTGCACGACCAGCCCAACGCATTGCATTGTGAACTGCACCGCGGCGTCGCCATGCTCGATCACGGTCGGCGAAATGTCCACTACACAGTTTCAAGTGGACTCTGGGGCTTATGTCTACGACAACTTAGCGGGCACCGGCCAGGGTTTGGTCGTTCATTCACAGGGTGCTTGCAACGACTTTGGCACGATCCTGGTGAATGGGACCAGAAATACCTGGGCAAACACTCAAAAGGGAATCGGTGGAGGAAGTTCGGGCGGGTCGGGCGGAGGTTCCTCAGCAGGGACGCTCGGTGTCTATAGCTACCCTTCCACAGTGGGCTCGGGATCTGGACAAGCCTCGGGAGGTGTGGCCGGGGCGGCAAGCGGCGGCAACGGCGGCAGCGGTTCGACAATCTCAGCCTCTGTACTGCGCGGATTTGTCAATGCCGGAGCAGGTGGTCTGGACGGTTTGTATCTGACGGGTGCGGCTGGCGTTCAAGGCGGAAACAGTGGAGGATCGGGCGGCAATGCGGGCGGTTCGATGGTCCAGATGTGCGCCTCAATCAGCGGCACAGGCGGTGTGGTTGATGCGAGTGGAGCGTACGGCAATCCAGCGTCAGCAAATTCGACTGGGGCTGGTTCGGGTGGTGGAGGAGGCGTGGTGATTCTTTCTTCGCAAGCTACCGTCTCGGCGTGGCCAACTGTCTACGTTGCCGGTGGTCCGGGTGGATTGGTCACGGTGCCTGAGGCCGTGGCAACGTCGGGGAGTTGCACCACGCAGCCGAAGGCAACTCTGGGCGTGGCGAGTGGGGCACTGAACGGCACCTGCACCG
>JBAWCO010000148.1:0-6601 GCA_049590315.1 Occallatibacter sp. | reverse complement strand
CTCATCCAGGGCGAGAGCGGTACCGGCAAGGAGCTCATCGCCAAGGCCATTCACGCCAACTCGCCACGCCGTGACAAGCCATTCGTCCCTATCAACACCGGCGCCATGCCCTCCGAGCTGCTTGAGTCCACGCTCTTCGGCCACGTCAAAGGTGCATTCACCTCCGCCGTCGCCTCCAAGAAGGGACTCTTTGAAGTCGCCAACGGCGGCACGCTCTTCCTCGATGAAATCGCCACCATGGGTATGGACACCCAGGCCAAGATCCTGCGCGTCCTGCAGGACCGCCGCTTCATGCACCTCGGCGGTATCCAGGAAATCCAGGTCGACGTGCGCATCATCGCCGCCACCAACATTGATCTCCGCCAGGCAGTCCGCGACGGCCAATTCCGCGAAGACCTCTTCTACCGCCTCAACGTCATCTCCGTCGACCTGCCGCCCCTCCGTTCACGTCGCGAAGACATTCCCCTGCTCGTCAATCACTTCCTTGAGTTCTACGCCAAGGAGAACGACATGGCCCCGCGCAAGCTCTCCGCCGACGCCCTGCGCGCGCTGGTCGACTACGAATGGCCCGGCAACGTTCGCGAGTTGGAAAACTCGATCGAGCGCGGCGTCGTGCTTTCCAGCGGCCCCGTCATCGGCTCCGATCTGCTCCCCGGCCACATCACCGGCCGCAGCTTCCAGGACGCTCTCCTCGAGCACAACCCCAACGCCTCCCTCTTCGACATCCTCGAAGACATCGAGCGCCGCATCATCATTGAGAAGCTCGAGCGCTGCAATGGCAACCAGACCGATGCAGCCGAGCAATTCCACATCCCCCTCTCCACCCTCAACCAGAAAATCAAGCGCCTAAACATAGAAATCCGCAAAAAAGGCCGCGAGTAAGCGAGAGATCATGGGTTGGTGGCAGAAACTTGAATCCTGTCATCTTGAGCGAAGCGCAGCGGAGTCGAAAGATCTGCGGTTGTTTTTTCCGAAAACCCATTAAGGGTCACGGCCGCTGCACGGGAAGGTTTTGGCGCCTTCCCAGCCGCTTCAGACCCATCCATTCGACCACATTAATCATCACGAAGATGACCGCCATCCCGACGATAAAGACGAGTGTCGCAAAAAGACAAAAGCGGAGAGACCACTGAAAATGTCGGGCATCTTCACCTATTTGCCATAGGGCGCCAGCAACGCAGGCCAGAAAGAACAATCGAAAGACCGCCCTCACAGGCATCGAATATGGCGCAGGCTTGATCATCCAGAACTTGATGAACCGGTTGTAATCGAAGCTCGCCCAAATGAATAGTCCGACTCCGGCGAGTTCAAAACCCAAATTCAATTCCGCAGTTCCCGGGCCAATCATAGTAGTTTGATTATGGACCATTCACCTGTCCTAAAAACAGGTGGCCGCCCGCCAATGGAGAAAACCGTGGCCATCGATCGCAGACGCTTCGTATTGAATTCGCTTGGCTCCGTCATCGCCGCCCCTCCGCTCTTCTCAATGCTAATGAATCCAGACGCAGCCCACGCCACCCCGTCCCCCGCTACAACATCCAAATCTTACGGCTCCGGCCATTTCGGCGAATGGATCGAAGACGAATTCGCTCTCCCCGCCTATCGCTACACCTGCGATCAGATTTCCGACCCCAAAGCCATCACCTCCGTTACTCCAGGCATCCTCGCGCCCACCGAACACATTCATCAGGTCGGCAACGACCGCATCACCGCCATAGTCTCCAATGAAGGCCATGTCCGCGTCCGCCAGGACGAAGGCGGCCCAAAATTCCTCAATGACTACATACCCGCGGAAGGCCAGTTCGGTGGCGGCATCGGCTATCTCACCGACGGCCACGAATCGCTGAGCACGCTCTATCCCGGCAACGGCAGCAGCTTTGAGCGAATCTTCGGCGTAGGCTATTTTCGCAAGCGCGCCGCCGGCAACAACTTCGAACTCGACCAGGTAATCTCCGCGCCCTTCGGCGACGATCCCGTGCTCTTGTCCCAGGTCACCATCTCCAATCGCGGCACCTCGGCATCCACGCTGCGCTGGGTCGAATACTGGGGCTGCCGCAATTATCAGTTCTCCTTCCGCTCCTTCATCGAATCGTTCAGCGGCATCGGCACTCCCGTCGAACTGCGCCGCAAATTCGCCCAGCGCTTTCAAAGCCGCGTTCAACGCGTCGACGGGAACCGCGGCCTGATGGAGTCCAAAGAGTTTCAGGGTCGCGCACCAGAAGAAGAAGCGATATGGCAACGCATGAAGGCAATGCTCGCCAACAACGAAAACACCTTCATCAGCGCAATTCCAGAAGAAACGCCCGAGGCCGCATTTGATGACCTTCATCCCCCCGCAACATTCCTGGTCTCGCTCGATGCCCCGCCAGACAGCTTCTCCACCAACGCCAACGCCTTCTTCGGCCCAACTGGCGCACAGCATCCCGCCGGACTCGGCCGCGACCTCGACAACCAACTTGATCCTCACGATGCACCAGGCGCCCTGCTGCTCGAGCGCAAACTCCATCTCAATCCCGGCGAATCGAAAACATTGCATTTCCTCTACGGCTATTTGCCCTCCGGCTTCGAACTCCCTCGACTCGTCGCCCGCTACAAGGCAACCGCAGCCACCACGTTGAGAGACTCAAGCAGCAAGTGGAAATCCAAAGGCATGCGCTTCTCCGTCCCCGCCGAGCCATGGGTCGCGCGAGAGACCATCTGGAATCACTACTGCCTGCGCAGCAGCCTAACCTACGACGATTTCTTCCATGAACATCTTCTGAACCAGAACGGCTTCTACCAATACGGCATGGGATTTCAGGGTGCAGCCCGCGATCCGCTTCAGCACTGCTTGCCCTTCCTCTTCAGCGATCCGGAGATCGTCAAAAGCATCCTTCGCTACACGCTGAAAGAAGTTCGTCCCGACGGATCGATCCCCTACGGCTTGACCGGCCACGGACAGATAGCCCCCATGGTCGCAGATAACGCAAGCGATCTCCCTCTGTGGCTCTTGTGGACTGCGAGCGAATACATCCTTTCCTCGCGCGACCTCGCCTTCCTCGACGAACCAGTTCCTTCGTGGCCGCTCTACGGCCCCTCGCTCCACGCTGAAAGCGTGCGCAATCTTCTCGCCCGCTGCTACCACCATCAACTCGACCAGGTTGGCGTCGGCGAGCACGGTATCGCCCGCATGCTCAACGACGACTGGAACGACGGCCTCCTCGGCACCTTTGCTACCAAAGCCTTTAAGGAAGCCGCGCAGAAAGGCGAGAGTGTCCTCAACTCCGCCATGTCCGCGTGGGTCTTTGACTATTACGCACGCCTGCTTACGTATGCCGGAGAAAAATCCGATTCCATCGCACAAGTACGTCAAAGCGCCACAGCCCATCGCGAAGCCGCGAGCAAGCAATGGACCGGCAAATGGTTCCGTCGCGCCTGGCTTGGCCCCACGCTTGGTTGGATTGGCGAGAGCACCTTGTGGATCGAACCGCAGCCCTGGGCCATCGTCGGCGGAGTCACCACGCCCCAGCAGAGCCGCGCCCTCATCCAAACTATGGACGAACTGCTTCGCCGCCGCTCCCCCATCGGCGCCATGCAAATGAGCGAAGGCCCGGACATGAAGATGGGCGAAGTCTTCGAGCCCGGAACCTGCGTCAACGGCGGCATCTGGCCCTCACTCAATCAGACCCTAATCTGGGCGCTCGCTACGGTCGATCCCGCCATGGCATGGGATGAGTGGAAGAAAAACTCCTTCGCGCGTCATGCCGATGTATACCCCGACATCTGGTATGCCATCTGGAGCGGCACCGATTCCTATAACTCCACCGTGCACAAGCAAGCCGGCGAAACCGTCAATAACAAATATTTTCACGGCACCGATTTTCCCGTGCTCAATCTCCACTCACATGCATGCTCGCTCTATTCCACAACGAAACTCATCAACCTCGAATTCACCGAGCATGGTTTCGCAATCAGCCCTGACCTGCCCATCGATTCCTACCGCTTCGAATCCTCGCTCATCGGCGTAATCAAGTCGTCTATCGCAAACTACGAAGGTTGGTACGCGCCCTCGCAACCCGGCGCGTGGACCATCCAAATCACATTGCCACAGCAAGCATTTTCGCGATTGACCAAAACAGAAGTGAACGGCGTCCCCGTCGCGCTCAAGAAAATCTCAGACAACACGCTCGAACTCACCGGCAACAGCGAACCAGGAAAGCCCCTCCGCTGGCGGATTCACTAGCCCTCAACCGCCCTTGCCCACCTCTCAAGAAACACCTTCAGCTCCGCCGGTGGCTTCATCCATACCTGCGCCGCAGTCTCGCGCGGCGCACGTCGCACCAGCGCGCTCAATCCGCGCGGCCCAATTGCATTCACCACTCGAAATGCCGCCTCGTCCGTCAAGTCATCGCCCAAATAAGCGACCGGCCCGCGCGTCCTGGTCTCCGCCAGAATCGCCTCAACCGCACCGCCCTTGTTCCGTCCGACGCGCAGTTCCAGCCCCGCCTCAAACTCCAGCAGTCGCAGCCCATCCATCTGTGCCAGCGGCTCAAACAGCGCCCGCGTCCGCTTCTCAATCAGCTTCGCCCTCTGCGTGGGAACACCGCGCCAGTGCATCACCACTCCATTCGCCTTATCCTCGAAGAGTCCTCCTAGGCTATCGTGCTTCAACCCTTCGCGAAGCTCTTCAAGCTTCTCCATCGTGGCCACCGGCCCCTGCTCCAGCTCCCGCCGCCCATCGGGATAAAGCCGCTCCGCCCCATGCAGTCCCCACACTTCCAATCGGTGCTCCAAACCCAGCATCGGCGCAATCTCCGCCGCAGGGCGTCCAGTCACAGCCGCCATCCGCGTCTCTCCTGAATGTTGAATGCGCGCAAGCAATTCCCTCACCCCCGCCCACGGCCGCGCTGTAAAGCGGTCCACGCGGAACGGCGCCAGCGTCCCATCAAAATCCAAAAGTAAAATCGAGTCCGCGCCCTCTGCAAACCCCTTGAAGAATTGATCCAGCCGATCCACTGCCTCTGGCGTCACCGTTCGCTCGCTTTCTACGCCAGTCTACGATGCGCACCATCCACCGGCCGAATACCGGACGCCGTGATCCGGCCCTGATCTGAATACTCGGCATTCTTCATTGGCAACTCGCGCAGATCGCCCAGCACGCTTGCCGCCCAGCGATAGACATTATGTTCCCTTACATGTTTGCGCATCCGCTGCATGCGCGTGCGACGTTCTCCGCGCGCCATCTCCAGGCCGCGATGAATCGCCTCCGCCACGCCTTCAATGTCATAGGGATTCACAATCAGTGCATCGCCCAGTTCCACTGCTGCTCCCGTGAACTTGCTCAGCACCAGCACACCGTCTTCATCGTCGCGCGCCGCCAGGTACTCCTTGGCCACCAGGTTCATTCCATCATGCAGGCTCGTCACCAGGCATACATCCGCCGCACGATACCAGCGATTCACTTCATCATGGCTGCACTGGCGATCGATCAGGATCACCGGCTTCCAGGTGACTGTCTGAAATCGTGTATTGATCCGCTCCACCGTCTCTTCCACCCGCATACGCAGTTCCACATAACTCGGAATCCGCGTCCGGCTCGGCGCCGCAATCTGCACCATTGTCATCCGCTCCCGATGCCATGGATGCGCCTCCAGCAATCGCTCAACGGCCAGCAGCCGCTCCACGATTCCCTTCGTGTAATCCATCCTGTCAACGCCCAGCACCAGGCTTTCCGCGCGCACCCCAAACTCCGCCAGCAAATCGTCCCTCGTCCCTTCCGTTACCACCCGTATCTGGCTTGTCCCATCCAGCGCCACGCTCACCGGGTAAGGACGCACCGTACTCGTATGCCCGTTCCGGAGCGCGGTCATGTGTTCGCGGTCCGTGCGAGACTCCAACACCCTGTCCACTGTCGACAGAAAATTATTGCAGTGCAGCGGAATGTGGAACCCGATCAAGTCCGCGCCCAGCAACCCGTCCAGTAACTCCGCCTGCCATGGACAAATCCCGAATGCCTCTGGATTCGGCCATGGAATATGCCAGAAGATCGCCACCCGAGCATCCGGCCGCACCTTCTTGATCAAACGCGGCAGAAGCGCAAAATGATAATCCTGCACAAACACCAGCGGATCGGAACTGCTCTCCATTTCTTCCAACACTGCCGAAGCAAATTTCTCGTTCACGCGCTGATACTGCTCCCAGTCCGACGCGCGAAAAATCGGCCGTGTGTGCGCGATATGACAAAGCGGCCAAAGCCCCTCGTTGGCAAACCCGTCATAGTAACCTTCCTCCTCGTCGCTTGATAACCACACCCGTCGCAAGCTGTAGCGAGGATCGTCCGGTGGAACGCGTAGCCGGTCGAATTCATCCACGGTCGTCTGGTCGGCGTTGCCGCTCCCATGCGCAACCCACACCCCATCGCAAGCCCGCAAAACCGGCTCCAGGGCCGTCACCAGTCCGCTCGGTGGAACCACGCACACCGTCTCCCGCCCTTTGCGCACGTGCATATAAGGCTCGCGGTTCGACACCACAAAAATCCTGCTCGCCCCCGCATTTTCCCGCATATGCACGGCCAGCCGTTCTGCGGTCCACGAGTGTTCACCCGCATCGCGCAGACGTGCTT
>JBAWCO010000147.1:0-8279 GCA_049590315.1 Occallatibacter sp. | reverse complement strand
CAGCAGGATGGCCTGAAGGCGCACGAGCTCGAGCAGGGCGAGGAAGATGGCCACAAGCGCTTTCTCAGAGCGTGTGTTGCTCAGCAGGCTGCGCAGAGCTACCGGCTTGTCCTCGATGGAAAGTCGACGAGAGAGGAACTGGATCATCTGGCCCACGGTCGCCGAGTCCTCTTCTAGATCGATGACGGGGCGCTTGCGAGCACGCTCGAGAATTTCGTGGAAGATGCGGACCAGATCGACAGTGTCGGCGGCGATATCCGGCTCGTCATTGGCAACATCCTGGAATTCGTGGACGCCGGGGTTGGTCCAGGTCGCGGCTTCGAGCATCTGCTTCTGCTGAAGCATCTGCGCGGCATTCTTGAAACGCTCATGCTCCAGCAGGCGCTCGACAAGCTCGCGGCGAGGATCCTCGGGCGCGTCGTCGGGACCAGCAGGGGAGCGCGGCAGCAGCATTTTGCTCTTGATGTGTATGAGCAGCGATGCGGTGTAAATGAACTCGCCGGCTACGTCTACGTCGGTGGCGCTCAGGTGGTTCACATAGGCAAGAAACTGCGCCGTGATCTTGGCGATGGGAATGTCGTAAATGTCAATGTCCTGCTTGCGAATGAGGTCAAGCAGGAGATCGAGGGGGCCGTCATAGACCTGGCCAACCGTAACCGAGAAGGGAGAATCGTCATCGCCGCCCGATTTTTTCTGGACTGCGGCCGAGACCGATTTTGGGGTCAGTTGAGAGGTCAGGACCTCGGTAAAGCTTGGACCCGACTCCGCCGTTGCGGTGGAGTCGACGGCGGGCGCGATGGACGGCTCGACTGGAGACGAGCTTTCCCGAGGCGCAGTGGCGGGCGAAATCTCACGGACGGAGAGTTTTTCAGACGCGGACTTTTTGGGCAACGGACGCAGGGCTTCAATGATTGGCTTGGGGCCCGGTTTTAGTGCTGTCTGTTCAAGCGGCTTGACGGACTCGATGGCTCGAACAGCTACTGCAGCCGGATCAGCGGCGGGTAAAGGTTCGTCGATGGGGGTGCCCCCAGGTACGGTGACGGCTTCTATGACTGATTCCTTTCCAGATTCGTGCCGCAAGCCAGATCGGGGAGCAGACTCCCGCGCCGCATCCGTGGGACGGTTCGGCACGGACTTCCCAGTTGGAACTGGGGTTTTTCCGCCATCCGGGACGGAAACCTTCCCACCAGCTTCGGCGGGGGCGGTGGAGCTGGCCTGCGAATTGGGGGAGAAGCTCGTCAATGCAGTCTCAGCAGCCAGAATCTCATCGAGTCGCTGCAAGAACCCGTCGTCTTCATAGGGTAATGGCTCAGGGGGCTTGGAGAAAAGGCCGAATCCGCCAAAGGCATTCAGCCACCACGCGATTTTCTTTTCTTCCATACCTGCCCCCGGTGGCTCAGCCAGCGCGCCGCGCCGGCCAACCCAACACCGTTCTGCAACTTGTATGAGCCTGCCGTTAACGGCAAGCTTGAACACCTCGACGAATGTGCCAGAGGAAGCGAGAGGAAGGGCAGCGACCTTAAGTAGTGGCCCTTCGAGCGCAACTGTGACAGAGATTTGTCGATCGAGACCAGATACCGCCGGGGGAAGCGGGAAGAGGCGAGCTCAACAACGAGTGGTCTCGGTGTATTTGGATTGTAGACTGTTTTTGATTCAACTCAAGGGACGGTTTCACCCATCAATTGCATTTATACAGCCGGACAGGCCTATTGTGCAGTCGTATCACTGTCGGCGGGGACGAAGACGATGCTTGCCGGAGGATCGGCTGGTACAGGGAATTCCCTACGCGTGCGCGGCGCCCGCTGCGGGGGCATCGAAGATACGCGGTGGTTCGGGCGCGTAGCCAGTTTTCACCGGCTCTGGATCGAGAACTTCTTCAAGTCTCCGCACGAAGATTTCCTCGTCCTGGATCGTGACTGCAGGCTCTGGGCTCCGGCGAAAGAGGCCGAACCCGGAGCGAATACCTCTGGATGGTTTCTGAAGCGTCTTTGACTGCTCCGACTGTTTGTTATCGACCATGCTGATTCTCCCGGCGGCTCTCGCCCCGCACCTTCCTGCGGGAGCGGGAGCTCTCTTTCTATTCATTCGTATACATCGGCAGATCGCAAGGTCAGAACAGGCAACGAAAGTGTCAAATTGACAAACTATTCGGGTAACACCTTTGCGTGCCAGGTGGCGGACCGGGCCTGACTGCAAAGGCTTGAGGAATGCGGGGTCCCGTTAGCGGTTGGATTCGCCAGCGAGGAACAATTGCATGGCGCCACGGACTTCCTGCATGGTCTGTTCAGCTCGTGCGCGGGCGCGGCTGGAGCCTACCTCAAGGATCTCCGTGACTTGCGACTCAGAAAATCCGGCGCGGCGGGCTTGTATCGGCTCAAGAATCTGGACCAGGGCGTCCGCTGCCCAGCCCTTGCACTGGATGCAACCGATCCCAGCGGAGCGGCAGCCTTCATAGACGGCCGCCAATGTTTCCGGCGTGGAAAAGACTTTATGAAGGTCCCCTACCGGGCACTTGTCAGGGTCGCCTGGGTCGGTGCGGCGAATCCGCGCCGGGTCAGTGACCATGGTCTTGAGCTTCTGGCGGACTATGGGCTCGGGATCCGTGAGAAGGATTGTATTGCCGTAGCTCTTGGACATCTTGCGACCGTCTGTTCCGGGAAGCTTGGGCGAGGGGGTGAGCAGGACCTGCGGCTCGGGGAGAACTTCGCGGTCGTCGAGTTTGTAGAACTGGTTGAACCGCCGGGCCACTTCGCGAGTGACTTCGACATGGGCAGTTTGGTCATTGCCCACAGGCACAAACTGCGCCTGGTAAAGGAGGATGTCGGAAGCCATCAGCAGCGGGTAGCCAAGGAATCCTATATTCGACAGGTCCTTGTTGGCGAGGTTCTCCTGCTGCTCCTTGTAGCTGGGCACACGTTCAAGCCAGCCGAGCGGCGTGATCATGCCCAGCAGAAGATAAAGCTCGGCGTGCTGAAGGATCTTGCTTTGCAGGAAGAGCACGCTGCGCTCGGGATCGAGGCCGGCGGCGAGGTAATCGAGCATCACGTCCCTGGTGTTGGGGACGACCTGCGAGGGGTCGGCGTAGTCCGTAGTAAGGGCATGCCAATCGGCGATGAAGAAATAGCACTCGAACTTGTCTTGCAGCTTGACCCAGTTAGCGAGCGCGCCCATGTAGTTGCCGAGGTGAAGCTTGCCAGTGGGACGCATGCCGCTGAGAACGCGGGGACGAGGCGATGAGATTTCAGGATCGGGCATTTTTTAGTCAATTCCGCGTTGATGCCAGGAGTGTGTGCTGCTCTTCTGAAACTGCTCAGAAGGGGCTCAGTTCATTGTAGCGGCAACCGGAAGCCGTCACTCCTTGCCGGCTATCTGTGAATCAGCGCCCAATATTAATCAGCGCCCAGAAGACGATCGAGAGTGCAGGGGCCAGGAACAGCCAGATCAACGTGCCACCCACCACCATCATGAGGAGATAGCTCACCCAGATTGGAATACGGTCATAGACCTGGACTGCGTTGTAAGGCAGCGCATTCCGCAGCAGGTGGCTGCCGTCGAGCGGAGGGATGGGGAGGAGATTGAAGAACAAGAGAGATAAGTTGATCCGGATTGCGAGCGTGCAGAGCAGGACCACCGCCTGGAGCGCTGAGGGCACTTCTTGAAAAAGCTCGCCTTTAAAGACATAGAGAATCAGCTCGTGGCCGATGGGCGAAGCGATCGAGATGACCGCTAGGACGAGAAAGGCGATCAGCGCGAGGAGCAGGTTCGAGGCGGGCCCAGCCAGGGTGGTGAGGTTGTCGTCGCGGACGATCCTGCTGAAGTTGCGTGTGAGGACAGGCGTGGGCTTGGCCCAGCCGATCAACAAGCCGCTGAAAAAAGTGAAGCCGATCAAGGGGCCGAAGATGACGAGTGCCGGGAAGAAAAGCGTGCCAATAGGGTCGATGTGCTCAATCGGGTTGAGTGTGACGCGGCCCAACTCGCGCGCAGTGTTGTCCCCGAGGCGAGAGGCTGTCCACGCGTGCGCGCACTCGTGAACGCTGAGAGAAAACAGAAGCAGCATGAACTCGAAAGCTGCAACAATGAGGGCGCCAGATTCCAAGCGAGGACTCCAGGAAACGAAAAGCCCAGAGTAGCATGGAGGGTCCAGCAAACTCAGGCGCTATCGGCGGGGAAGCTGCCGACGGCTTCACCGGGGGCGACACTATGTCCGGCCAGCACGATTGCATGACTGCCGATGCGCGCGCCGGGGCCAATGACGGTGGGTACCAGGGTGGCTTGGTCATAATTGTCGGGAGCATAGGTCTGGGAGTAGATGCGGGCGAACGAACCAATGACTGCGCCTTTGCCGATGGTGATGCCTCCGCGATCATTCAGCAGCACCCCCTGCCGGATTGTGACGCCATCCTCGATGCTCAGGTTGTAGCCGTACGTGAGGTCGACCCCGTGATGGATTCTGACGCCTGAACCCATGTGGGCAAAGATGTGGCGGCCCAACATGCAACGGAAACGAAGACCCAGCCAGTGGTTTAAGCCGACGGGAGAGCGGTCGAACATCTGCCAGAACCACAGGAGTGGCTTGCGAGGGCTGAAGCGCTCGCGGTCGACTTCAGGGTAGTGGCCCGCCTCTAAAGTGATGTTCTCCGGATCGAGCGAGAGGCTGAGCACATTGCCTGGCAGCTCGGACGTGAGCGTGAGGTTGAGCTTTCCACCATGCGGGCGCCCCAGGTAAAGCTGATAGAGCTGGTCGCGGACGATCTCAGCGCGGCGCTCCTGAGAGCCGTGTCGTGTGAACTCATCATCGAGAAACTGAAGCCAGCGGCGGTAGACTTCCTCCGCTTCGGCCGCGGGATGGGGAGCAGTGCTCGCTTGGGTCGCCATACGCTTTGGACGATACACCAAGGGGGCAGGTTGCATCGAGTTGGTGGGCCGAAGATGGAGGTCTGATCTCCACCAAAGGGAGGATGCGCTTCAGATGTGCTCTTGCGTAGCATGTCGGAACGATGGACACCGGTCTTGAACGCGGGCGGCAGATGGGTGTGTGGGCGGCCACCGCCGTTGTCACCGGCGAGTCCATTTCGCTCGGAATCTTCCTGACACCTGCAGGCATGGCCAAGTCGCTCGGTTCGCCCGCTCTTCTCGGAGCAGTGTGGTGTGGCATGGCGATAGTGACCCTGGCAGGAGCGCTCTGCTTTACCGAACTCGCGGTGAGATTCCCGCAGGCGGGCGGCGAGTACGTGTACCTGCGACAAGGCTTCGGGCGTCGCGTTGCGTTTCTCTATGGGTGGATGGCCGCAGTAGTGATGTATCCGGGGGTGGCAGCGGCGCTTTGCGTTGGAACAGTGCCCTACGTGTTGGCGCTGTTCGCCTTGTCGGGATGGGTGGCGAGTCTGCTGCCCGCTTTGATTCTCCTGGCGCTGGGTGCCATGAACTACGCGGGGACGCGCTTGAGCAGTGGTGTGATGACTACGCTGAATTGGATGAAAGTTCCAGTGTTGCTCGGGCTGGCGGGATGGGCTCTGGTTTGGGCCTCGAGCGGCAGCCACACAGCAATGTCAAACCTCATGCCACTGACAATGCGCCGTGCGGGGTCCGATCCATTGATCGGGGCAATTGCAGGGGCAGCGATCAGCGCTTTCTTCTGCTTTGGCGGTTGGTGGGAGGCAGGCAAGATCGCCGGCGAGGTGAAAAATCCGCAGAAAACGCTGCCGATTGCATTTACTGGCGGCGTTCTGGTGGTGACCGCGATTTATCTGCTGGTGAGCCTCTCATTTGTTGCCGTAGTGCCAATGGAGCAGATTCAAAACAACACCGCATTTGTGGCGCAGTATGGCCAGGCGCTGTTTGGAGCAGCCGGCGGGCGCGTGATGTCTGCCTGCGTTGTGCTCAGCGTGCTGGGCGGGCTGATGGTGCTTAGCATGGCGGTGCCGCGGGTGACGTATGCGCTGGCTCGCGAAGAAGCCGGTGGAGATGGATCCACTGGACCCCTGGCGTTCTTTGGCCGGCTGCATCCCCGGTTTGGTTCGCCGGCGAACGCGGTTGTATTGCAAACAGGAATGGCGTTGGCGGTGCTGGGGCTGGGCGCATTTGACCGCATCCTGGCGTTCATCATTTTTTCCGCAGTGGTGTTTCTGGCGTTGACGGTGGCTACGCTGTTTCGGTTTGCTGAGCCAGTTCACCGTTGGTGGTTTCCGGTGGCGCCGATAGTGTTTCTGACCGGCAGTGGGTTGTTGGCGGTGATGCTGCTGCTACACAGCCTATGGCCGTCTCTGCTGGGCGCGGCCGTGGTGCTTGCCGGTTTGCCGTTGAGATGGCTGCTGGTGCGCGGCAAGTCTGCCGCATCCACTCTTGCCCAGGAAACTGCCGCTTCGTAACTTCGCACACAGATGGAGGATTTCACCATGCCCCACATCGCTCTTCCCCCCGACCTCCCTGGAATTCGCGGCGCAATGGCTTTCCGGCCCGAAACGGCGCGGCCCTTGAATGCACTGGTCGAAATACTGCTAACCGGCCCAAGCACGTTGAGCCGCGGCGAACGCGAACTGATTGCCACCTATGTTTCCAGCCGCAATTGCACCCACTATTGCCACAGCATCCACGGGATGATTGCCGCGGCACACCTGGACGGCGATGAAGCCTTGGTGAAGCAGGTGAAGACGGACTTCATGCAGGCGGCGATCAGCCCGAAGCTGAAGGCGCTGCTGACCATAGCCGGCAAGGTGCAGCAGGACGGGAAGCTGGTGACAGCGGCTGATGTGGAGGCGGCGCGCAAGTTGGGCGCGACTGACATTGAGATCCACGACACGGTCCTGATTGCGGCGGCGTTCTGCATGTATAACCGCTATGTCGACGGCCTCGGTACCGATCAGCCCGACGACGAAGCGCTCTATCGGGAGCGCGGCCGACGCGTCGCTCGCGATGGATACGTCACCGTCAGCGAAGAATATCTTGCAAGCCACGTACACGCAGCCCACTAAGGAGAAAATCATGGCACACATCAATCTGCCCGAGGGATTTCCAGGCATCAGTGGCGGGTTTACTTATCGCCCGGAAACAGCCAAGCCCATGCGCGAATTGGCGCACGTATTACTGCACGAGCCCAATTCGCTTACTCCGGGCGAGCGCGAGCTGATTGCCGCCTACGTGTCTTCAAGGAACGAGTGCCACTTTTGCCAGGCAAGCCACTCGGCGGCAGCCAGTAGCCACTTAGGCGATGCGGCCGTGGTGGAGCAGGTGAAAACGGACTTCCTCTCTGCACCGGTGAGCGAGAAACTGAAGGCGCTGCTCAAGATTGCGGGCAAGGTGCAGCAAGACGGCAAGCTGGTGACGGCAGCCGACGTGGAGGCCGCACGCAAGCAGGGCGCAACCGACATCGAGGTCCACGACACGGTGCTGATTGCGGCGGCGTTCTGCATGTTCAACCGCTATGTGGACGGCCTGGGAACCTGGCAGCCTCGCAACCCGGAAATGTACGCGCAAATGGGCAGACACCTCGCCGACGAGGGTTACAAGGAACCCTCGATTCGGCAGCCGGTGGCAGTGAGCGCCTAGTCGCGTACCGCTTTCTGGTTATCTCGCGGAGGCAGTCAAGCCTTGATGAACTCTACATCGAGGGTGATTGTCACCTCTTCGCCCACCATTACACCGCCGGTCTCGAGCGCCGCATTCCAGGCGAGGCCGAAGTCCTTGCGATTAATTTTGGTCGTGGCCGAAAGCCCGATGCGCAGATTGCCCCAGGGATCCTTTGCCGGCTCGCTTGGGCCTTCCACCGTGAATGTCTCAACCTTGGTGACACCGTGGATGGTCAGCTCGCCGACAACCTCGTACTCTGCGGGACCCTTCGGATGGACTGCAATTGATTTAAAGTCGATGGTCGGGAACTTCTCGACGTCGAAGAATTCGGCGCTTTTCAAGTGACCGTCGCGCTGCGCGTCGCCCGTGTGGACGGTTGAGGCGTCGACCGACGCCTCAACTGAAGACAGCGTGGAATCGGTTTTATGCTCGGTGAGAACTCCCTTGAGGCCGGTAAACTTGCCCTTCACATGGGAAATCATCATGTGCCGGACCTTAAACTCGGCGGCAGAGTGGGCCGGATCGAGGTTCCAGGTCGTTGTTGCGGAGTCAGTTGCGGTTTCAGTGGTCATGCTGTGTTGCTCCCTGTGCGCCGGTTAAACCGGCGAGGTGTATTGAATGAAAGTTTCATACAGTGAAGGTTTAGCGAACCACGCTGGCCCCGAGTCATGCGGAGTCGCTCGTGAGGGCGGCGTCGAAGCGTTGACAGGGGA
>JBAWCO010000146.1:0-3621 GCA_049590315.1 Occallatibacter sp. | reverse complement strand
ATAGTGGCGGCCTTTACAATCCAACCGCGAACTATAGCTTCAACTTCGCGCCAGACCTGATCGCAAAGGTCGCTTACGATTCAAAACTCGGCCATTTTGAAGTTTTCTCGATTGGACGATACTTCCGCGCGCGCGCCTTCCCGAATGCGGCTCCCATGTTAACAACCACGACATGGGGTCCGGCTTCACCCAGTACCCTGGGCGCATTCACCACCAAGACAGCGGGCGGCGGCGTCGGAGCCAATGCCAGGTTTTCGATCTTAGGCAAGAGGCTGGATATTGGATTGCATGGATTGGCCGGAGATGGACTCGGACGATATAGCTCCTCCACGCTCGCCGATGCGACCGCACATCCGGATGGCACGTTAGAACTGCTGGCTGGCGGCTCAGCGCTGGGAAGCCTCGAATGGCACGCACTGCGGCGCCTGGATGTCTACGGCTACTATGGCGGCGAATACGTAAAGCGCGCGTTCTATCCGACTGGCTTCTTCGTCACGACTACGCCAAAACTTCCAACCGACCCACCGTTGGGCCAGCCGATTGTCGGCGGTTACGGCGCGCCAACCAACATCGAATTCGGTTGCTCGACGGAGGTCGTTCCTGCGTCTTCGGCAAACGGGGGCGGCGACGTCGCGGGCAGCGCCGTGGGATGCGTCGCAGACAACAGGAACATCCAGGAAGGAACGGCCGGATATTGGTTCCGCTTTTACAAAGGACCCAAAGGATCGTTTCAACAAGGGATTCAGTACTCCTACGTCGTTCGTCATACATGGCAGGGTGTAGGGCTGGCCGCGAACCCGATCACGGGCACGCCTGCGATCCCCGGTTCTCCCACAGCGATCGACAACATGATTCTTACGTCCTTTCGCTATTACCTTCCGCAGTGAGCTGTGGAACGGCGAGGCAAAGAACTGTTTGCTTGATTCGCAATTGAGACCAGTGTAGGACGACAGGAGTTCTGGAAGATGTCTCGACGACTCTCGAAGTCATTCCAAATATTGATAGGGATGGTGCTTTTTCTTGGAGGCACTTGCCTGTTTGCTCAAAACGGGCAAATCAGTGGTCAGATTACAGACCCGCAGGGGAAAGCCGTTTCCGGCGCTTCGGTGGAAGTCGACAACCAGGAGGGAAGCCTCAAGCGCGAGACCAAGACGGATGCCTCGGGCAAGTATTCCGTATCCGATCTACCGGGAGGCGTCTATCTGATCGTGATCGATGCGGCGGGCTTCAATCCTCTCACCAGCGCTCCGCAGACAATTACAGCAAGCGAGGAACTCACCTTCAGTTCGCAGTTGATCCCATTGCAGCAGCAACAGGTCGAGGTCAATGGCGGATCAACATCCATCGACACGGGATCTGCCACGATCGCAGGAACGATCTCAAATCAAGAGGTTGTTGAAATTCCACTCAACGGGCGTAATTTTTCCTCGCTGCTTACAACCACCCCCGGCGTTAGCGATCAGTCCGGTCAGGACGAACATAAGGTTGGCCTGGCGGGGAGCGCAAAATTCAGCGTGAACGGCGGCCGAGTCGAATACAACACTTTCGAGGTCGACGGAAGCGACGTTCTGAATACCAGCATCAATGCAAGCCGCGGTCAAGGAGAGCCGCTGATTGTTTATCCAAGCATCGATGCGATCCAGGATATTCAGGTGCTCACTTCCAATTATGGCGCGATGTATGGCAAGACAGCGTCAGGAAGCGTAATTATCTCCACCAAGTCGGGCACCGGTGAGTTACACGGGAATGTCTACGGATTCGTCCGCAATGAACTCTTTAACGCGCGCAATTACTTCGACCAGCCAGGCCGCGCCCCGCTCTACCGTAGGCAGGACTATGGAGGAACGATTGGCGGTCCAATCTTCATCCCCAACAAGTACAACATTAAGAAGGACAAGACATTCTTCTTCTTCTCTGAAGAACTGCGCCTTGAGAAGACTCCTGTCGCTTATAACCAGGCGGTACCGACAGCCGCAGAACGTTCAGGCGACTTTAGCGATGTGTGCCCGTCTGCAGCAGCGAACGGAGGCAACTATTATCCCCAGACTTACACGAATCCCGACGGATCGCTCCGGTATCCGGATTGTCCGGTAGTTTCTGTCAATACGAATCTATCCCGCCAATTCCCAGGCTTTCAGTATGCGCACGCCAATGTGAATTACACCGCAAACTCGATCCTCCAGACCAATATCATTCCACCACCCAATTCGAGCATCGGATGCAACAGCACAAATCCAACCGCGTTCAAGCACTGCTATGTTGCTTCGGTTTCACCGCCGACCTACTGGAGAGAAGAACTATTCCGCATCGATCATAACCTGACCTCAAAGCAGCAGCTTTCCTTTCGCTACATTCACGACTCTTGGGACACGACGACGTTGACGCCCCAGTGGGGAATCGTTAAGAACAGCTTCCCGACGGTTGAAAACCGCCTCAATGGTCCCGGTCTGGACCTCACGGCAAGCCTCACAGAACAACTGCCGCATGGATTTCTAAACCGCGCGACCGCTGCCTATTCAGTCGCGCACATCACCCTGACCCCTCAGCCTGGTGTTGGCGTAAGTTCACTGGCAAGGCCCTCAATTCTAGATGCGTCTTGTCAAACTGCAACCGGTGGTACGCCAGAACCACCCGGTTCAGTGGCCCCGCAACAACTTACCGAATGCCCCATGGGCTATATCTTCAATAACGGCCAGGGTGCGCGCATGCCGGGACTAATCTTCGCCGGCAACAATGGCGAGTACGGTGGGCACGGTTTCAATGTGGATACAGGTTACGCGCCGTGGGAGATGGCAAACCCCACATTCATGGTTCGCGACGACATCAGCAAGACGCTGGGAAAACATACCCTTCAATTTGGCGTACAAGCGATGCTTGCCCAGCAAAATGAATCCAGCGCAGTGAGCGGCGCCAATTCAGGCGATCTTCAAGGTCTTCTAACGTTTAGCAATCAACAGTCGCGGAACACGTCGAACAACGCATTTGCCGATTTTTTGGCTGGTCCTGGCATTGTGCCTCTTATTCCATTCCCTCAGGGAGGCGCCACACTCGCAGGATATGGCGGCGGTACCACGGCGATCAAGAGCTACCAGCAGGACAGCGGCCAGGGGCGATACTACGATCGCTACAAACTCGCCGAATTCTATGCGCAGGACGATTGGCGAGTAACGCCCCGGCTCACCTTCAACATCGGTTTTCGGGCGAGTCTGTTTGGCACGTGGTACAACGCCAAGAGCACTGCCTACAATTGGGAACCGCAAGCGTACAATCAGTCTCTTGGTGCATCCGTCCATGTTGATCAGACCAACGGGTTTCTCGTGCAGAATATCGCAGATTCGTCAGGAAACCTCGATCCCGTTCCTCTAAGCCGCTCGGGACCGTACAGCTTGAGTAATCTGAATCCGGTGATCACCAACGGCCTTGTGCATTGTGGAGCGGGCAACGTCCCGTCCAGTTGCATGCAGAGCCATCTCTTCAATCCCGCCCCTCGTTTTGGATTTGCCTGGGATCCGTTCGGCGATGGCCGGACTTCAATCCGCGCAGGCTACGGTCTGTTCTGGGAACACGGCACGAGCTATGAATCGAATACCGGTTCACTGATTGGCGGAGCACCGTTGATCC
>JBAWCO010000145.1:0-2567 GCA_049590315.1 Occallatibacter sp. | reverse complement strand
TCTCAGCGGGTACTTGATTGGTTCACAGCTTTTGCGACCGTATCTGCGGAACAAACGCCCGCGGTTGTGGAGCTTCTATCGAAACAGGCTTTATCGTGTAATGCCTGCCTATTTGGCGGTGTTGGCTGTTTACGTTCTTTTGCCGGCCTGGCGCGAGTCGCCAAGCCTTCCGCCGCTTTGGCAGTTGCTCACTTTCACCCAGAACCTCTTCGTTGATTATCGAACTGACCAAGCCTTTTCGCATGTCTGGTCTCTTTGCATCGAGGAACACTTTTATCAATTTCTGCCACTCGTTGTTCTTTTTGCGATGCGCAAACCCTCGGTCTGGAAGACAACGGCGCTGATGAGCGGCTTAGTGCTGTTTGGAGTCTGTGTTCGAGCCTTCATTCTCTTTCATACGCTCCGTCCACTGGCCAGCGGCGGTCAGTCCTTTGGCATCGAGTACATCGAGCGAATTTATTACCCCACCTACAGCCGCCTCGATGGTCTGCTGGCGGGCGTGACGCTCGCTCTGATAAAAACCTTTCGACCAGTTTGGTGGAGTGCGTTGGCAAAGAAGGGGCACATGCTCCTGTGCTTGGGCATTTGCATGATTGGCGTTGCAATCTGGCTTTTCAAAGATCGCTGGGTTTCCGCTACGGGCGCCTCCGCTTTCGGGACCGTGGTCGGATTTCCTTTGCTGGCACTTGGTCTGGGACTTCTTGTGGCGTCGGCGCTGAGCGACAATGGTCTTCTCAGTAGGATCAAAGTTCCGGGTGCAAAGCTGATCGCAACTTTTGCCTATAGCTTGTACCTTACGCACAAGGAATTGATCCATCTCGTAGATCGCTGTTTTCCCGCCATCGCACAGGCAAACCTGATTCAGTGGCTTGTCGTTTATGGGATCTCTTGCTTGATGGTTGCGGCAATGCTCTATCTGTGCGTCGAACGACCGTTCCTTATGCTTCGGGATCGAGGCTCAGTTTCCCGGTGACGCGAGGGATCATTCTCGATTGACGGCGAATCTTCAGCGGAGCTTTTCGCGGACTTCGGTGCGGACAAGATAGAGGAAGAAGACCAGGTTGAGCAGGCCCTGGATTGCGTAGGGGAAGTCGTGGCCGACGGCGAACTTAAAGATGTAAAGCGCTGCGAGCAGAACGATGGCGGCCAGAGCGAGCGCCCAGGCCCAGCGCAGCAGCATCAGCAGGCCCAGGCCTGCCGCGATGAAGAGTGCTGAGAAGATCAGCAATGCAGGCCGGAGTTGTCCGCCGACCACACCCAGGATGTTGATTACCGCAATGATCATCATGTAGAGGCTGATCGCCACGAGGCCGGGGACCTGGAGCAGTTCGCGGGTTGACCGCTGGGTCGATGGCTCTACGTCTGGTTTGTTGATCCCGTTCATGCTGACCTCTTACGTTCGCGAACCCGTCGGCTGAAGCCTTTACTCTTCAAAGCTTCGAAAGGGGGGTGTTCACAGGGCGTGCAGGTAGGCGAGCAGATCGCTGAGCTGGTCGTCGGTGAGTTGAGTCGCGGGCATCATTCCCCGTCCGTGAACGATTGTATAAGTAAGCCGCTCGTCGGTGGGCGGTGCGCCGGAGGGCATGGACTTGATCTTGGTGATGGCCTGGAGGCCGGGGCCTTTCAGCCCCTTGGTAGTGGTGGGGTAGTGGCACTTGGCGCAGGCTTGATGAAAGACTTGGGCGCCGCGGGCCTCCTCGATGCTCCAGAGCGCTTCGGGCTTGGAGGGAGGCAGCGAACGGCAGCCGGCCAGCGCTGAGGCCAGGAATGTGGCCAAGGCCAGGGCGGGGGTGAGTACGGCAAGGGAAAAGAGCAGGGAACGCGTGCGCATCTGGCTCTGATGATACAAGGTGGAAGCATTGTTGCTACTTTGCGATTGGGGATCTTCGTATCCCACCCTAGCCGCAAAAACAAATACGCGGCGAGGGTGGGCACCCAGAGAATTGCTCCGGAATCCATTAGTTGGTGGCGGCGATGGCTTCGGCTATTCGGTCGATGGCCTGGAGTTCGGTGTCGCTGCCCGGGCGGTGGCCGTTGACGAGAATGGAAAAGGCCAGAGTCTTGCCGCTGGCGGTGGTGAGGTAGCCGGAAAGGGAGTTTGCCTCGTTGTGCGTGCCGGTCTTGGCCCAGAGACGGCCTTTCAGCGGGGAGGCCTTGAAGCGGTTGATGAGCGTGCCATCCACTCCGGCAACGGGCAGGGTCTCGCGCCAGGCGGCGCCCCATGGCTGGCGGGATGCGTAGGCCAGCAGTTGGGTGAAGGCGCGCGGAGCCATGCGGTCATCGTTGCTCATGCCGGAGCCGTCGTAGAAGAAGAAGTCGGCGTCGTCTACACCGGCTCCGATGAGGAACTGGCGCACAACGCGGGTGCCCTGGGCAAAGCTGCCGTCGGCGCCGTGGAGCTTGCCGAGCAGGCGCAGGAGCAGTTCGGCGTGCAGGTTATTGCTGGTTTTGTTGATGACCGCGATGTCTTGCGCCACAGGGACAGAGACATGAGTGGCGAGCACATTGTGGCCTTCGAGCGGGGCGGCAATCGTGGCGAGAGCGGAGGGCGTGAGCTTGAGTGGCTG
>JBAWCO010000144.1:0-3110 GCA_049590315.1 Occallatibacter sp. | reverse complement strand
AAAGGCCTCCATGCAGGATCGAGACTGGTTGCAGGCGAACCGTGCCCCCAATCACCACCGTCCCCGTGCGTTCATTCACCACCACGCGAGCCCGCGGGAAAACCTCCACCTCGACAGCTTCCACTCGGTCGAGCAACGCCGCCATGTCTTCCTCCGGAGCTACGGCGACTTCGACCCGCCGACTGTCCACCGCATGCGCACAGGGCTTGCCCAGCTCTCGATTGATGGCCGCCGCCATCCGCTCGGCGGTATGGAAGTCGGCATCGTTCAGCACCACGCTGACGGTGTGCATCTGCTTGAGCTCGAAGGATACCGGCCGCTCTACCAGCGCGCCGCCGGGAATCCGCGCGGTGGTTGGGTGGTTGACCTGTTTGCTGTTGCCTCCGGAAGTCGCCATGTACCCACCCAGTACCAATGCTCCCTGGGCCTGGGCGTAAACCTGTCCGTCCGGCCCGTAGAGCGGTGTCATCAACAGAATGCCGCCTTCGAGCGTGCGTGCATCTCCGGCAGAAGAGACAGTGATGTCCATCTTGTACCCCGGCCGGCTGAAAGGAGGCAGCGTGGCCACCACGAAGACTCCTGCCATGTTCTTGACCTGCATGTTGCTGGCGCTATTCGACCCGGTTTGCGGCACGGTGATGCCCATCCGCTCCAGCGCCGAGATCAGAGTCTGCGCCGGAAACACCGTCTGCGAACTGTCCCCGGTCCCATGCAATCCCACCACCAGCCCATAACCCACAAGCTGGTTGTCGCGTATCCCTTCGATCGTTGCCACGTCCTTGATCCGCGCCAACTGCGGCAGTGCCTCGGCAGGTGCCGATTGGCCCATCAGCAACGCAGAAATCACCGCCAGCCCGCAAAGGGCTCCCCCAAATCGCCTGAGCATCGAATTCCCTTTCGGTTGTGGCACTGCATTTCGATCACACATCTGCATTCCTGATTCCAGATCTCCGAAGCCTGTCTTTAGAAGATCAGCAGCTTCTCAAGAAAGCGCACCAGCGGGTTCTGCCTGTACGTCGAGTCATTGACGATGCCTTTGCCGGTCACTTCCAGTTCAAGGTCGGTCATGGCCGTCGACATTACCTGGTTCTGCGAACTCACATCTTCCGGGCGCACCAGCCCGCGCAGCTTGATCAACTGCGTCTGCTGCGAAAAGGTGAGCTCCCGTGTCGCTTGCACAACAAGCATCCCGTTGGGCAGAACGTCCACTACCTCACCGCCGAAGGTGGTCGCAAGACTGGAGTTGGTGGTGCTTTGTCCTTGCGCCGTAAGCCCCGAACTCGCGTTCATGCCGACCAGATTCTGCAGTGCGTTCGACGCCTTGAGAGCACCAAAAAGCGAAGTCAGCGCGGAATTGGCATTCGAGGCCCGTGAATTCTTGACCTGGCCGTCCGTTGAGGCCGCCAGGCTCTCGGTGACCACAATCGAGACCACGTCATGCAGCCGTGCAGCTTTGGCATCCGTGCCCAGCCGCACCAGCCGACCCTCAGAACTCCAGATCGATCCGACCGTCCGCACCTCAGCCGCCTGCTGGGCCCGCACTCGCTCAATGTAGGCGTGCAGAGCCTCTTCGGGCGGCGTCGGTTTGGCAGCCGGAAGGAGCGGTATACGCTTGTCCGCGGCATAAGCGGAAATCATGGGCATCAGTGCGCCCCACAAAACCAGAGCCCCTAGAAGGACTGTAGATCTGAAGTCTGTCGATCTCATTGCCATCCACCTGACTCCGGTTCGAGAACCGCGCGCCCCGCCGCCAATGCGCGTGCCCGAACAACTTTGCCCCCAATGCTCAATCGCGCTGGGAAAACAGAGCCCAAAGCTCCCGGGGCCATTGCAATGGCCTCCAATCTTGAATCAACCGCTGCGGAATGCTCTTCAAGAATGAGCCGATCGCCCGCATGGATGATCGGGGCGAGGATAGCCTGAGCCGGTAGAGCTCCTGTTGCGAGACGTTGGACTGGGCCGGCCACCCTTTCGGCCAGTGCTAGAACTCCGGGTCCCCCCGGGTGGTTCACATCGCGCGAAAGAAGCCAGCGCGTTCCGTCCTTTGGATCGTTGATCTCGCGGAAGATTTCGCCGCTGGTCGCGACCTCGATCTGGCCGGCAACGGGGACGTGACCTGGCTGCGGCGACGAAACGAGCGCGCGTCCAGTCGTCTCATCAGGCTTCGCCGTCTGTCCCAGGCTCCACGGTACGGCTGCCAGAGTCAGCATCGAGATGCCCCACCCAAAATTCAGTCCCATTTTCATCGCTTCTCCGTCGCTCAATTCGCTTTCTGCCAAACCCTTAATCCAAATGCGCACTTCAACGAGTCATGTTATTGACCTGGGAATACATATCGTCGGCCGCTTTGATCACCTTTGAATTCGATTCATAAGCCCGCTGCGCCAGCACCATCTGCACAAACATGGTGACCACGTCTACGTTTGAGTTCTCCAGGTATCCCTGTTGCAGGGTTCCCAATCCCTCCGTCCCACCGGGATTGCCGGTAACCGGATTGCCGGAGTTCAGGGTTGCCTGAAGCAGGTTCGAGCCCATACTCTCCAAGCCTCCAGGATTGGGAAACGTGGCCAATTGAAGCTGGCCCAACTGGGATGGATTTGTCTGCCCCGGCAAGGTAGCATTGACCACGCCATATTGGGTAATAGTGACCGCCGTCGCATTGGCGGGAATGGTGATGGTCGGGATCACCGGGTCGCCGTCGGTGGTGCAAAGCGTTCCCTGGCTGTTCAGTTGGAACTGTCCGGCGCGGGTATAGGCAATGCTCCCGTCGGGCCGTTGCACCTGGAAGAATCCGCTGCCCTCGATGGCCACGTCCAGTGGATTGGAGGTCTGGTTCAGCGACCCTTGGGTCATGATTACTTCGGTCGCCGCCGATTTGGTGCCCAACCCCACCTGAAGTCCTGCGGACACTGTGGACTGGCTCTGCGCCGCGCCCGGGGTCACCAGGTTCTGGTAGACCATATCCTGAAACTCCAGCCGCAACTGGCGAAACCCGGTGGTCGAGGAATTGGCCAGGTTGTTGGCAATCGTGTCCAGGTTCATCTGCAGCGCGCTCATCCCGCTTGCCGCCGTATACAACGCCCGCATCATAGGTTTTCCTCGTCTTGGAC